>DATMZX010000277.1:0-3034 GCA_035573235.1 Gemmatimonadales bacterium
TGAACCAGCAGCTCCTGGCGCGCAAGGACGATCCCATCGCGTTCGACCACGACTGCCGCGAGGGAATCTGCGGGGTGTGCGGCATGGTGATCAACGGGCGACCGCACGGACCGCAGCGCGCCACCACGACGTGCGAGCTGCACATGCGCTCGTTCCCGGACGGCGCGGAGCTGTGGATCGAGCCCTGGCGCGCTCGGGCGTTCCCGGTGATCAAGGACCTGGTGGTGGATCGCGGCGCGTTCGACCGGATCATCCAGGCGGGCGGGTTCATCACCGCCCGTACGGGGAGCGCGCCGGAGGCAAACACGCTGCTCGTGCCCAAGCGCGACGCCGACCTCGCGATGGACGCTGCCGCCTGCATCGGGTGCGGCGCCTGCGTCGCAGCCTGCCCCAACGCGTCGGCCATGCTGTTCGTGGCCGCGAAGGTGTCGCACCTGGGGCTGCTGCCGCAGGGCCAGCCCGAGCGCGACACGAGGGTAGTGGGCATGGTGGCCCAGATGGATGCGGAGGGGTTCGGGGCGTGCACCAACCACGGCGAATGCATGGCCGCATGCCCGAAGGACATTTCCATCGACTTCATCGCCCAGCTGAATCGGGACTACTGGAAGGCCAAGCTGACGCCCAAGCCGCAGGCCAAGGAGTTCACCGGGGCGGCCTAGAGCTTCACTCCGGCCATCGTCTCCTTTACGGCTTCGGCGGACTTCTTGAGCGCCGCCTGTTCGTCCGGCGAGAGCTTCACCTCCAAAATCTTCTCCAGCCCACTCCGCCCCAGCTTGCAAGGCACCCCGCAATACATCCCCGACAGCCCGTATTCTCCCTGCAGCCACGCGGCACAGGGGAGAATGCGCTTCTTGTCGCGGACGATGGCCTCGACCATCTGGACCACGGCCGCCGAGGGCGCGTAATAGGCGGAGCCGGTCTTCAGGAAGGCGACGATCTCGGCGCCGCCGTTGCGGGTGCGCTCCACGATCTTGTCGAGCGTCGGCTTACTCAGGAAGTGGGTGACGGGGATGCCGGCGACGGTCGTGTAGGAGATGAGCGGCACCATCGTGTCGCCGTGCCCGCCCAGCACCATCGCCTGGATGTCCTCGACCGAGACGTCGAGCGCCTCGGCGAGGAACGCGCGGAACCGCGCGGTGTCGAGCACGCCCGCCATCCCGACCACGCGCTCGCGCGGGAACCCCGTGACCTGCTTCGTGACCCAACACATCACGTCGAGCGGGTTCGAGACCACCAGGACGATCGCGTTGGGACAATGCTGCTTGATCTGTTGGGAGACCTGCTTGACGATGTCGGCGTTGGTGCGGACCAGGTCGTCGCGGCTCATACCCGGCTTACGCGCGATACCGGCGGTGACGACCACGAGCTCGCTGCCCGCGGCGGGCTGGTAGTCGTTCGCCCCCACCACCCGCGTGTCGAACCCTTCGATCGGCGCGGACTGCCACTGGTCGAGCGCTTTGCCCTGAGGGACGCCCTCGATCACGTCGACCAGGACGACGGTGCGCGCGAGCTCTTTCTCGGCGAGGCGTTGGGCCGCGGTGGCGCCCACGTTGCCAGCGCCGACGACGGTGATCTTGTTCATCATGGGGAGTAAAGCTACTGCTACCCGCCGCGGGTGTGCATCTCCCGGTGAGGATCGGCGCGCAGCGAATCGATGCGATACAATGCCCCCCGGTCCGCTACGCCGAGCCGCTCCTCCGCTCCGCGGTCGGCGCGCCCTTGCCAGGTCTCCCGGACCAGGGCTGCCAGCTCCTCGTCGGTGGCACCGCGCCGCAGCAGGTCGCGCAGATCGATTCCCGCCGCGGCGTACAGGCACAGGAACCATGTGCCGTCCGCGGTAATCCGGCTGCGATCGCAGGTGCGACAGAACGGTGCGGTGGTCGAGGCGATGATGCCGAACGTCGACCCGTCCGCGAGCCGGAAGCGCTCGGCGGGGGCGCGGCCGTCGTCCCCGGTCGGGCGAACCGGCTCGATCGCGCCGTAACGCCGGGCAAGCACGTCCAGCATCTCCTGCTGGGAGACGACTTGGTCCCGGGACCACCGGGTCGCGCCCCCCACGTCCATGTACTCGATGAAGCGCACCTCGGCGTTGTGGGCGCGCGCGAACTCGATCAGATCGGCCAGCTCGTCGTCGTTGAATCCCCTGATCACGACCGCGTTGAGCTTGAGTCTCGCGAAGCCCGCCTGCTGCGCCGCGACGATGCCGTCGAGCACGTCGGCGTGCCGCGCGCTCTTGGCGAACGCGAGCATGCGCTCCGGACGCAGCGTGTCGAGGCTCACGGTCACGCGCTGCAGGCCGGCGGCCTTGAGCGCGGCCGCCTGCTTCGCGAGCAGCAAGCCGTTCGTGGTTATGGCGAGGTCGCTGATGCGCGGGTTGCGAGCGATCATCGCCACGAGCGTCGGGAGATCGTGGCGCAGCAGCGGCTCGCCGCCCGTGAGCCGTACCTTGTGCACACCCAGCCCGGCGAACACGCGGGTGAGCCGCTCGATCTCTTCGAACGTGAGGATCGAGGTGCGCGGCAGCCACACGTATTCGTCTTCCGGCATACAGTAGCGGCAGCGCAGGTTGCAGCGGTCCGTCACGGACAGCCGCAGGCTTGCGAGCGGACGTTGCAGCGTGTCGTGGATGACGTCAGACATGCGATGGCTTGGTAGTCGGACGGCCGGATGGATCGACCCAGATTTCACTGCCGTCCACGCGCAGCTCCTTCTTCCAGACGGGGACACGGCGCTTCACTTCCTCGATCACGTAGCGGCACGCCTCGAACGCCTGGGCCCGATGCGGCGCCGCCGCGGCGATCGCGATGCTCGCCTCCCCGACGGGGATCGTGCCCAGCCGATGGCGTACGGCGATGCGCGCCTCCGGCCAGCGACCGCGCGCATCGGCCAGGAGCCGGCCGAACTCGGCTTCCACCATCTCTTCGTACGCCGAGTACTCGATCGCCGTCACCCCGTGCTCATCGGGCCCGATGAGCACGGGGTGACGGCGATCGAGTACTCGGCGTACGAAGAGATGGTGGAAGCCGAGTTCGGC
>DATMZX010000278.1:0-4054 GCA_035573235.1 Gemmatimonadales bacterium
CGGCCAGGTAGTGCCCGCTCACACCGCGATTGCGATAGACCGATGCGGGCGCATTGACGTTGTTGACGATGAGATCCAGGCGGCCGTCGTTATCGAGGTCGGCATAAGCAGCGCCGTTCGAAAATCCTCTATCCCCTAGGCCCCAGGCCCTGGCCTCGTCTGTAAACGTCAAATCACCATTGTTCCGAAACAGATACTTCGCAAGCGGCACGCTCGGCATGCGATCGAGCCTGGGCGGGCCCCCCGAGTCGAGTGAAGCGATGTAGTCGAGATCGTTCGGCCGCCGGAAGATTCCGTTCGTCACGAACAGGTCCTTCCAGCCGTCATTGTCGAAGTCGGCGAACAGCGGGCTCCAGCTCCAATCGGTCGCCGCGATGCCGGCAAACTGGCCGATCTCGCTGAATCGCAGCTTGCCGCCGACGACACCGCGGTTCAGCTGCAGCGTGTTGCGCGCGTACTGCGGGTGATAGCCGATCGCGAGCTTCATCGCAAAAAGCTGATAGGTCTCCGCGCTCGCCGCGGTTCTTCGGATCGGCTCGCTGTCGGGCAGCATGTCCAGCTCGGCGAGGTCGGGGCGGCCGTCGTTGTTGAAATCCGCGGCGTCGACGCCCATCGCAAACCGGCTCGTGTGCCCCGTGGCTTCGGTGATCGCCTCGTGAAAGGTGCCGTCGCAGTTGTTGAGGTAGAGAAAATCGTTCTCCGGAAAGTCGTTGGCGACATAGATGTCGGGGCACCCATCCAGATTGAAGTCGCTGACCGCGATCCCCAGCCCAAACCCCTCGACGCCGCCGTAGATGCCTGCGGTTTCACTGACATCGACGAAATGGCCGCGATCGTTGCGATACAGGCGGTCGCCTGCCGCCGCGTCGCGGGCCGTGCGGCTCGTACTCTGCGCCCGAGCCACGCGCTGCAGCGTGGAGCTGTTGAGCAGATACATGTCGAGGTCGCCGTCGCCGTCGTAATCGAAGAACGCGGCCTGCGTGCCGTATCCCGAGAACTCGAGCCCAAACTCTGCCGTGCGATCGCTGAATGTGCCGTCGCCATTGTTGATGAAGAGCACGTTGCGGCCCTTCATTTCGTCGTCCACGCCCGACACGTAGAGGTCGAGCCGACCGTCGCCGTTCACGTCCGCCATCGTCACGCCGCTCTTCCAGCCGACGGAATCGGCGACGCCGGCGTGGTCGGTGACGTCTTCAAATCGAAACTTGCCGAGGTTGCGGTAGAGGCGGTTCTTGCCCACGTTCGACGTGAAATACAGATCCACCAACCCGTCACCGTCCACGTCGCCCGCCGCGACACCGCCGCCATTGTAGTAGTACAGATAGTTCACGATGTTGAGCGCGCCGGAATCCCGAGGCAGCACGTTCGCGAACGTGACGCCGCTCGCTTCAGGCGTGATGCGCTCGAAAAGCGGGGGCGTGGACGCGCGCTCGCGACAACTCGCGGCGACGAGGAGGAGCAACAGAAGAGTGCTACGCAAGCGGACGCAGTATAGCCTGAAAAATGTGGTCGTGCTCGCGCTGCTCGCCGCGGGAGGCTGTCAGGAGAAGCCGATCGATCAAGGCGCACTCCTGACGGCGCGCACCGTCGGTCTCGCCCAATTGGAGCGCGGCCTGCTCGCTGAGGCGGAGCAGGAGTTCAAGACGGTCATCGCGCTCGCGCCGAAGGATGCTTCCGGCCACGCGAACCTGGGACTCACCTATCTGCGCGCCAATCGGCTCCGGGAGGCGGAGTCCGAGCTCAAGCGCGCGCGCAAGCTCGACGCGAGAAGTCCCGAGATCGCGCTGATTCTGGCGCGGCTGTACGTGTTGACCAGGCGGCCGGACGACGCGACGCGCGCGCTCGCCACTATCGAGCCCGATGCGCGCGTGCTGTACATGCTCGCGCAGATCGACCGCCAGACGAGCGGCGACACGGTGTACTCCGCGCGGCTGCGCCAGCTGCTGGAGAAAGTGCCGTCCAATCTGGCCGTGCGGGTCGAGATCGCGGACGTGTTCCTGCGGCTCGGTGAAAACGACAGCACTTTGCGCTACCTCGAAGACATTCGCCGGCTGCGTCCCGAGCCGCCGCCCGACGCGCATCCGCACCTCGCGGCAGCGATTGAAGCGTTGCGCTCGGGCCGTGCCGCTGCGGCGCGCGCCGCGTTCGACCGCTTCCGCCACGCGATCGAGGTCACCTCGCCCTATCAGGCGGCGCTCGCGCTCGTGAATTGGACCGAAGGGCCGATCGCCGGGAATCAGACGTTCGCATTCAGCCCCCAGACCTTGATCACGATGCGCGGCATCCGGCCGCCGCCGACCAGCGTCGACGTGCGGTTTACCGACGTTACTAATGAAAGCGGCTTGCCGGAGCTGGACGCCGCGCCCACGGCGCTCGCGCTCGGCGACTACGACGGCGATGGGGTGGACAATCTCCTGCTCTCTGCCGGCGGCAAGGTCCGCCTGTTCGCGATGCAGCAGGGATTCATGACCGAGGTGACGGACCGGATGCCGCTTCCCATGTCCGTCGGCGCGACCGACGCTACGTTCGTCGATTACGACAACGACGGCTGGCTCGATCTGTTCGTCATCGGCACCGACCAGCACGGGTATCTCCTGCGAAACAACGGCGGCCAGCGGTTCGACGACGTCACAGCGCGCGCGGGCGTGCGTGAGGTCGGCGTCGCGCGGCACGCGCTGTTTCTGGACCTGGACCACGACGGCGATTTGGATCTGCTGCTCGTCGGAAACGAATCGACCGCCGCCTATCGCAACAATGCCGACGGAACGTTCGCGCCGTTTCCCAACGCCGCCGGTCTGCAGCAAGGCGGCAGCGATGCCGGCTTCGCGGATGTGGACGACGACGGGCGCACCGACGTCTTCATCGCGAGCGCGAGCGGCACGCACGGACTGTTCCTCAATGATGCCGTGCGCGGCTTCACTCGCAGCGCCGACACGATTCACGGGGCGGGCCCCGTGGCGGTCGGGGATTACGACAACGACGGCGCGGTCGATTTCTATGTGGGCGGATCGGGCCTGTGGCACAACAACGGGTCGGGAACGTTCACCCGTGCGGCCATGCCTTCACGCGCGGGTGGCGAGGCGCGCTTCTTCGACTACGACAACGACGGCTGGCTCGATCTGCTGCTCGTGAACGAGACCGGCGTGTCGCTGCTGCACAATAATAAGGAAGGGCGGTTCGAAGACCGCTCGACGCTGCTGCCCAAAGGAAAAACGGCTGGCCCGATGCTCATCAGCGATCTGGACGGCGACGGCGATCTCGACATCCTGCTTGGCGGCCGGTTCCTTCGCAACGACGGCGGCAATGCCCACCTCGGCATGCGCATCCAGCTCACCGCGTTGCGCACCGGCAGCAGCAAGAACAACACATTCGGCATCGGGTCGAAAATCGAAATCCGCGCGGGCGAGCTCTACCAAACCCGCGTCGTGACCGATCGGCTCACCCAAATCGGGCTCGGGACGCATCTCAAAGCCGACGTGCTGCGGGTGCAATGGACCAACGGCGTGCCGCAGACGATCTACTTCCCCGGCAGCGACGCCGACGTGCTCGAGCTGCAACAGCTCAAAGGATCGTGCGCGTTTCTGTATGCCTGGGATGGGCAGCAGTACCGCTTCATCACCGATATCATGTGGCAAAGCGCGCTGGGGATGCCCGTGGGGATTATGGGGAAGGGGGAAGGGGGAAGGGGGAAGGGTGAGGCGATGTCGTACGCTCCGGCGGGGGCTTCGCTCGAGTACGTGCGGATCCCCGGTGAAGCGCTGCAGCCCAAGAACGGCCGCTACTCGATTCAGGTGACGGAAGAACTCTGGGAGATCGCCTACCTGGACCAGCTCAGGCTGCTGGCGGTTGACCATCCCGACTCGGTCGATGTTTACGTCGATGAGCGCTTTCCTCCGATGCGCGGACCCGCGCTGCATCTCTTCCAGGTCGTCCACGAGCGGCCGCCGCTCGCGGCCATCGACGATCAGGGTACCGATGTGCTGGACGAGCTACGCGAGAACGATTTCCGCTACGTCTCGGACCTCCAGCCGCTGCGTTATCAGGGACTCACCGA
>DATMZX010000279.1:0-5038 GCA_035573235.1 Gemmatimonadales bacterium
GACCTCGGGACCCTCCTTGTTGTCGACAAAGTTCGAGTTGACGTCCACCGTGCGGCGCACGCCGTCGAACACCGAGCGCGGATCGTCGAACGGAATGCCGAGGACCGTGCCGTTGGCGGTCGAAGCGTTGCAGGAGCCGCCGGTGCCGCGCACTTGATCGCCCGCGGCGGTCGTTTCGTAACACACGTCGATCGGGCGGCCGACGGTATTCGGCATCGCGGGATCGTAGAACCGGCTGGGGCGATTGACCTGAAAGTACGGATTGAAGAAGACCAGCGTGCGGCCGTCCTCGGTCCGAATCGAGTTCGACGTCTGCCAGGTCTCATGCAGCGCGTTGAAATCGGAGGTCTGGCCGGCGGCGACGAGAATGTCACGATCGACGCAGAAGCGGTCGGGAATGATCCGTACGCCACCGCCGTCGGGTGAATTGGCGGGCGTCGCGGGACCGACCACCACCGTCACGCCGTCGCAGCTGCGCTCGAACTGACCCGGCGTCCCGATCGCCGCGAGCATCGTGATGTGCAGCTCGGTGCCGTCGGTGCAGCTGATGTGATAGACCAGCTCGTGCAGATTGTTGGTGAACGCGTCCTTCGAATGCGTGCCCTGATGCAGCTTGGTCATCACGTCGCAGCGCACGTCGAACAGCGCATCGGCCGCCTCGCTGCCGAAATGCATCCGAATGCCGTTTTCCCATTCGACCTTGTGTCCAAAATGGTCTTCGTGGCGCGTCGTCAGCGGATCGTAGACGTCGAGCTGCTCGTTCGCGTAGCCGAACGGGATGTCGCCGACTTCGCGATACAGCGCCGACCCGCGCGGATCGCGCCCGTGATCGTGTCCGAATGAGCACCCGGTGACCGGATCGATCGGCGGGTGCCAGGTCGGGTAGCGCTTGTGATCGGCGCCGACGACCGAGTAAGCGTCGTGCTGGGCTGCGGTGCAGTCGTCGTTCGCACCCGGAACCCAGATGCCGAAGGACGCGGCATCACCGACAGCGGGGCCGTAATCGGGCGCCGCCGGCGAGTCGTGGCACGCCAGTGAGATCGGTGCCACCAATAGGAGAAGCACGAGCTCCCGTTTCATACGTCGTGCTTCACGTTCGTCACGCGGAGGCGTGCGGAGCCGTGACGCCAATCACTCCCAAATGGGCCACAGTGAATGAGTTATACTGCCGCCATGCGCACCACGGTGTTGGTCCTCGCGCTCCTGCTCGGCAGCTCGGCGCACGCGCTCACCGCTCAACGCCGCGGTGGTGCGGGTGGATTCTGGTATTCCCTCAGCGTCGCGCCGGGATGGTCGCGGGTGTCGTGCGACATTTGCGCGGGCCGACGCGAGGCCGGCATCTCGGCGCTCCTCGGATTGGGCGGCACGACCAGTCGCACGCTCCGGCTCGGCGGCGAGCTGGCCGCCTGGCGCCAGAGTGATGAGGCCGTCACCCAAACGCTGCTGTCGATCGGTGCGACGGCGACCTGGTATCCGGGCACAAAACGGCGCTGGTATCTGCGGGGTGGCGCGGCGCTTCTGATGCATCGCGCCAACGACGGAACTGACGCCGTCACGTCATCGGGGATCGGTCCGCAGTTGGGAGTAGGCTACGAGTCCGCCGCCGGCAGCCATTGGCTGATCGCGCCGTTCGTGCACTACTCGCTTGGCGTAGTAGGCGGAAACGTCAACTTCAACGGCGGTCAGGCGGCGGGCAGCGCGCGGCTCAGCTTTCTGCAGGCGGGAGTCAGCTTCACCCACCGGTAGTCGTTTTCCTCGCTCACAAAAGGACAATGTCCGGCGCGGCGCCGTGCGCCTTCTTTAGGCTCATGACAATCTGGCGCTCGACCCGCGACATGTTCCTGGGCGCGCTCGGCGATTTGCGCCGCTCCTGGAAGGTTCTGGCGATCACCGATCTGGCATACAAGGCGATCGCGTTCGCATTGCTCATGCCCGGGACCACGTTGCTCCTGTACTGGCTGCGGGCTCGGACGTCGCAGCGCGTGGTGGCGGATACCGACATCGCGATGTTTTTCCTCACCACGCCCACGGGCATCGTGACGCTGCTGCTGGGTGGCTCGCTGATCGTCGCGATCACGGCCGTCGAGGCCTCGTGTCTGATGGCGGTGGGTGTGGGTGCGTCGCAGGACATCCGCCTCAACGGGCGCGGCGCACTGCGGTTCGGCGCGGCGCACGCGCTGGATGTACTGCGCCTTTCCGGCCATATGGTGCTGCGCGTGATGCTCGGCGTGGTGCCGTTCGGCGTCGCGGCGGCGCTTGTGTACATGACCCTGCTGCGCGCGCATGACATCAACTACTACCTGGCGGACAAACCGCCGCAGTTCTGGCTCGCCGTGGTCCTGGTCGCGTTGATCGGCGTCGGGTTCGTGCTGCTGCTGGCACGCACCATCGCGCGCTGGGCGTTTGCCTGGCCCCTCGTGGCATTCGAGCAGGTGCACCCGCGACAGGCGTTGGGCGAGAGCGCTCGACGCGCGGCCGGCTCCTACGGGCTCATTCTCGCATCGTTCGCGCTCTGGGCGACCACGGCGTTCGCTCTGACGAGCGCGCTGACCTGGCTGATGCGGTCCATCGGTTTCTGGGTCGCCCCGACTGCGGCCGGTTCGCTGCCGCTGTTGATGCTTTTCATCGGCGTGTGGGCCCTGGTCGCCGCGTTCCTCGCGTTGGCGGCCAGTGTCGTGAACTTCTCGCTGTTTGCCCTGGTCCTCACACGCTTGTACCAGCGCATCGCGCAGCGTGCACCGGCGTCGCTGGCTCAATACGGCGGCGCGGTCTGGCGGATGCGTTTGACCGGGCCCTGGGGCGCCGTCATTCTGGCGCTCGTCGTGCTCGCCCTGGGTGGCGTCGCCGAGCTGGCATTCCTCGCCACGCGGAATCAGGCACCAGTCGTGGTCATCGCCCATCGAGGTTCGTCGGCGACGGCGCCGGAGAATACGCTGGCGTCGTTTCGTCTGGCGGCCGAGCAGCGTTCCGACATGGTCGAGTTGGACGTGCAGGAATCTTCCGACGGCCAGGTGCTCGTCGCGCACGACGCGGATTTAATGAAAGTCGCCGGGAATCCGGCGACGATCTGGGGCACGCCCGCCTCCACGCTGCGCGCGATCGACATCGGCTCGTACCGAGACGCGCGCTATGCCGCCGAGCGCGTGCCGACCCTCGCCGAGGCGCTCGCCGTCTGCAAGGGGCACTGCAAAGTCCTGGTCGAGCTCAAATCGTACGGCCACGACCAGCGGCTCGAAGAGCGCGTGGTGCAGATTGTCGAGGCGTCCGGCATGGTGGACCAGTGCGAGTTCATGTCGCTCGATCACGCCATGGCGCGCAAACTGAAAGCGCTGCGCCCGTCCTGGCGCGTCGGGTTTCTCGTCGCGAAAGCAATGGGGGATCTGACGGAGCTGAACGCGGACTTTTTGGCCGTGGAGTCGCGGATGGCGTCGCGGCGCTTCGTGCGTCGCGCCCATCGCGCCGGTCAGGACGTCTATATCTGGACCGTGAACGACCCGGCCTGGATGCTCGTGGGTCTCACGCGCGGCGTCGATGGACTCATCACCGATCATCCAGACGTCGCACACCGAGTCATCATCGCCCGCGCCCGCATGAGCGAGCCACAGCGGCTGCTGGTCGCGCTGCTGATCCGGTTCGGTGCCACCGCGCAGTCGCTGGCGGCGGAAGACGCGCTGCGGCCGTAAGTGTTAGTGGGCCGACTCGGAATCGAACCGAGAACCTACTGATTAAGAGTCAGTTGCTCTGCCAGTTGAGCTATCGGCCCTGGAGGGGGCGGCGGAAAAATCATCAGGGCTCGAGGCAGAGGCAAGGGAACGAGTCGGCAAGCCGATCTTGGTGCCCCACTCGTCGGTCAGCTTGAATGTCTCCGCCATCGGAAAGCGCAGCACCCACAGCCGGCGCGCGAGGTCCTTGAGGGACCAGATCACCGTGCGCTGGACCTCCACCGAGGACCACTGCCCGAACTCGTTGTGGGCCAAATCGGTCCCCAGGGCCTCCGCGATACTGGCGGCTAACTCCTGATATTCGTGCTGCTGCGGCTTGACTGGAACCTTTTTGGTTCCTTTTTGGGGACCTGAACCTTCCCCCCACAGTACCCACTCGAGCGTAACGTCCGGGATCCCCATATCCTTAGCCTTGGTCACGATCAGGCGGGCCACGTCGGCAGGGAATTTCTCCCTATGCGGCCATTTCTTTATGGCAGCTTCAGTTACGCCACCCCCCAAGGCGGCGGCGAACTGGCGGTAGCTGAGGGAGATTTCGTCCCAGGGGCTGAACACATCCAGGAGTACGGCGAGGCGAGCTGCCACCGGGACCCGTTTCGGGCCAGTTTCGGGCTTGACAGGTGACAAAATGGACCTACTTTCGTGTCGTTCTGGTAGAGGCATGGGGACTACTTGGGTCCCAATAGTGCCTGTACCAACCACAGCAGTCAAGCGCCCTAACTGCCCTCTGGAGACCCTATGTTCGTTCGCCGCTCCCTACTCGTTCTCGCGCTAGCGCTCTCGGTAGCGCGCTGCGCGGAACAACCCACAGCGGTGAAAGCGCCCGCGGGTCCCCAGTTTTTGAAATGGACCGGGACGCCACAGTTCAACGCGCAAACGCGCGGGCGTCGCTCCGGGGCAATGGCGATGACGCCGCCCCTCAGCCTCGACCAGTACACGGTCTCGTTCTGGGCCGTGCGTGGCGAGTCCCGCTCGATCCGCATCAACTACAGCAGCACGATCGATAACGACAGCCATCCGTTCCTCGAGCTGACCACCACGGACCCCGTGTTCGCGCCGGAAATCGGTGAGATCGCGCTGGGCGACTCGGTGCTGATCACTGTTTCGGTGGACACCTCGAAAATCGGCGTCAAATTCGAGCCGACCGGGCTCCAGTTCGGGACCGCGTCGCAGCTCAAGATCTATTACGGTGGCGCCAGCGGTGACCTGAACGGCGACGGCGTCGCCAACGAAGCGGATGCCCAGCTCGAGCAGCAAATGCTCGGCCTGTGGTATCGCGAGTACAACAACGATGATTGGTCGCAGGTCCCGGCCTC
>DATMZX010000280.1:0-4162 GCA_035573235.1 Gemmatimonadales bacterium
CAGCCGTCGGGCGGCGTGATCGCACCGGTGGCCGAGATCGTCGCCGCGTCGCGGCCCTTGGGGAACAGCACGAATTCGTTCCAGCGGATGACCGCGAGCTGCTCGGAGCTTCCCGGCGAGCCCGAGAAGGAGCTGCCGCCGGTGCTGAGCCCGGAATCGAGGGAAATGTCCACGTGATCCGTGCCGGCCGGCACGGTGACCGCGACCGAAAACATGTCGATCGGATCGCGTTTCCACTCGAGCCGCGTTCCGTTGGCCTTGATCTCGAGACCGATGATCGAGTCGAGCGGGCCGGAGGGCGCGTGCTCCGCGGGAATCCACTTCGGGTACACGAGCACCAGCGGGCCGGGTTTCGCCGCGAGCGTGAGCTCGGTGTGCACGTGCTTGCGCGCAATATCACGCGCATCGATGCGCACGGTGAGATCGGCGGCCGCGTGCAGCACCGGTGCGGCGAACGAGAACAGCAACGAAGCGAAGGTGATGGACCGGGCGGAACGCATGCGGGTGTCCTTCTTCTTACTGGAGCCGCGATGGTAGCAGGACCATACGAAGCCGCAGCGCCTGCGATCGGGTGGCATCATTGTACCGGCATGCTGCTCGGGAGCCGCGGATGAGCACTTTCGATTCGGAAACCATTTCTCGCGCCGCGATGCTGTGGAACTACATGGCGTCGTTTCGTTCCGCCGGCGCGTGCGATGCTGTCGTCGTGTGCTGCTCCTACGACCTGCGCGTCTGCGACTACGCGTGCGGACTGATCAAGTCCGGTCTCTCAACTCGCCTGGTCCTGAGCGGCAAGACCGGCAATTGGACGCGGCAGCTCTGGTCGGACACGGAGGCAGCCGTCTTCAAGCTTCGCGCGCTCGAGAATGGCATCCCGGACGTAACGATCTTGCTGGAGGATCGCTCAACGAACTTCGGCGAGAACATTGCTTTCACGCGCGCGCTGCTTCCCGCAGCCAAAGCGATCACGTTCGTCACCAAGCCCGCCTCCGTCCTGCGCGTGAAGCTGACGGCCGAGGTGCAGTGGCCCGGAATCGCGCGCTACACCGCGTGCCCCGCACTGGAGTTCCCGCGAGACGTCTCGAACGTCGTCGGCCTCTTCGGGATCATCAACGAGATGGTCGGCGACATCGAGCGCATCCAACGCTACCCAGCGCTCGGGTTTCAGTCACCGCACGATCTACCGCGCGAAGTCCTCGGCGCCTGGCGCCATCTGATTCGAGAAGGCTTCACGCATCACCTAATGGAGCAGGCCTGAGCGCCAGAGCGGAGCGTTATTTCTCCGCGAGCTCCTTCATCTTTTTCAGCGCGTTCTCGAAGGCCGTCCGGCGGCGCGCGACGTCGGCATCCTTCGCAGCCTGATCGGGTTTGTCGGAGACGTCGTACATCAGCGTGTAGACCATCTTCGAGGTCTTCGCCGTCATCGGCTTCGCTTCCATGAAGCCGTGATACAGATTGTAGAACGTGCCTTCCTTCACCGGCTGCGTGTAGCCGTACGACAGGTCGGTCTTGCCGATGAGAATCTCGGTCACGCGACCGCCGGCGAGCGAACGCACGGTGCCGACGCCGCCGTCACCGGAGGTGATCGAGCAGTCGAGGTTGAGCCACTTGCTGATGTCGCAGTAGCCGCCGACTTTCGCCCACACTTCGGCGGCGGGCTTCGCGATGTCGATTTCCATCGTGATCGTCTTGTATTCCGGCGCCGCAGCGGACGCGGACGCGGCGAAACCGAGCAGAGCAAGCGTGAGAAGGTGGCGCACTCGATGTTCCTTATTGATTGGAGTGGACGAGTCCGCGCGAGAGAATAGGGGCGGCACTGCCCGCGCACCAGCCTGTCACCCGCCGCTGACCGTCTCTCGAATGGCGGGCGCCGCTTCACTCATTCCATCGGGGGATGGGCCATCGGGGGATGGGCCATCGGGGGATTGGCGAGCACGACCGAGGTCTCGATCTGCCGCTCGGGGATGCTCCAGTACGTCTTGAGCAGCAGTGTCTTGCGCTCGGGAGACACGGGCTCGAAACCGTGGCGCCGGTAGAAAGCGATCGCCCAGCTCGCCGCGGCCCACGTGCCGACGAGCATGGGCCTCGATGTCTGACGACGCAGGTGTCGGATCAACTCGGCACCCACGCCGCGCCGCTGCTGACCCGGCAAGACATACGCGTGGCGGATGAGCTCCACGTCGCGCACGGGTTGCATGCCCATCACGCCGATCAGCTCACGGTCTGTCTCGAAGCCCCAGAAGGAAACGCCCGCGACGATCTCGCGACGCAGCGCGTCGGCGGGCATGTACGGGTCATGCCAGCGATCCGGCGGAATCACACCGCGATACGCTTCCGCCGCGGTGTTGATGATGGTGAGAAGGCTTGCGAAGTCCTCATCACCACAGGCGCGAATGGGGCTCATGCCGGGGCGGTGCGCGGCGCTTCAGCTCGTCCACCAGACGATGAATTCCTTGAAGCCGATGAAGCCGTCGCCTTCGGTGTCGGCGACCTCGAAGTCGAGCAGGCACTCCTCGCGCGACACATCGCCATCGAGCTTGTTGAGCAGGGAGTGGAATTCCTCGCGATCAATGAAGCCATCGCCGTTCGGGTCGCACGACTCGAACGTCTTGCGCAGCTCGGCCAGCTCGGGATCGGTCAGTGGGGCCATGAATGCTCCTGCACGGGACGGTTGGCGGGCTCCTCGGCCGGTTCGTTATACGCGTCGCGCGGCGCGCTCCCGCCACCGGCCGCGCAGAGTATGAATCAGCTCAAACTTGCGCGCATCCGTACGCGCGCGCCACGCGAAATCCTGCTCCCGGACGCACGTCGGGACAAGTGACCCGGGGTTTTCGGCGCTCCGGGCGCATCAACGGGACATTCTTCATCTACCGCGCACCCGGTGCTTCCGCGATTCTGCACCCGTGCTCGAAGGTCGAGCCAGGGGGCCACTGCAATGAAACTCCGCTCTGTCCTGATTACCGGCGTGGCCTGCTCTGCCACGCTCTTTGCCACGGGTCTCGGCGCGACCGGTTTCCTGGGGAGCGTTGCGATCCCGCGAGCGACCGTGTCGGACCGCAAGGCGCCGGTGATGGTCTGTAACGGGGGCCTCGCCTATACCTCGGCGGTCAGCATCATCCGGGGTGTTGGCGCTGGCTGGCGCCGTCACTGAGCCGCGCTGGAGGCGGGCGCATGGCAAAGGCCCTCGGGCTGCCAGTCCGCCGCGGGCACGGTCATCGGTTTCGACGAGTCGTGCAGGATCAGCACGAGTGAGCGACGCTCGGACGTGCCCGTCCCGAGGAGCATCATCGGCGGGCCTTCCGGCACGATGCCGCTTTCGCCGGCGCGCACGGGTTGCGCATGGCCCGGCGTCTCGAGGCACTGCTCGCCCTGGAGCACGTACCAGGCCTCGGGGCCCGGGTGCCGATGCACACGCGATTTCATTCCGGGCATGAACGTCGCCTCCATGTACTGCGCCGTGTAGCTCGCGGCATCGTTGACGGGAAGCGGGCCCACGCGCGCGATGCGTTTCCCGCCGCTCGCTTTCCAATCCGCCTGTCCAATCGTGAACAGCCACACCTTGCCGTATGACTCGACGACGCTGCCGCTCTTTCCCTTGGCCTTTTCCGCGGCCGCACGGTTTGGATAGGTGTAGATGTGCCAGTAGACCTGCGACGAGGCCAGCTCTCCCAGCGTCTCGGTCGCGGTGACGAAGCAGCCAAGCTTGCGACCGGCCCGCTCGGCCACCGGCACACAGCTCACTTCCTGCTGCACGCGATCGGCGGCAGCCTTCGCGTGATGTGACGGCGTCTCAGTTGCCCGGCCGGCTGTGGCGATGACCGTGAGCAGTGCTGCGAGCACTACGGTCTTGAGATCCATGGACCCTCCCGTTTGTGTCCCAGTCTACTGTCGCCTGCGTGAC
Source organism: Gemmatimonadales bacterium (assembly GCA_035573235.1). GTDB lineage: Bacteria > Gemmatimonadota > Gemmatimonadetes > Gemmatimonadales > GWC2-71-9 > 20CM-2-65-7. The sequence goes on from DATMZX010000280.1 coordinate 3,902, forward strand.
GTGTCAGGTCACGGCGGCAGAACGACGATCGCGATGCGCGTTTCGTTCGAGAGCGCCGAATCGCGCGCGGAGATGACCAGCTGTTTGCCGTCGGGAGACCACACGGGGTGGTTGGCGTTGAGCGCGTAGTCCGTGATCTGCCGCAGCGCGCTGCCGTCGCGATTGACGATGTACACCGCGTAGAACATTCGCAAGAGACCGCCGCGATCCGACTCGAATGCGACGCGCTGACCATCGGGCGACCAGCTCGGTGCGCGCCCT
>DATMZX010000281.1:0-3016 GCA_035573235.1 Gemmatimonadales bacterium
CTCGGACTGCTCAACGGCGTCCTGTTCTGGTTCGTCGTCCGCATGCGAGTGGCGCTGCCGGGCGTGCCGCTCTGGGTCGTGCTGCCCGTGGCCTGGACGGCGCTCGAATGGACGATCGGCCACCTCGGCGACGTCCGGTTCCCATGGCTCGGTCTCGGCACATCGCTGGCGGATGCGCGCGTCCTGGTGCAGTGGGCCGATATCGCGGGCGCTCGCGGCATCACCCTGTGGCTGGCGTGGTGCAACGTTGTCATCGTCGACGCATTCCTCGGGAAGGGGGATGCGGGACGGGGGAAGGGTACCGCCGTCCTGCGCGAACTCGCGCCGGTGTTCGCGACTGTAGCCTTGGCCTTAGGCTACGGCGTCTGGCGGATGAAGACGCTGCCGGTGCACGATGTCGGCGTCGTCGGCATGGTGCAGCCCAGTGAGGCGTTCAACGAGAAGTGGGACCCGGCGCGCGCGGACAGCGTCGTCGGCAAGCTGCTCCGTCACTCGAGCGAACTGCTCCAAGACACACCGCGCCCTGCGTTGATCATCTGGCCGGAAGCGGCCATTCCTGACTTCCTGTGGCGCCGCCCCGGCTGGGATGCGGCTATCACCGGCCTTGCACGCGATGCGCGCGTACCGATTTTCACAGGCGTTTTTTGGGCCGAGCCGGGGTGGCGCAGCACGCTCGACCCGTACTACAACGCCACGTTGCTGATCGACTCGACGGGTGACTGGCGGAGCCACCCGGTGTACGCGAAGCATTACCTCGTTCCGGTCACCGAGCGGGTGCCGTTCGTGCCGGTCAAAGTATTCCGCGCCATTCCAGGGCTGGCACGCTGGTCAGGGGGCTTTACGCCGGGCCGCACCAAGCCACTGTATCAGACCGCGCTCGGGCGTTTCGGCGTGATCGTCTGCTATGAATCGGTGTTCGAGGACCTGCCGCGCTACTATCGGGCGCATGGCGCTGATTTCTTCCTCAACATCACGAATGACGCCTGGTTTGGTCACACCACCGCGCCGGCGCAGCATGCCTCGCACCTCGTGCTGCGCGCGATCGAAACACGCATGGGCGTCGCACGCGCGGCGAACTCCGGGATTTCCGAGTTCGTCGATCCGCTGGGACGCGCGTACGACCGAACCGCGATCGATGCCGACACCGTGCTCGTCGGGACGCTCACGACGAGCAGCGTCGTACCGCTCTACGTCCGCCTGGGCGACTGGGTCGGACTGCTGGTCGTCCTGCTGACCCTGGGCGGCGCCGGGTTCCTGATCAAGCGCCGCTTCCGTCCATGACGCGCGTTGGGGTCGACGTCGGGGGAACGTTTACCGACCTCGTGTCAGTAGGAGCAGACGGGACCGTCGAGATTCGGAAAGTCGCGAGCACGCCACGCGATCCAAGCATCGGTTTGTTCACGGCGCTCGACGCGTTGCACTTCCCAATCGACGTTCTCATCCACGGGACGACTGTCGCCACGAACGCGCTGCTCGAGCGTCGCGGCGCCCGGGTCGCGCTGCTCGCCACAGCAGGCTTTGAGGACATCCTCTGGCTGCGGCGCCAGGACCGCGCGGCGTTGTACGATCTCGCGCGCGATCATGCGCCGCCGCTCGTGGCGCGCGACGATGTGATCGGGGTTCGGGAGCGCATGGGCCCGCTGGGTACGATCGAGGCCCTGTCGTCCCGAGAGATCGAGCGCGTGATCGCGCAGCTTCGCCAGCTCGCCCCCGAATCAGTCGCGATCTCGCTGCTGTTTGCCTTCCGCCATCCTCAGCATGAGGAGCAGCTCGGCGACGCGATTCGCGCCGCGCTCCCCGATGTGCCGGTCGCCGCGAGTCACGAAGTGCTGCCGGTCTTCCGTGAGTACGAGCGGACGAGCACGACCACGGCGGAAGCGTATCTCAGGCCCAAAGTCTCCTCGTACGTCAAGCGGACGGCCAGGACCGCCGAGCAACACGGCGTGCGGGCGCTGCGGATCATGACGTCGAGCGGGGGGACGTTGACCCCCGAGCACGCGGCGGTGCGCGCCGCGAGTCTGGCACTGTCGGGCCCGGCGGGCGGCGTCGTCGGGGCCGGGCTGGTCGGCGCCGCTGTTGGCCAGCGCGACCTGCTCACCCTCGATATGGGCGGCACGAGCGCCGATGCGAGCCTGATCACGAGCGGCGTCGCGTTGACCGAGGGCGCCGAGTCCGTCGCGGGCGTGCCGCTCGCGCTTCCCGCGATTCTCATCGACACCGTAAGCGCCGGCGGCGGAAGCATCGCGGCGATCGACGAAGGCGGCGCGCTGCGCGTCGGGCCCCGCAGCGCCGGCGCGGAGCCCGGGCCGGCGTGCTATGGCCGGGGCGGGACGGAGCCGACAGTGACCGATGCGTGCCTCGTCCTTGGCTGGCTCGATCCCGAGTACCAGCTCGCCGCCACGGTGCGCCTGGACCGGCAAGCCGCGGAGCGCGCCATCGCGACGCTCGGCTCCGATGTCGCGAAGCTGGCGGCGGGGATCGTTCAGGTCGCGACCGCGGTGATGGCTCGCGCGTTGAAGCGCGTCAGCGTCGCCCGCGGCATCGATCCGCGCGGCATGGCGCTGCTGCCGTTTGGCGGGGCGGGACCGCTGTTTGGTTGTGCGCTGGCGGATGCCCTCGGCATGTCGCGCGTCGTCGTGCCATCGCATCCGGGGGTCTTGAGCGCGCTCGGACTGGCAGTCGCGCCCGAACGCGTCGACGTGCTGGCGTCGTTGCATCGGCCGCTCGCAGAAATGAATGCACGGGAGCTCGCGGGCGCGTTCCAGCCGATGCTGACCGCGGCCGCCGGCGCACTCTCGCAGGCGACGCTGACCCGGTATGCCGACTGCCGTTTTGCGGGGCAGGGTTACGAAGTCACGGTTCCGGCTGCTGACGACGATCCCACGGCGCTGGCGACGACGTTCCGCGCGGCTCATCGCGCACGGCATGGCCACGCCGATTCGGGCGGCGCGATCGAAGTGGTGAATCTGCGGGTGGTCGCGGAAAAGGCGGTACCGATGGCGGCGGGGCGGCGAAG
>DATMZX010000282.1:0-3425 GCA_035573235.1 Gemmatimonadales bacterium
GTTCGTGGCTGCGATCGCTGCCTGGCGTGGGGCCGAAGACTGCGGCCTGCGTGCTGCTCTTCGCGCTCGGGCGTCCGGCCCTCCCCGTCGACACGCACGTCGAGCGCGTCGCCAAGCGACTTGGGCTCGCCGGGCCGAAAGCCACGGCCGAACAAACACAGGCTCAGCTCGAAACGCTCGTCGAAGAGGCGGACTACTACACGTTTCACATGCTTTTCATCAAGCACGGGAGACGCACATGCGTCGCTCGCACACCGGCCTGCGGCCGCTGCCCGTTGGAACCGTGCTGCCCGTCCAGTGAACTACGGGTTCAGGATTCGACCTCTTCGTAAGCCAGGTCCGGAGACGATTCCCACTCTTCCGAATCGTTGATCTCCATCCCTGCCTCGATTGGGAAGGGGCGCTCGGAGTCCGACCGCTCAAGCGCAATGCCGGCGAAGGCAATCAGACCGCCGGCGACAGCAACCACAGCGAAATTGCGGACAGGCACTGACACGACCGTGCGGGCGATCTCGCGCAAGCTGCGCTCAAAGGGGTCGCCTCCGCCGACGAATCCAGCGACCAGCCAGGCAAAGCCGAAGGCGATTACGCCCGGAGCCGAGCCAACCACGATCGCCAGGCCGAGCCGTTTCATGCGGCCCCAGCCTTCGCTCGACACGACGAGCCCGACGCCGCTGAGCAGCGTCGCAATAAGCGCGATCATCATCACGATGCTCGCGCGGTCATGCGTGCTTTGGGAGAGCTCACCAACCGTCAGGTCCAGCAGCCCCTGCGACGAGAAGCGGCTCAGTGATTGATCTCCTGTGTGGTCGAAAGTACCAAGTCCATCACGGTAGACCAACGCGGCCGACCGAGAGAGCACCAGCGCGCGCAAGTCGGGCGTGGACAGCTTCAGCAGTTCGTCGCGGCTCAGATACACCTGCAATGGGTAACCAGGGATGCTGTACGAGGAGGCGGTGCCCGTCTGGGCCTGAAGGCGCAGTTGGTCGGCGCCGCCGGCGAGCACCCGATCGATGTCCGTGGTGACTGCTACCCCGGCCTGGATGACGTTCGACGCCGCGGCCGGCTCGGTTGCCTGACGAATGCTCACACTGAGGATGAGCACGAAGACGGAGACGATGAGGACCGCCGTGAAGAGCGCCCGGCGGCCATGGGAAACGGCGTCGTCGTGGCCAGCGAAGGCGCGCCGTCTCTCTGCGCGCAAGTCGGCTCCAGCGGTCGTCTCAGCCATCGCCGGGTTACACGAGCCGGACGACGATCGTCCCGGCGATGCGATCGTGGAGTGTCCGGCGATGGGAATCGAATGCCGCCCAGATGAAGCCAAGGGCCGCGAGGAGGAAGGCGCCGCTCACGGCCGCTCCCGCCGCGGCCGTCGAGGAACGCATAACGAATGCCGCGATAACGCCGGCCGCGATGATGATGAGGTAGATAAGCAGCCCAATCACGCGGGCCACCGAACCGAGCACGCCGAGGGGCCGGCCATCTGAGCGGATGACCATGATCTGCATGACGGCCGCACCAACGGTCTGGCCTTTCCACGCAAGCCCGATGAAGAAGTACAGCAGCAGGGCCGGCGCGATCGCGCCCACGCAACCCCAGAAGATGTTTATCGACGTGGCCGACGGGTCGACTTTTTCAAAGTTCGACGAGATGAGCACCACGAGCGACCCGGCTGTGACAAGCAGCGAAGCGATGATGAACAGGACGAGCACATCCAGTGCACCCGCCGCAACCCGGGATTCGAACGACGCGTAGCTGATGCGGAGCGACGCTCTTCGTCCTCCGCGCATCTCTGCGGCTGCGGCCCGGCTCGCTGTCATACGCTGTTCGCAGTCTAGCGCGCCGAAGGTAACGGCATAGAAGATGTCGCGCGGCGCATGGCGTCAGGCGGCCGCCCACCGGGCGGCGCTCTCAGCTATCCTGCAGCCATGTCGATCCACTCGGCGGCGGTCGGAACATCGGGCGAATCCGGCACGCCAGCTGTCGAATATCGGCCATGGCGTCCGGCGGTGTGGGTCCTGATCATCGTCGCGGCGTTGGTGGCGGGGAGCGCCGGGGGAGGAGCGTTGACGCTCTTCTGGTCCCGAGGACCCCTGGCCCCGTACCAGTATCATCTCTGGCGCTGGGAGGCCGACACGGTGGTGGGGACGGCGTTCGCGCGCATTGGGATCGCCCACAGCCCGGACGATGCTTCCGGCGAACGGGCGATCCGGCAGTATTTCAAGCTTACGAGCGAAATCGCGGCCGCCAACAACACGGCCACGCCCAATCTGAACCTGATCGACACACTGACCAACGAGCGTGCCAACTACCAGCACGACGTCGAGGCGACGCTCGAGCGCTGGATCGACCAATCTGTCGCGGCGGAGGGACTGCAACGTGAACTACCGCTGTTCAACGACGTTTCACTGACCTGGCCGCCCGTCGCGTTCGACCTCACGAGCCCGCCGCAAATTTTGGTGCGCTCGCCCCGCGACAGGATCCAGCGGCTCAACGACACGCTGCTGAAGAACGGCCTGAGCCTGCGCGATATCGAAAATATTGAGCAGCAGGCCGACACCAACCAGATCGTTTCAATCGTCGTGCCGCTGGGCGGCATCGCCGCGTACCCCGCAATCGTGGACAACGACGAGGACTACGATTCGCTCCTCAACACCGCCGCGCACGAATGGACCCACCACTACCTCGCGTTCTACCCATTGGGGCAGATTTTTTACAGCAGCAGCGACGGCGAAACCCTGAACGAAACAACCGCGAACATCGTCGGGCAACATCTGGGCGACCTCGTACGAAAGGCCCACCCGATAACCCTGCCGGCTGGCCAGGACGGGAGCGCACCAGCGGGCCCGCCGCCCACCGTCGACTTCAACACGGAGATGCACAACCTGCGGCTCAAGGTGGACGCGCTGCTGGCGCAGGGCAAGATCGCCGAGGCGGAAAAGGCGATGGACGACGAGCGCGTGTACCTGGACCAGCACGGCATTACGATCCGCGAGATCAACCAGGCGTATTTTGCTTTTTACGGCACCTACGGGAACACGGCCGAGTCATCGAACCCGATTGGCCCAAAGGTTGAAGAGGTGTGGTCACTGACGCAGGATGTGGGGAAGTTCTTGCGCGCGATGCGAGAAGTCACAAGCGTCGCGGACCTGGACCGGACGATCGCCGCGTTGCAGGCGACCCAGTAGGGTGTTGGCCCAACGATGATTCAGCCTCGGGCTGCATCGCAGAACAGTATCAGACCTTCTGTTCAGGGGTCGACGACGCTCGAACAACGATGCATCCCGCGCTCCGGCGCGTCTTGCAATCCGATCGCGGCGGCTGTTGCTGATCTGCTGGCCCCCGCTGCGGGACCCTACCCGAATCTCCGCACGAGCACGGCCAATCGTCGGGTCGGTTTCATCCGGGACGCACACGACGAAAAG
>DATMZX010000283.1:0-7296 GCA_035573235.1 Gemmatimonadales bacterium
CCCGCGACTAGCGCCGCTTCAGACCCCGGCGCGGCCGCAACGACCGCTCGGGCTTCGGCGCCTCCGCGACGGCCAGCCGAGGCTGCAGCGGCGGCACCGACGGCTCGAAGCCCGGAATCACTTCGCGCGGGAAATTCTGACCGATCAGCCGCTCGACATCCGCCATCAACAGCCACTCATCGGGCGAGATCAGCGTGAGCGCGAGCCCGCGCGCGCCGGCGCGCGCCGTGCGGCCGACCCGGTGCACGTAGACCTCGGGATCGGTCGGCACGTCGAAGTTCACGACCATCCGGATGCCGTCGACGTCGATGCCGCGCGCGGCGATGTCGGTCGCCACCAGGATCTCGGCGCTGCCTTCGCGGAACTGGTTGAGCGTGCGCGTGCGATGGCTCTGCGCCTTGTCGCCGTGCAGGGCGTTCGCCGCGATCCCTTCGCGCTTCAGGAACGTGACCAGCTTGTCCGCGCCGTACTTCGTGCGCGTAAAGATCAGCGTCTGCCCGGCTGGCTTCGCCTTGAGAATCGCGCCGAGCGCGCCGCGCTTCTGGAGTTTGTCGCACGCGACGATCACGTGCTCGATCCCCTCGGCCGCCTGCGCGCGCCGGCCGATTTCGACGGAGGCGTGCCCGTTCAGGGCGCGCCGCGCCAGCGCGTCGACCTCGGGCGAGATCGTCGCCGAGAACAGCATGGTCTGACGCTCGTCGGGCAGCGCATTCAGAATGCGCTTCACGTCGGGCGCGAATCCCATGTCGAGCATGCGGTCCGCTTCGTCGAGCACGAGCACCTGGAGCCTGGAGAAATCGGCGTGGCCGCGCTCCATGTGGTCGAGCAGGCGACCGGGCGTGGCGACGATCATGTCGACGCCCTGCCGCAACGCGTGCGTTTGCGGTTCCATCCCCACGCCGCCGTAGACCGCGGCACCCTTCACATGGGTATGGCGGCCGTAGGCGCGGATGCTCGCGGCAACCTGCTCCGCCAGCTCGCGCGTCGGCACGAGGATGAGCGCCCGCAGGACGCCGCGCGGTCCGCTCGACAGTCGCTGCAGAATGGGGAGCACAAACGCGGCGGTCTTACCGGTGCCGGTCTGCGCGGAGCCGATGAGATCGCGACCGGCAAGCGCGAGCGGAATTGCTTCCGACTGGATAGGTGTTGGTTGCTCGTAGCCTTCATCGGCGACGGCACGAACGAGTTCGGGCGCTAGGCCCAGAGCTGCAAATGGCATGGTACTCCTGGACGTCGAGACGTCTAGACATCTAGACGTCTAGTATTTCACACGCGCGCCGTCAGGTGGCCCAATGCCATCTGAGTTTCAGCGCTGCTTCAGTTTTGAACCTGAGGGAGAAGTACCGTGCGTGTGTGCAGCGACGGAGTCCCTGAGCGGGACTATCCGGAGGGATGCCAGCTCTTGGTTCCTTGCGAGAAGAAATGTAACTGAGTGGGACCCGAAAAGACAGGGACCAGCAAAGACTAGACGTTTAGACGTCTAGCGGGCTTTAGGTTGAAGTGAGTAGGACTACCTACATCCTCAAACCTAGGCACCGCTAGACGTCTCGACGTCTACTTAGCCATCTCAGCCCTGCTCGCAGGCTCAGTTCCCCACCACCACATCTTCGGCAGCTGCCGCTGCCGCGGCCAGACCTCGTTGAGTGTCTGGCCCTCGTACAGCCGCCCATTCTTCATCACGTAGCGAACCGTATTCGTGTTATGGATATCCTCGAGCGGATTCGCATCCAGCACGATCAGGTCCGCGAGCTTCCCCGGCTCGAGTGATCCCAGATCCTGCTCCATGCCGATCGCATTCGCGCCCTGGATCGTCGCCACGCGCAGCACGTCGTGCGGCGTCATGCCGCCCGCCGCCATCGCCCACAATTCCCAGTGATCGCCGAGGCCGTCCATCTGGCCGTGACCGCCCAGACCGATATGGCCGCCGGCCTTGAGAATCGCGTTCGCCGACGCGGCGATGCGCGGGAACACGTACTGATTGTCGCGGAACCAGGACCGCCGCTCGGCGCGCTGGTCGATTTCGTCGTGCGGCATGAAGCGCTGCACTTTGGGATTATCGTGAATGTCGTTGTGCTCGTAGAAGTAGTTCTCACTCCACGGCCCGCCGTACGACACGAGCAGCGTCGGCGTGTACGTGATCCCCGACTGGGCGATCAGCTGCACCGCGTCGTTGTAGAGCGGCATGATCGGATAGCTGTGCTCGGAGCCGGGATAGCCGTCGATCACGGCGGTCAGATTCATCTTGAAGTCGAGCCCGCCCTCGATCGTCGGCATCAGGCCCAGCTCCTTCGCCGCCTGAATGACCCACTGCCGCTGTTTGCGATTGCCCGTCATGTACATCTTGATCGTGTTGATGCCGTAGAACTCGCTGTAGCGGCGCAGCGCCTGCCGCGTGTCCTCGAGACTCTTGAAGTCCTCGTCCCAGAACACGCCCGGTCCGGTATGGTAGATGCGCGGGCCCAGGATTTCTCCGGTCTCCACCAGGTCCGCGTACGTCAACACGTCGGTGGTGGACGTCTGCGGGTCGCGCGTGGTCGTGACGCCCCAGGCGAGGTTCGCGAGATACTTCCAGACCTGCGTCTCGTGAATGCCCCAGGTGGGCCAGGGATGCGCGTGCACGTCGACGAAGCCGGGAACGATCGTCTTGCCCGCGACATCGATCACGCGCGCGCCCGCGGGCGCCGAGCCCTGCGGGCCCACCGAGACGACGCGGTTGTCGGTGACGACGACGTCGCCGTTTTCGATGACCTCGTCGCCCTTCATCGAGATGATGCGCGCGCCGCGCAGCACTACGGTCCCCTTCGGGACGTCGCGCGCCACACGGATCGCGACATTGATCCGCTCCGGGTCATACGCCGGCTGCTTCGACAGCGAGTCGGAGCGCGAGCGCAGCCGCTTCTGCACCGAATCGGCGAGCGCCTTGAACGCGTCGGTCTTGAGGGAATCGGCGCGAATCGAATCGGTGCGCTGCTTCAGCTTGTCCATCGAGTCGGCAACGACCGGGTCCCAGCGCAGGAACGAGCGGCCGATCGACCAGTAGGCCTGCTTGCCGTCGTTGGTCCAGCCGACGAAGTCGCCGCCGACCATCGTGAGACGCTTGGTCGGAAATGCGGACGAGCTTGGATCGGAGACGTTGACCGACGGCGTCTCGCCGCCGATCATCGGCATCGTGACCGAGTACACGTAATTGCCGACCAGTGCCAGCACTTTGCTCGAATCGGGATTGATGATGATTTCGCCGGCCGGATCGGGCTGGGAGCCGGGGCCGGGATAGGTATAGCCGGTCACACGAATGTGCGAGCGACGGTCGGTCCCGTCGAAGCGCATCGAGACGAGTCCCTCGGGGCCCTCGTAGATGTAGACCCGGTTCGGGTCCTTGGCGAAATGCGGCCGGCCCCACGCGTTGATCGGCGAGATCCGCGTCAACTGACCGCCCGCCGAGGGCACCCAATCGATTTCATACCCCGGGGCAAAGTGCTCCTGCGTTCTCGGCGCGCGCGGGCCCTTCACGACCACGATCTTGGTGCCGTCGGGCGACCACACCGGCGTGTCGTAAAACGCCGTGTCGGGTGCGAGCCGCACCGGCTTGCTGCGACCGTCCGGCTTGATCTTGTCGAGCGTTCCGCCCTGGTCGGTCCACGTCACGTACGCGAGCCACTGACCGTCGGGCGACCACGCCGGGACCTGCTCTTTGACGGTGTCATTCGTAACGCGCCGCGGCGTTCCGTTCGGCAGATCCATCACGTACAGCCGATCGAGCGCGCTGAACGCGAGGCGCTTCCCGTCCGGCGACGGCGAAGCGTTGCGGATTTGACGGACGAGCACCTGACCCGTATCGACACGAATCGGCAGGTGCACCATCGGCCCGAGCTGCTGATCGACCTTGGCGGTGAACGGGATGTCGGTCACCTGCCCCGAGGGTATGGCGACGCGCTTGATCTTCCCGCCAATCGAGACGATCAGGGCCTGGTTGTCGGGAGTGAACGAATACCCAGGATACAGATCGCGCGTGAACCGGGATTCCTGATCGTCACGCGTCACGGGATAGACGAGCCATTTCTCATCGCCGCTCGCCATGTCGCGAAGCCGCAGTCCGGTCTCGGCGTCATAGCGCGTCGCGTAGACCATCCACTTCCCGTCGGACGAGAGCGCGGGACGCATGCCGCTGCCGTAGACGTCCGTCTGCGTAAAGAGGCGGCCGGTCTGGCGATCGTAGATCGCGAGCTGCCACAGCGGATACTGGAGGTTGTAACCGAACCCGCCGCGATGCCGGGACACCCAGATGTAGCGCGGGTCCTTTCCGAAGGCGGCGCCGAGCGTGTTCATCGGCGGCGGCGCGTTGGGACCGGCTTGGACACGCAGCATCGCCGCGCCCGAGCCGCCGTCTTTGTGAATCAGCCAGAGCTCGTACACACTGCCGAGCACGCCGCTCGTCCGCGACACGACGATGTAGTTGCCGTCGGGCGTCCATTCGGGCGAGGCGTAGAGGTTGTTCGTGCCCTTGGTCAACGCCTTGCTCTTGGTGCCATCCGGATCCATCAACCAGACGTTCTCCGCGCCGGAGCGGTCGGAGAGAAACACGATGCGCTTGCCGTCCGGGGACCAGCGTGGCTGGGAATCGAATCCAGGTCCCGACGTAACGCGCGTCGCCGTCCCGCCCGTCACCGGCATCGTGTAGATGTCGCCCAGCAGCTCGAACACGATCGTCTTGCCGTCGGGCGAGACGTCGAGCGAAAGCCACGTGCCCTCCGACGCGTCGAAGCTGATGTTGCGCGTCATTTTCAGCGGCAGCGAGTCGAGTTTGACTTTCGTGGTATCGCGTTTGGTCGTGTCTTGCGGAGGCGGTGGCGGAGGCTGTTGAGCACTCAACAGCGCGGCAACGAGCAACGAAAGCATGGAGTCTCCGGATGGAAGAACGACGGCGTGGATGAACGGGGTTGAAACTGAAGGGCAAAAAAAAGGCGGTCAAGGAGTTCCTTGACCGCCCTTGACCGTCTTCGACTGCCTAGATGCTCAGCGCCCTGACCTGACGCGGCGCCGGATCCTGCGACCGCAGCACGATGCGCATCGCGTGCGTGTCGAGATCGATATTCCATCCCGCGATCCGGGGCCTGACGAATTCCTCACCATCTTCCGGCGTGAGCCCTTCGGGCGTCGCATCCAGAAACTCCATCAGCTTCATCCGCATCTCGAGATAGGTGCAGCCGTCGCGGCTCGCCGCGATACGGATGCCCACATCGTCATCGAGCTGGCGCCGCACGAAGCCCTGGGCCACCTCGAGCAGCCGGCCGACGATCACCCGTTCGAGCATGACGCCGTCCTTGCGGCCGATGCGCCGGGCAAGCAGCCGGGCGTGCGCCTCATCGAGGCACAGCGCCAGGAACTGGCGCCGGATTTCCGGATGCGGACGGCGCTTGCTCTTGGTCTCGCCATCCCGCTCCGCCTTGGCGCAGGTGGGCAGGTCGTTCCGGTGCAGCTTGAGGAACTTGGTCATCGGCGCGTAGACATCCATCCGACCGGGGGCCGGGGGACGCCGCCGTCCGGCGACGAGGTCAGCGATATAGATCTCAGACACCTGAACCGCGTCCGCCAGCTCGCGCGGGGTGCGCTTCAGTTCACGCAACCGGCGCCGGACCAACTCTCCGACCTTGACGGGGCGCTTCAGGGGGAGGGCAGCCGCCATGGAGGCTCCTTTGAAAGACTGTAGTTGTTTGGGTCGGGCAATATCGCTAAATGCAGGTCAAAACGGTAGTTCTGGCGCCCGAATTGTCATATTTTGAGTCAGGGAAGTCCCCGTTTTGAGTCCGAGGACTGAACGGCACGTGACTGCCTATCGGCCTGGCGGCCTTTTGCGAGCAGGACGGCGGTCCCCACCACGGCAATCACCGCGAAGCTGAACCACTGAATCGCATAGGACAGATGCGGCCCGTTATCGAACGCCGGCGTCGGCCAGCGGCGCGGCAGCCCACGCGCGACCGGCTCGACGACTTCGATCACGAACGGCAGATAGCCCGTCGAATCGACGTCGCCGCGCCCCCGCGGCAAGGTCCGCGCAATCCCCCACACCGACGCGCTATCCGGCTCACGATAGGCGCCATGGTCCACGTGAAAAGCGTCAGGCGAGGGCACCCATCCCCGATCGACGAGCACCGCCGAGCCGTCGGCGAGACGCAGCGGCGTCATCAGGCCGACACCCGGAGTCCCCTCGAAACTCCGGCCGGGCCATGTGCGCTCGGCATTGAACTCGTAGCGACCGGTGGCCATGACGCGACGCTGGCGCGCGCTGTCGGCCGAGAGCCCCGCCCGGGCTTCCAGCATCGGGCGGTTGAGGCGTTCGATCAGCGCGGCGTTACGGGCTTTGCGCTGCTCGAGCCGCGCGAGCTGCCAAATCCCCAACCGTACGCAGCCGGCCGCGACGAGCACCGCGACGACGGCGAGGGCTACGTCGCGCCGTTGCACAAAGCCAGCTTGTCGGCTCGGGACAGACGGCGAATCGCGGCTTCCCGGCGCAACGCGGCGCCGCGATCGGGCAGCTCCTCCTGATAGGCGAGGGCGATCGGCCGGCGCGAGCGCGTATAGGCGCTGCCCGTGCCACGTTGATGTGACGCGAGACGCCGCGTGAGATCGTTGGTGATGCCGGTGTAGAGGGAGCCGTCCCGGCAGCGCAGGAGGTACACCATCCAGGGCACGAATCCAAGCTAGCGAGGCTCCCCTGCGCTCGCCATTTTGCCGCGCGTGAAACGCATCCTCGCCTGGTGCCTGTTCGACTTCGCGAACTCGGCGTATTCGGCCGTCATCGTCGTCACGGTCTTCAGCGTCTACTACGTCACCTACATCGTCGGCAACGAGCACGGCCTGGGCGATCTCTGGTGGGGGCGCGCGATCTCGATGTCCCTGCTCCTCGTGGTGCTGAGCGGCCCGTTCTTCGGCGCGCTGGCCGATCGCGCGGGGATGCGCAAGCGCTTCTTCATCGCGTTCACGGGATTGTGCATCGGCTGCATCGCGCTGTTCGCGACGCTCGAGCAGGGGATGATCGTGCGCGGCTTCGCGCTGATCGCCGTCGCCAACTTTGCGTTCGAGAGCTCGCAGATCTACTACAACGCGTATTTGCCGGACATCGCGCCACCCGAGCGTTTGGGAACGGTCTCGGGCCTCGGCTTCGCGATCGGGTATCTGGGATCGATCGTCGGGCTGGTCGTCGCGTTGCCGCTCGTCAACGCCAAGCAATTCAATCTCATCTGGATTCTGGTCGCGGCGTTCTTCGCGGTGTTTTCGATTCCCGCGTTCCTCGCGATG
>DATMZX010000284.1:0-2930 GCA_035573235.1 Gemmatimonadales bacterium
GTAGTGAATCGTGTGCGGCACAGGCAAGCCCGGAGACGTGTCGGCGTGCTGGCCGTCGATGGCGGATGCGATCTGATGGTCGAAGGCGAACGCATTCCAGGCGAAGCGGCCGTCAGGCCGAAGCGATGCCGCGACCCGCTCGAAGCAGCGGCGACGATCTGCCCACGTGGGCAGATGCAGCAGTGACCGGCCGGGACAGTAGATCAGGGCCGCCGGTTCCTCGATTTCAAGCTCCCGTATGTCTCCTTCGCGTAGGTCGAGTTCGACTCCCGCCTCAACCGCGCGCTCTCGCGCCTGCGCGAGCATCACCGGAGAAGAGTCAATCCCGACCACACGTCTGCCCGTTTCCTGAGCAACCGGGATCGCGACGCGCCCGTTGCCAACCGCAAGCTCGACCAGTAGCCCGTCAGCCTCACAGGCGAGCGCGACGTAGAACGGGACGTCATCAGTTCCGTCAACCGTCCACTCCGCGTACCGATCCGCCCAACTCTCGTACCAGCTCGACATCGCGACGCCAACCTACGCCAAACGAGGCGGCGTTCGGTTGGGCCAGCGTGCTGTCGCCTTTCCAGTGTTAACGCTACTCAATGGTGACCGCACCGAGGCGCGGATCTCATCGGTCAAGCGCGGCTCCGTGCTGGAAGCCTTCGTGTCCAACCCGCCGGGCTGTTGCCCTGATCGGTTTAGGGGGTCCGGTCAAGACCGCGTGCCGCCCAGGCCTTCGCGGGGATCGTGAACGGCGCCTCTGGCAGCTGCTGCCGACACCGTTCACGTAGCTCAGCCTGCTGCTCCGGGTCGAGGCCCACCACGTAAGCCCCGGCCGGCCCGACGCCCAGTGTGAAGGGATCCCACCATTCCTCGAAGGTCGCGTGGTCGACGTGGATCGACAACGCCGTCTCCTCGATCTCACGCAGTCCGGCTTCGTGGAAGAGCTCCGTGAGCTGACCTTCGCCCGCGCCGGCAAAGGTGCCTTCGCCTTCCTCGTCCGGATCGAGCTCGCGCACCGCTTTCCAGAACGGCGCCAGTGGCGTCTGCTCCCCCGCGTGATCCCAGACGCACGCCGCGACCACGCCGCCCGCGCGTGTAACTCGAGCCATTTCACTCAGCCCTTGAACGGGATCCGCCATGAAGTGGACGACGAGTTGCGCAAGAGCTGCGTCGAACATTCCGTCGGCGAACGGCAGCGTCTCTGCCGGCGACTCCTGAACGTCGACACCGGGATGACGTTCGCGCGCAGCGGCGACGAACGACTCCGACGGATCGACGGCCGCGACATTCGCTGCGCCTAGACGCTCAACTAGTTCGGCGGTCAGTGCGCCGGGACCAGAACCGACGTCGATGACTTGTTGTCCCGAGTGGACACCCGCAAGGTCCGCGAACTGCGGAGCCAGCAGCGTCGAGTACCTCCCCATGAACTTGTCATATGAATCTGCGGCAACGGCGAAGGTCACCGCGACACTCTGCCACGTTCGCGGCCTGGATTACCGCGCTACCGCACCCAGAGCTGATCGATCAAGACGCCGAACTGTGGGTTCCGCTGGTAGTTCCCGACGCGCTTCGACGTCAGCTCGAGCCCCTGAGCGTTCAGGAACGGGATCCAGGGCGCAGCGTCGACGACTCGGCGATCCACCTTTGCCCAGAGCGCAGCGGAGGCGGCGGCATCCGTGGCGGCGAGATCCTGCGCACGCCGCATCTGGCGGTCGAGTTCCGGCTGACAGAAACCCGGGCTGTTGAGATTGACGTCCGTGTCGGGCTTGTAGGCCGAGCAGCTCAGAAGGTTGATGAAGAAGTCCGCCGCACGTGGCAAGTCCGAGCGCCACCCGTCGATGCTGAGCTGGATGCGTGCCCGCGAATTTCCCGCAGCGTGGTAGAGGTCGATCGTGTGCGGATACAGCCGCAGGTGCACCTTGAAACCGAGTTGTTTCAGCAGTCCCGTGATGTATCGAACCGCAGACTCCTTGGCCGGATCGTCACTGGCGCCGGCAACCAGCACAGGCTCGCCCCTCGCGCCGGCGGCAGCGATCAGACGCCGCGCTCGTGCGAGATCGGGCCGTTTCCACTGTCCGGCAGCTGTCGCAGCCGCGGTATACGGGCAGGTGGGCCGGTAACCGGCGATTCCCGGCGGCAGGACCTGGCACGTCGTCCGCCAAAGCTGCCTCCCGCCCCAGAGTCGGAGAAGCTTTTCGCGGTCGACCGCAAAGTTCAGCGCGCGCCGTACCCGAACATCGAAGCTTTGTGTGGAGCCCGAAGAAATACGTCGACGGCTCGACAAACGGATGCGCGAGGCTCGAGAAGCGCGTCGCGATCTCGCCCAGCCGCTCTGGCGGAGGTTGCTCCAACGCGAAGTCGGCTTTCCACGACTCGACGGCGGACGTCGCCTCGGACGCTTCGAGGCCGAAGGTGTACTCGAAGCGATCCGGATAGCCAGCCGGCTGCGCTTCTGCCGACCACTCGTGGAAGTACGGGTTGCGCACGAGCACCAGCTTGCGATTCGGCGCGTAGCTCTTGATCAGGTACGGCCCCGTTCCCGGCAACGGTGCCTTGGTCTTCGCAATCGGCGGGGAGCCCGGCGGAACGAACGAGCCGAACGGCAGCGCGAGCTTGAAGAGGAAATCCGGATCCGGCTTATCGAGGTGGATCGTGATCGTCCTCGATTCGTCGTCGGCGACGATTCCGCGGGAGAGATCGCACGCGTCTTTCGTGCACTTGCTCGCGCCACTGATCTCGGCGATGCCCGTAAAGCCTGCCTGCTCGCGGTAGCCGCGTTCGATCGCGTGGCGCAGGTCGCTCGCCTTCACCGAAGCGCCGTTCGAGTAGCGGATCCCTTTGCGCAGCTTGAACACATACGTCCGACCGCCGTCCTGGATCACCGGCAGCGCCGTCGCGAGGTCGGGAACGACCGTGTTGCCGCTCGGACCGCCCGTCCGCCG
>DATMZX010000285.1:0-10227 GCA_035573235.1 Gemmatimonadales bacterium
CCGCGGGCCAGCAGAAGGGATTCGTCGCGCTCCCTGACGAAGAGGATGAGGTCCTGGTCGTCCTTCCCGATGGAGATCCGGCCGTGGGTGTGGTGCTTGGAGGATTGTTCGGGACCGATGGCGTTCCCGACACCGGCATCAGCGGCGCGCGTGTGAAGCGCTACTGCTGGCGCAGCCCGCAGGGTCATTACATCGAAATCGACGACGAGAAGGACCGGATCACGGTGACGCACGAGAACGGCAGCATGGTCCGTCTCGGGAAGAACAAATTCACGATCACGTCCGCCACGGACCTCGAGATCAAGGCATCGGGCAAGTCGATCACGATCACCGCAGGCTCCGTGGATTTCCTGAAGGGCTGATGCTCTGGATCACCGAGGACGTCGTGATCGTGTGCGATCACGTGACGGGGACCGTGAGGAGTTACAACCCGTCGCAAAGCTATGTGACGGTAAAGGGGCGCCGCGTGCTCATCGCGCCTGATACCGTCGGTCGAACCATCACGCTGTGTCCGCTCGTGCCCCCGCAAAAACCGTGCACCACCACGCTCGCGGTCATCACCGGCTACTCCGGGCTGATCAAGATCGACGGTAGACCGGTGTGCATGGACAACTTGACGGGCGCGGTGGACGCGCCGGCGCCGCCGTACAAGGTCAGAACGGCCGGGCAAACGCTCGTGAGCACGAGTACATGAGCGCGACGCCTTCCTGGCGCGGGGTCCGGTTCCGAATCCCGGGCTTCGACGACCCAGAGCAGACGAACGCGCTCGGTGGACTCGCGCTCACGCCTCGCGGCGGACTGGAGACGGTGAGCGATCGCGCCGCCGTTCGGCAGGCAGTGCTGCTGCTGCTGCTCACGCGTCCCGGCGAGCGCGTGCTGCGCCCAACCTATGGCTGCGAGCTGCACCGCCTGATGTTTTGGCCGAACGACGACACGACGGCAGGACTCGCGATTCACTACGTCCAGCAGGCGATCGAGCGGTGGGAGCCGCGCGTCGATCAGGTTCGCGTCGACGCGCAGCGCAACGCCGATGATCCGTCCCGGCTCGACGTCACCCTGGAATACCGTGTGCGCTCGACGGGCAATGAGGAACGGCTCTCGGTACAGCTCGACCTCGGCGGAGGCACGGCGTGAGAGGACGGGTTCCGCCCAAGCTGGACGATCGTTCGTTCGAGCAGCTGCGCCAGGAGGCCATCCAGCAGCTCCACGCCGCATGCCCCGGATGGACCGACTTCTCGCCGTCCGACCCCGGCATCGCGTTGGTCGAGGCATTTGCCTACCTGACCCAAGTGATGCTGTATCGGTTGAACCGCGTTCCGGACAAGCAGTACAACGCCTTTCTCCGATTGATCGGCATCACGCCGCTTCCTCCGGCCGCCGCGACGACAACGCTCGTGTTCGAGCGCAGCGGAGCCGGCGCCGATCGCATCACGATCCCCGCGGGTACCCGGGCAGCGGCGGGCGCTGTGCAGTTCACGACGGTCAGAGCGGTGCGCCTCGAGGGGACCGCCAAACAGGTCGAAGTACCGGCGTTCCACGGCGAGGTGATCGAGAACGAACTGGTGGGGAAAGGAAGCGGCGCGGCGGGACTCGAGGTTCGCGTCGGCAAGCCCCCAGTCGTGGCTCCGATGAGCGATGGACTGGACCTCGTGGTGGCGGTTGAAGAGACCGAAGCCATTCCCGCGGAAGCTCGCGCGGTGACGATCGGGACCAAGACGTTCCGCGTGTGGAGCGAGGTGGCCAACTTCGCGAACCTGCGGGGTGAAGATCACGTCTTCACGGTCGACCGGCGCGCGGGGATCATTCGGTTTGGGCCCGCCGCGGAGATCTCGGACGAGCGGGGCGAGCTGCGACAGGGTGCGACGCCGCTCGGCTCGGTCCCGCCGCAAAACCGGGAGATCCGGGTCAGTTATCGCACCGGCGGCGGCGCCGGAGGGAATGTCGCCGCGGGATCGATCACCACGCTGCGGGACGCGATCCCCGGCGTCACGGTCACGAACCCAACCCCCGGCACGGGCGGACGGGACGAGGAGTCATTCGATAACGCGTTGATCCGCGGGCCGACTGATTTCCACCGGCTCGAGCGCGCGGTGACGGCGCGCGACGTCGAGACTCTGGCGCGCCGCAGCAGCGGCGTGGCCCGCGCCAAGGCATTCACCAAGTCGGAATTCTGGAAGTACGCCAAACCGGGCATCATCGAGGTGCGGCTGGTCCCCACGCTCGGCAGCGACGCCTCGGCGCTTCGCCCCGCGGTCGGCGAGTTGCGCCCCCAGGCCACCGACGAGCTGGAAAAAGTGCTCGCGGCGCTGGACAACGCGCGACCGCTGGGAAGCAGTGGGGAGGTCGGCTGGACGAATCTCAAGACCGTCAGCGTGAAGCTCGAAGTCGTCGTGTCGCGGCAGGAGGACCGCATCGCGCTCGAGCGTCGCGTGTCGGACCGGCTCTATAAGCTCATCACGCCGCTGCCGCGGTCCGCCTGGGACGACGGATGGCCGTACGGACGGGCGCTGCGCCGCTACGACGTGGAGGGAGCGATTCGCGCCGAGCCGGGGGTGCTGTACACGAATCGCGTCGAGCTGGTCGCGGATGAGATGCCCGAGGGACAAATCACGTCGATCGCCATCGACGAGCATCAGCCCAGGACCTGGTACGCCGGCTGCGGACCGACGTTGTATCGCACCGTGAATGGCGGCGACGGCTGGGAGGCGATGCACGACTTCACGACGGGCGACGGGAGCGCCGATGAAGTCGTATCGCTGGTACGCGGCAGCCGGAAATACCCGGGCCGCATCGCCGCCGTCACCCGGTTCACCGATATCAACCACGCGCTCGTCACGAAGCTGTACCACTCGGAGGACTGCGGCGAGACCTGGACGTTCGTCAATCGCTCCTCGTTCCGCGTGCGGGACCTCGCCTGGGCTGATCGCAATGGCGTGCCGCTGCTGTATCTCGCCACGGATGGCGGGTTGTGGGAGGTGCTGCTGAACGCTGCAGCCGGTCCCGTGCAAGTGCCTGTGACGAACAAGGCGGACCAGGGCTTCACGGCGGTCGCCACACACGAAGATGTCCGCGGCGTGCTCTACGTGGCGGTCGCGGCCACCGATCTGGGCGGCGTGTACCTGTCCCGGTCGGGAGGCGCGTATGTGCAGGTCGGCCTCAGCGGACGCGATGTCGGAGAGCTCGCGATCCAGCGCGAGAACGTGCGCGCCTTTCTGTGGGCGGGACTCACGATCCCGGGAACGGGCGCCGTTATCGGTGGCGCGCTTCGTTATGAGCTCCTCCCGGACGCTCCCGCCGAGGGATGGGTCGAGTTCCAGGATGGATGGGAGGGAGGTAGTCTCCTGGCTCTCGGGTTTGCGCCCGATGGTACGGTGTTGGCCGGCACTCATTCGAAGGGCGTCGCGTGGCTTCCGCCCGGAACCAAGCGCCGCTGGAGCGTCCCCAAGGATGACGTCGGCGTTCCCGTGCGCGACGAGCAAGTTGCGGGGACCGGCGAGCGCAATCGCGATCTGCACCCGATTTCGAGTTTGGGAGTGGACGCGACGGGCGCCATCGCTGCGGGCACCATTCGGGGCGTGTATCGCGCGCTGGAACCGTCGGGACGGTACGTCGCGGTCACGTTCCGCGGCGAGTTTCCGCCGGAATTACGCGAGTTCATCACGCTTCCTCCGACGTGGCTGTTCCGGTCGGGCGAGCACGTCGTCACGGTGAAATCGGAGGATGAAGTAACTGAGCCGGGGGAAGGGGGCCCGGCATGAGAGGCGCTGAAGTCGCCCGCCTGCTGCCCGAAATCATGGGGCGGACGAACGGGAACCACACGCCGCTCGCCGCGGTGCTCGAGACGATGGTGTCGCTGCTCGATCCGGCGGATCGGCGCCTCAAGCAACTCGATGCGTGGTTCGACCCCTATCGGGCGCCGGACGGGATGGTGCCGTATCTGGCGGCGTGGGTGGACCTGGCCTGGCTGCCGGTACGGGCCGAAGTCGGGGGCGAAGGGCTCACGACCGAGCGGCTGCGAGCGCTGATCGCCCACGCGCCGCGACTCGCGGCCACCCGTGGAACGGCCGCAGGCCTGCAACATTTCCTCGCCATCGCTCTCGATCAACCGAGCATCAAAGTGCGGGACACGGATGTCGGCCGCCCATTCCACGTCGTCGTCGAGCTTCCAGCCGTGGCCGCGGCGGATCGTCGGCTTGCCGATCTGATCATCCGATTTGAAAAGCCGGTGCACCTGACTCATGAGGTCAGCGTCGTCTAATCGTCACACTTGGGGAGAACGCGCGATGCCCGCCTTCGATGTCACAACGAATCCGACTACGCTCCAGCCGCTGAAGCCGGGCGACACGGCCACCATCGTGGTCACCGCCACGAGCCGTCTCACCCGTCCGGTCACTGCCCGTGCGAACAAGGTCGTCGATCCCAAGATGTTCGATCCGTTCGTGAAGCCGCCGGCGAATGTCCAGCGGACGTTCAATCAGGCGGGTGCGACCCAGGACTTTCAGTTCACGGTGCAGATCGCGGCGGACGCGCCGCCGGGGAAAGGCACCGTGCGGTTCGACATCGTGGACACGGATCAGCCTGACGACAACTTCGGCCAGAGCTCGGCATTGAATCTGGTTGTGGAGGCGCCGCCGCCGGCGCCGCCGCCGCCCAAGCCCAAGGTGCCGTGGTGGGTGTGGCTGATCGCCGGCGTCGTGTTGATCGGCATCGGGATCGTGATCTGGCGCGTCATGGCCGGCGGGAAGGACAAGATGCCGAACGTTGTTGGGATGACATTCGCCGATGCGAAGGCCAAGATCGGTATCGACAGCACCCGAATCACGCGTTTCGACACCCTCGATTTGGATACCGCTGCATGGAAGGGCAACGTCGTAATTCGTCAATATCCGCCTGAGGGAACGTCGCTCAAACCCGACTCGACGACCGTGCGGTTGGCGGTGCAGAAGCCGTTCACTGTGGTCCCTAACATCGCCGGACTCCCGGGCATCGAGGCGGGCCGGCGCCTAGGGGACGCGGGCCTCGGAATCTCGCTGGGCTACAAGTGTCAGACCACGCCGTCTTCAAACGAAGGACACGTTGTCGCCTTCAACCCCGCGGCGACAACGCTGGTGCCACGAAATAGCACGGTCGCCGTCACGTTACTAACGGTTCAAACGACCTGCCTGACAATCATTATCCCGCCGATTCAAGAGAGGATTCTTCAGGAGGCCGAGCAGGGGCGCAGGGTTCGCGTGGCCCCGGATTCTTGAGATGCCGTCATGAGTCCGAAGACTCTGCTGATCATCCTCGTCGTGATCGCGGTGCTGGTCGGCGCCGCGATCTGGCGCGGGCAGCGGGAGGAACCTCCTGCTGACAGCAAGGAGAACCGGGAGCATCCCCCGGGTGAGAATTCCTCTGTGTTCAAACTGTTCAGCGGGGGCGGCGACACCATTGCGATCGCGCGCCTGAAGGGATGCAACCGCAGCGGCCGTGTGTTCACGTTCAGCGGCAACTGCACCGTGCGAATCCTCGGCGCTGAAAAGCCGCGGCAAAGCCGCTTTGTCCTGAAAGCGTTCTCGAACACGGTGCTCGCCTGCTTCGGCTTCACCATGAAGCAATTCGAGGACTGCAACGGCGACGACGAAAAGAAGGGCTGGCTGAAACCAGACGGCAAAAGCCGTTTCGTGGTCGGCCAGGACGAATCGATTCTTGGTCTTTACTGCAGAACCAGCAACAACAACTGCGTGGTCACTGTGGAGTGACGGCGCCGGCCTGGTTGAGCCGGAGATTTCTGACGATGGAGATGATGCCGGACACGAGAAAGATGATCGCCCAGATGATCGCGACGATGAACGCGACGATGGCGCCGATAGCGTCGGTGATGCTCGCGAGCACGCCGGGCGGGAAGCCGTGCAGGAACGAAATGACCACCGTCAGACCGATCGAACAGGCGAACAGAACCATGAGCATCTTGCCCTTGAGCACTTGCTCGCTGCCGACGACGAGACAAAAGAAGCCTGCGAGCTTGAGCAGCAGGATCCCCCCCAGCGTCGCTGCGGCCTCGCCTTTGGGGAAACTGCCGTACACGACCATGTAGACCGCGGTCCCGAACGGTACCGCGAGCAACAAGCCGATCATGAGCATGAGTGCCGTGATCGTCACGAACAGCAAAACGAGGCTGCCGAGACAGCCCAAGAAGGACACGATGACCGAGGCAATGCCGTAGATGCGAGCCACGGCGGGGACTCCCAGCGAGCTGAGAGCGGTCACGATCATGGTAAGCAGCATCAGGATGTCGAGAGCCGCGAGGCTTGGAATCCCCATCCCGGGGCGCGGGGCGTGGGCGAGGCCGCCGACGTCTCCCCCAACCCACATCCGTGAGCCGGCCTCCACCAGGAACGCCAGTGCGTACAACGCGAGCGCCGCTACGACGAACGGCTTTCGCATCAGTGTGGTCACGCGCCCCTCGCTGCGAGGACTCGCCAATATATCACGGAGATCGCCATGACCGACACCGGGAAGTTTTTGGGGACCGTTGCGCTCGCCCCGGTCGCCACCGGACTTGTCGTCACGGCACTCGCGCTCATCGCCGGACGCTCCGTCGGCTGGATGTTGCTCGTGGCCGTGGTATTTGGGCTCCTGTACGGACTGATGGCCGGTGCGCTCCACTCCTACGATCTCTCCACGCATCCCGGTGTGCTGACGTTGCTGCTCGATCTCAGCTGGAGTTTGCCCAACACCATCGCCGGGTTCGTACTCGGCAACGCGATCTACATCTTCTTCGGCACGCCGGATCGCGAGTTCAGCGACAGCAAGAACTGGATCTCGTATCGGCCTCGCGGCACTTCGGGATTCGGGGTGGACGTGCTGCAAACGATCGGTACGGTGAACCTCGGCGGCGAGGGCAAACACGAGCCGGTGCATGTGCTGCAGGCGCGCATCCTCGGCCCCGTGTTCATTCCGCTCGTGATCATGAGCTACATCGCTACAGGAGCGATCCAAATCCTGTTCACCATCACGATCGGCGCGATTCTCAAGGCGACGGGCTCGCGCGAGACCGCATACCTATGTCCGCCGGCGGGACCGGACGGATCGGCGGTGCCGGGGTTTTTCGGTTGGATCTACTATGCGACGCCGATCGAGCTGTGGGCGTACTCCACGGAACACTGAAGAAGGGAGCGCTGATCGATGCGGGATGCACTTCACCGCCTCTACCAGGAAATTTGGCGGGTCCGCTGGGCCCTCGTGATCTCCATCGTGGTGCTCGGCGCCAAAGCGTACGGGTGGTTGCCCCCTGATCATCCGCTCGCCGTGATCGCGACCAAGGCGTCGAATGTGACGCTCGGATTCATTCTCGCGCATATCCTCAGGCAGCAAACATTCCCATACATCAGACTCAAGGACATGCTTGCCGAGAAGGATCCGGCATTCGGAATGACCTTCATTGGGGTCTCGCTGCTATACGGAGCGATCATCTATTCGGTGGCGTTGAGCCTGTGAACGCCAAACGTACCGCGGTCGGGTGCCTGGTAGCGGTTCTGCTGGCGGGCTGCCGGAACGAAAGAGATGCTGCGTCCGTGCCGCCACCTCCTCTCCCGCCAGCGCCGCCAGTCGCGCTCCCACCCGCGCCGGTACGACTCCCGGCAGAGGTCGAACGACCCGCGGCAATTCCGCGCGAGGCCCTCGCGCATCGGGACAACTTCATTCGGATCTGGCGCTTCTATTTTCAGCTTGCCGAGTCGCCGACGATCGGTTTCTCGCAGGTCCATCAGGAAAGCGGGTGGCGCACGGACGCCAAAAGCGCTTACGCGAGCGGGATGGCGCAGTTCACGCCGGCGACCGCGGCGCAATATGCGAAGCTCTTGCCGGATGAGGTTCGAGCCAGATGCCCCAGCACGGCGGGCTGTCCCACTGATCCGAACTGGGCCCTCAACGCGTTGTCGCTCTACGACTACAACCTCCATCGCGGCTACGGGTGGGCCGCGACGGCCGACGATCGTTGGAGACTCACCCTCGCGGCCTACAATGGCGGCGCGCACTGGCTCGAGCGTGAGCGCGCGCGGGCGAACAATTCGGCGCGGTGGCTGGACATCGCGAATGCATGTATGCGGTCGGTCGCGTCGTGCTCGGAGAACCGGAACTATCCGATCAAGATCCTCGAGACGTGGCGGCCGTACTATCGGATCTGGCTGGGATTGTAGGTCGACGCGGCGGCCGCGATCGCCACGGCCGCCGTGAAGACGAGACTCAAGGTTTGGGTGGCGACCAGAACCAGGGAAGCACGAACACAAACCCCAGCGCGAGCAACGATGCGATGACGAACGTCGCCTGCGTGTCGAGCCCGAGAGCCGCGAAGGGTCCGGTGAACCGTTGTGTCAGCGTGAGCAGGATGAACGCCAGCGTGGAAACTGCTGCATCGGCAGGGCCTTTGTGCTCGACCATCCGTCCGATGAAATTGATCAACGCGCACCCAATCGTCACGACCAGCAGAAGCCATCCAAATTTCGACGCGACGTCCGCGGGAGTGGCGGCAAGGCTCGAGACCAGTCCGATGGCGAGGACGTACAGGCCGAGCGTACGCGCCGGGATGAGCTCGCGGAGACGGTCGACATAGCCGCTGAGCGTTTGTGACGGTTCCATCGTCGTCGTTGTCATTGCGCTTCCTCCTGGTTGGTTGACTGGAGTTATCCCCACATGGCGAGCGCGGGGCTCCCGGTCCCGGGGACGTGACTCTCGGCGAGCCGCTCCGAAAGGGCGTTCGCGCCGTTATGAATCACGTTCTCGTCGAGAGCGCCGATCAGGTGAAACACACTGCCAAAGGCGGCGAGGTTCAGCGTGTGACCGGATTCGTGGTCTTCCGCCATGCCACCGTAGTTGACGTCGGCGAAGGCGAAGTTGCCCATGTTGAACGCGGTATCGATCGGGTTGGCATTGCTGATCCACCCGCCTCGGGTGAACAGCGTGCCGGTCTGCCAGTGAAACACGATTCCTTGCAGCTGGAAGAAGGTTGCGCCGGTGAGGCCGATCAGCGCTCCGAGCAGCCCGAGCAGAAAGAACGCGAAGCCGAATCCCACAATGAGCCACGACATCGGCAGCAACCAGTTCAGGTAGCCGAGCAGGCCCGAGTAGAACGCATTGCGGGAAAAAACGGGGATAATCGACAGGAAGGCGTAGGCGCCCACGATCACCGCGAAAACGGTGCCTCCCGGGCTGCCGAACAGCTTGGCGTACACGGGCAGGGCGAGTCCCACATTCATCGCCGCGGTCGCGCCGATCAGCAGGCCGCGACAGAATTCTCCCGCGCTATCCCCTACGGTCAGCGAGCCGATGATGTACGCAATCAAGACGATCGCGGTGTAGACCCCAAGCAGGATCAGGAAGCCGAGATCCACCACGAAAATCGACGGAAGAAGGAAGCTGACGGCGCCCACCGCGCCGCCGATCAACGCTGGAACCGGCTTGAGATCAAGCCCAGTCACTGTCGCTGTTGCCGTCATCGCGCCTCCCGTGTGTAACATGGTGTTGCATGACGCCATGGCATTTCGAAGCAGCCGAATACTCGGGAGGGGATGCCGAAACGGGCTAGTACAATTTGAGCGGGGCGTTGCCGATCTCCTCGGCGTAGTGCATGCTTTTTCCCCCGAACGATGCTCACGCAACTTCTGTCTCTCGTACGTAACGCCCGTCCTTCGATGACGCTGATGCCTCGCGCCGTTGTCGAAGCCATCTCGTTGACGGAAGGATCGATCGGGAACGCCGAGGAGGTCGCGCGCGAGCTCGGCCTGCCGAATCGGTTCAAGCTGGCTCGGATGCTGAGAGATGCAGGACTACCGCCCCTCCACCGCCTCGCGGAGTGGGCGACCGTGGAGTCGTGGATTCTGAATTCCGAGCGGCGCGGTGTCTCGTTGTGTCACATCGCGTTCCGTTGCAGACGGCATCCGAGCGCGTGCTATCGTTTGGTACGGGAGGTCACCGGACTGCCCTGGGACCAAGTGCGAAAGCGGGGTTCGGCCTGGATTCACCGGCGCCTGCTCGCCGAGCTCAGGAATTCACAGCCGCGACGCGCGTCAACCCGACATGCCTCGTACGAGGAGAATTGATTCTCGCGCGAAGTATCAATGCGGCACGTGTGAGCCGCGGAGGCCAGAATTGATGCGAAAGCCGGAGCGCTCTCGCGCCCCGGCTTTCAGAGACAACCTCCCACGTCCGCTTAAAGCGGCGGCGAACGTCTCCGGCCGACAATGGCGC
>DATMZX010000286.1:0-10310 GCA_035573235.1 Gemmatimonadales bacterium
TTCTAGTCCACCCCATCGGCGGTACTCTCACGGAATGCGACCCCTTCGGTATTCCATCAACGTCACCCTGGACGGGTGCTGCGATCATCGCGCAATGATCGCGGACGAAGACCTGCATCGTCACGCGGTCGAGAACCTCAGCCGGGCCGATGCCCTCCTCTTTGGCCGAGTGACCTACGAAATGATGGAGGCAGCGTGGCGGCCGCCGGCGCAGATGGGAGCAAGGCCTGCTTGGATGGAGCCCTTCGCCCGGACCATCGACGCCGCAAAGAAGTACGTCGTGTCGAGCACGCTGGAGCGGGTCGATTGGAATGCGGAGCTCGTGCGCGGGGATCTGGGGACGGCCGTTCAGCAGCTCAAGCGGGAGTCGGGTAAGGGACTGTTCGTGGGAGGCGTGACGCTTCCTCTAGCGTTGGCGGAGTTGGGATTGATCGATGAGTACGAATTCGTGGTGCATCCCAGGATCGCAGGCCGCGGGCCGACGTTATTCGCGGGGCTCTCGAAGCCTGTCGACTTGAAGCTCGTGAGCCGGCACGAGTTCAGCTCGGGGATGGTGGCGATGCGGTATGAGCCGAGACGGTAGCCGTTGGGCGTTGACGCCCTGTCGTTAGGCGTTGACAAGTTATCGTGACTGATCTCGTGCGTTCGCCAATCGGCACTTCTCTCCCGCGCTCGGCGCAGCGGGCAGTTCCCGCGTCGCGGCCCGTGTCTCACTGGCGCGGTTTCATTATATAACCACTTGCACTTTGCAAGTGGTTATACTATCGTCGGGGACAAGTCGCTCGGGAGAAGTGGAGCAGCGTGGCCAGAGGCCCATCGAAACACGAGGTGCATCGCTCCGGATGCCCGATCAACCTCACCCTTGAGATGCTCGGCGACTCCTGGAGCCTGATCGTCATCCGCGACGTGATGTTCGGGAACCGGCGGCGCTACGGTGAGCTGCTGGAGGGTTCAGAGGAGGGCATCGCTTCCAACATCCTCGCGGATCGCTTGCGGCGACTGGTCAAGGCCGGGTTGCTGTCGCGCCGCCCCGACGGCTCCCACAGGCAGAAAATCATCTACAGCCTAACGGAGGCTTCCATCGAGCTGGTGCCGCTGCTCGCCGAGATGGGTGCCTGGGGCCGGCGTCATACGCCGGTCTCCCGGGAGTTGTCCGTACGGGCGGAACTGCTCGAAGCGGGCGGCCGGCCCATGTGGGAAGGGTTCATGGCGGAGCTGCGCAGCCTGCATCTCGGTGCGCCGGCGCCGCGGCGCTCGGTGATCGCCGAGTTGCGGAAGGCATATCAACGCGCACTGCGGGCGCGCAATCGATGAGAGGAGAGCGGACATGAGGATGCGAGTCAAAGCTATCGTATGGAGTGCCACCTTCCTGCTCACCCTGCCTAGCCTCTGGCCGGCACTGGCGCAGACCCCGGGGACGAGATACCCGAGCATGGCGCCGGTCGAGCAATACCTGATGGACCGGGATGCGGAGATCGCATTGGCGCGCAGCGCGGCGCCGGAGAGCGTATCGCGCGACGCCACCGTGTTGGTGCTCGGCCGGCAAGGCTACGAGACGGCGGTGAAGGGCAAGAACGGGTTCGTCTGCCTGGTGGCCCGCGGCCTCGTCGGACCCCCCGACTGGCCGGAATACTGGAGCCCCAAGGTCCGCGGCGCCGAATGCCTCAATCCGCAGGCCGCTCGTTCCATCCTCCCCTATCACGAGTTGCGGACGAAGCTGGCGCTCGCGGGCGACAGGACTGAATCGGCCATGGACAAGATCCGTGCGGCGCTGCGCCAGGGAGAACTCCCGGCCCTGGAGCCCGGAGCTATGAGCTACATGATGGCCAAGGGCTCGTATCTCACGGACGACGGCGATCACAACGGGCCGCATGTGATGTTCTACATGTCTGTAGCGGATCAGGCGGACTGGGGTGCGAACCTGCATGGTTCCCCCGTCGGCTCAGGCCCTTTCTGGTTCTTCTCCGAGAGCGCGAGCCAGAAGTACAAGGACCTGCCAACGATCCGTGTCTTCACCGTGAGCGTGGCCGACTGGTCGGACGGGACACCGGCTGCGGTGCTGGCCCCCTATGCATCTGCCGATACCACCACGATCGCCACGCAGGATCCGGCTGAGGCGCAGATCGTCACCTCCGATGTGGATCATTTCTGGCGGGCCTTCGACGATGCGGCTAAGGTGCCGCCCGAGCAGCGTGCGGCGATCTATGCCAAGGAATACTTCGACGCGGGAAGCCAGGGGCTCAAGGACTTCATCCCGGGCCGGCTCAAGAGTCCCGCGGCGCTGTCGGCCTACGTGGAGAGTCACCGGGAGTTCTATGAGAAGGCCCGTCCGCGCATACGACAGGTGGTGGCGCAGAACGTCGCCATCGCGGCCGCCTTCCGCCGCCTGAAAGCCCTCTATCCCGACATCAAATTCCCCAAGCACGTGTACTTCGTGGTCGGGCGGCGCACCAGCGGCGGCACCTCCTCGGACGACGGCATCATCATGGGTGCGGAGATGTACGCCACGGCGCCCGGCACCCCGTACAATTACGCGAACCTGACGCCGGGTATGGTGCCTTTCTACGTGGTGCACGAGACCATCCACTTCAACCAGATCTCGTTGCCGGAGGGCGACACGCCGCTCCTGCAGGATGTGGTAGCGGAGGGCACGGCCGACTTCATCGCCTCGCTGGTGCTGCCGGAACCCACCGAGCGCCAGTACGCGGACCGTTGGCAGTACGGCTGCGCGAACGAGGCGACGCTTGCGGCGCGCCTGCTGCAAGACCAGGACATCAAGAAACTCCAACCCTGGATGTTCACCTTCACCCCCGAAACCGGTTGGCCGCCGGACATGGGTTACTGGATGGGATACCGTATCGATCAGGCATTCTACGCCCGGGCCAAGGACAAGACTGCGGCGCTTCGTGCCATGCTGCAGGCGAAGGACTTCAAGGCCTATCTCAAGGCCAGCGGTTATACCGCGACGGCGACTGTCTGCGAGCCGGAGAAACCGATAGCTCGTTGACCGAGGAAAGGGGTCAGAGGGATAGGAAAGTCAGGGGGATAGGAAATTGGGAAATTCAATTGGACCGTTGTGAAGGTAGCGGGGCTTCTCCCCCGCATGCTCGCAATTTCTTCACGGCATCTTGGTTTCCGGCGGCGAGCCCTCTCCGCGTGCGCCTAACGAACGCTGCAACTGACAGCCGATCTAAGGCCTTGCGCGGGCTCGGCCCGCGCTCGTATTTTGCTCGGCTGCAGCTGAGCTCAGGCGTTAGGCAACGTTTGGCGACGACAAATTTCCTCCTGCAACGTGTTTCGTGCCGGCGACTACGTCGCACGGTACGTCGCGGGTACGGACAACTTTCGCATCGAGATAATTGGAGCAGACGGGTGACTTGCGGAGGGCGCTCGCTTCGCGAGCGCTTTATTGATTCACCCCCTGCTCATTCCGGCGGCGGCAGCCAGGCGACCATGGAACCCCTCGGCTTCTATGTCAGGCAGAGACCGCGAATCGCGGCAGCCATTGCGTTCGGGAGTCTCACGGCGGCTGTCACGCATTTCGCCTGGGTCCCCGACGCGAGGATGCGCGGTGCTGCTCCGGCGCTAACCATTGCCGCCGGCGTGGTCCACGCCTTGGCCGGGGCAGTCACGGGGCCGCGCCTGGTCGACCGCACTCGTACTCAGACGTCCCTCCAGGCGTGGCTTCTTGGAGCTGGTACCTCGCTTCTCGCAGTCGTCCTGCTTGCCCCTTTGTTCGCAGCGTGGGTATCTGTCACGAATGCTGGCCCCACGAGCCCCTTCTCGTTCCTTGTCCTCGCGATCTTGATCGGCCTGTTCTCGTTTCTCGCCGCAGGGTGGGCTCTCCTCTTGGTGTCGGCCGGCATAGGCTGGGGACTCTATAGCGTGGCGGGCTCGAACGCTGACGCCTAACCCGCGCTCAGGAGCATTGGCGATTCCCGGATTCGACGAGTCGCACGGCCACGCAGCCTAACGACGTTGGAGAAACAAGACGTAGGTGCGGTTTTGCAGCCTAGTCAGGCGTTAGGTGGACACAGGAGACTTCATTGAAGGCATCCGTTTTCGTCGGCACTAGCCTCGACGGGTTCATCGCTCGATCTAACGGCAGCTTGGACTTTCTGCCGCCGGGCGGCGGAGAGCCGCACGGCTACCAGGAATTCATGGCGAGCGTTGACGCGTTGGTCATCGGCCGGAACACGTTCGACACCGTCGTGCGGTTTGCCCAATGGCCGTATGAAAAGCCCGTCTTCGTGGTTAGTCATCGACCGTTGTCATCGATTCCGCTCGGCGTAGCGGTCGAGCGCTTGTCAGGAGAGCCGGCGGATGTGGTCGGTCAACTAAGCGCGCGCGGAATCAACCACATCTACGTCGATGGCGGCGTCACCATTCAGCATTTTCTCCAAGCCGGGCTCATACAGCATCTCGTCATCACGCGCGTTCCAGTGCTGATCGGTTCGGGGATTTCTCTTTTTGGCCCGCTGCTGCACGACATTGCACTCACGCATGTCGCGACACGCCAATACGCCAGCGGCCTTGTCCAGAGTGAATACATGGTGTCCGCCACCTCGTCGCGGTAGCGGGGGCGTCCGCTCCCCGCGCCGGGCCCGCTTGAATAGCGTTCCAGCATGACCAACCCCAAACCCGCCGAGCTGCCCGTGCGCCTGTTCAAGGATGACGCGGCATGGGAAGCGTGGCTCGCCAAGCAGCACGCCAAGTCCGCCGGCCTGTGGCTGCGGATCGCCAAGGCAGCGTCGAACGTCAAATCGGTGTCGTACGCCGAGGCGCTCGACGTCGCGCTCTGCTACGGCTGGATCGACGGGCAAAAGAAGACGTTCGACGACGCGACCTGGCTCCAGAAATTCACGCCGCGCGGCAAGCGGAGCATCTGGTCGAAGATCAACCGCGAGAAAGTGCAGCGTCTCGTCGAGAGCGGCCGCATGCAGTCATCCGGCCTCGAGGCGGTGGACCGCGCGAAGGCGAACGGTCAGTGGAACTCCGCGTACGACTCGCATCGAACCGCCGGCGTGCCGGACGACCTTCAGCGCGCGCTCGACGCACATCCGAATGCGAAGGCGTTTTTCGCGACTCTGAACAGCGCGAACCGATACGCCATCCTGTTTCGGATCCAGACGGTGAAAAGAGCCGAGACGCGCGCGAAGAAAATCGAGCAGTTCGTCGGCATGTTGGAGCGGCACGAGGTGATCCACTCGTAGCGCGGGCGCGCCTGGCTCCAATGGCTCGACCCGGCATCATGAGGATCAAACTCCGCGTTAGAACTCGACTCGCACGGCGACACCCACTCCGTGGTTCGGGACGGGGAATACCGCGACGCTCGGGAGCGGTACCGTTTTCCAATGCTCGCCCTTGATGAGCAGACCGGTGACCGCGCCTGCCGCGCCTCCCAGCATCACGCCGCCCGCAATGGCCAGGACCTGAAGGCAAACCCACTGATCCTTGGCGCAGGACGACGTCGCGCCGGCGATGAGTCCGCCGGCGAATGCGCCTCCAAGCGTTCCGATGATGACGTGCGACGCGACGATGCCTCGTCCAGTACTCACCTCGAGCCGGCCTATCGTGCTCGTCGGGATGCGCTGCCGGGCGCCGCCATTCGAGGGCGAGAGTGAGATGGTATCAGCCGTTAGCCCGCGAAAGGTACCCACGATCGTTCGTGCCGGCGGCGGCGAATCGACCTGCACGCGCACGCGCGCGCCTGGATTCACCTGAGAGGCCGCTTGCCCCGTGATGACGACAGCACCTACCAACGCCGCGAGGACTGGAATCAGAAATGAGCTGCGCATGACGCCTCCTGGTATGCGCAAGTTGCTCGCGTCCAACCGGAGACCGCAGTCAGGAAGGTTCCCGATTCCGCGTCAGGAAAAACACTCCGAGCTCCCCCGCTGGAAGGGTATGCGGTCAGCGGCGATGTCTCTCTGGCTCGTGGGTAAGGGGCGGATCGCTTGCTGATCGCCTCGCCGCGCCTCCGACCGCGCGGGTGTGCCTAACGCGGCGATCCTCGAAGCGGCACGGCGAACGGCGCGACGTGGCCGGGGAAGGAGGCGAGTTCGGGACGATCGCGGCGGGGCGCCAGGCGGACCTGATCATCGTCGAGGGCGATCCGCTCGAGCATGTCGGCGACATCCGCACGATCGACGTCGTGGTGGAGGACGGGGCGGATCGTGTTCCGGAAGTAGCGGCCGTGTCCGGCCCGCGATGGTTGCGGCTGGGCCAGGCGCTCGTCTGCGTACAGGAGTCGCTCGTGCCTAACAGCCACCCACCTGCCACCTCGGGACCGTCATGTCTGCTCGTACCCCACTCTTTGCGCTTGCCGCCGCGCTCGCGATGTCGGCCTGCGGCGCCACCATGGTCAATGCGCCAGGCCACGCCGGCGCCTATGCCCCGGTGAACGACGCCGATCGCACCGGCGTGATCAAGTTCCGCGACGATGACCTGCTGCGCGACAAGCGGCGACAGGACGCGTACAAGCAGATGTACCAGTCCTGCGGCGGCAAGTATGCGATCGTCGACGAAGGCGAGAGCATCGACGGCAAGGAGATCTCGCACTACTCGAACGCCAAGACGACCACAGACTCGTCCGCGCAGTCGACGACCACCTACCGGCGGCGCGAGACGACCACGAACGCCAATTCGACCGCGGAGACGAATACCGCCAACGCGTCGACGACCCTGGTGCGCAACCAGCACTATTGGGTGATGCATTTCCGCTGCGTTCGCGACAGCACGGCGCCATCGTCTCGGTGAGCCCGTGGCACGCCGGTTCGGCGGACGAGAACGCGCCGGCCCAAGCCGGTGTGCAGGCAGGCGCGCCATTCGGAATCGGGTTCTCACGCCAGATCGGCGTGGCAAGATCTGCAGGACATCCGAGCGTATGCCAAAGCCTACGGCGGCCCGTCGCTCCCTGAAAATCGCCGTCCATCTACTCAGCAAGATCCAGATTCTACCCACTCATTTCCCCGAAGACCCTGAAAATGGAACGTACGGGCGTCGCATAAGTAGGCGCACGCCGCTAGGATTGCGGATCACCTCACCACTCCGCAAATGCAATACGTCATAATCGAGAAGTATCGAAACGGCGATCCAGCCCCCGTGTACCGGCGTTTCCGCGACCGCGGACGGCTCGCGCCTAACGGGCTTCGCTACGTGGCGAGCTGGGTCACGAGCGATCTCGCCCGCTGCTATCAGGTCATGGAGTGCGACGATCGCCGTCTGCTGGACGAGTGGATGGCGAATTGGAACGACATCGTCGAGTTCGAGGTCATTCCAGCGATGACGTCTGCGGAAGCCGCGGCGGCCGTCGCACCGCGGCTCTGAGCATCGCCGCGCCGGCGGCGCAAGTCGGTTGCGCCGGGTTGCGGCGGCACGTCAATGGGTCGCGATGCCCCACTCCGGTGACCTTCTCATTCGGCGCCTCAAGCAATGGGATCGGTGTCGGCCGCTCGGCGTAAGAGTACTTAGGCAGCGAGTTCTTGCGGCGTAATGACGAAAGTCGCAGGATAAGCGTGCAGCGTAAGGCGCGGGCCGAACCAGGCACGCAGCAACAGATGATAGTTAGGTGGGCAACAGGATTGCCCAACGATTTTTGGGGTTGAGGCAGCGTTAGGCGATCGGCCATGCTCCGCTGTAAATGTTCCAAAGGATAACGAAAGGGATGCAAGAGATGGGTGCGATCGGTCTGTCGCACGCCCAACGCTCATCGTCTACGCGGGCTGGAGGGTACCATGCGGGTGCGGTGCGTGCTTTCACCGCGCCGCCGACCGATCTTCCCCACCTCTTGCATCCCTTTCGTTATCCTTTAAACCGTTTTCCAGAGGAGTCGGACGCGACGCGCCTTTGAACACGTCTCCAGATGCCTCGGACGCGACGCCCGATCATGACGCACCTGATATCGAGAACCCAGGCGCCGTTCGCTAGCTGGTCTTCAAAGGCCCGGCGACCTTGTAGCCAATGGAGACGATGCCCGACGGCATGGCGTTCGTGCTGACGAGCTCGAAGGAGCGCGGCGGGGTGCCCTCCGCAAAGAGGCGCTTTCCCGTGCCTAACAGTACCGGATAGACGATCAAGAGGGCTTCATCGGCAAGCCCATGTGCGAGCACCGTCGATGTGAGGGAGATGCTGCCCGAGAGAACAATGTTCGGGCCGTCCTGCGACTTGACGCGGCGAATGCCCTCAATGACATCCGGCCCGAGGCTCTCGACTGGGCCCCACTCGAGACCGTCCGAACGATGGGTTGCGACGTATTTCGTCGCGGCGTTGATCCCGTCCGCCATCGGACTGCTCGGCGCCTTCGGCCAGTAGGTCGACCAGCCGTCGTAGGTGCGACGGCCTAACAGCAAATCGAAGTGCGTGCCATGCGCGGCGAGAATTGCGTCCCGGCCAGCTTGGGTGCGATAGGGCGCGGTCCAGTCGGCGTACGGGAAATCCGTATCGTCGCGGGAAACTTGAATCACGCCGTCGAGCGACATGTGCTCGATGATCTTGAGTGTTCGCATGTGAGTCTCCGGTTCCGCAGTTGGAGGCCCTATTCCTTAGGCATTGCGAGGAATTCGCGCACCTCGACCGGTGCGCGGCACGCGACGACAGCTTTGCGGCCCCACGCCACAGCCTCATCCATGTTGCCTGCGTCGAGTATCCAAAAGCCGCCAATATGTTCCTTGGTCTCGAGGTATGGTCCATCGGTCACGACCGCCTGTCCGACGGACGTTTTGCGCAGCGATTTCGCGCGGGGCGCGGACTGCAGACCGCCGGCGAAAACCCTCGCACCGGCAGCTGCCATCTCATTGTTGAGCACATCGATATCGCGCACCATCTCTTCGCTCTCCGTCGACGCGTCATAGTCGTCGGGGAAGTGAATTGCGACCAGATATTGCGGCATATTTTCTCCTGTGATGTCGGACAGGCCGGGCTCTCTACCCGGCTCCACTACACGACGAACGGCGAGACCGGAATTCGACAGACCGTCACATCTTTGTTTTGGGGTCTTCGGTGCGCCATTGATCGCGGCGGAACGGCGAGAACGGCGAGATTGCCGCCGGTTGGTTCATCGCCCGTGCGCTCCCGGCGCCAGACGCGCGCCGGGAGCGCGGTGGCCGATCAGGCCGTCGCCTGCGGAGGCTCCGGCGCGGGTGGGGTACCCGGCACCGACGCCGCGGCTGCCGGCAGCGTGCCGTTAGGCGTGAGCTTGTCCACGACCTGTGGCAGGATCGCCGCCAATCCCGACGAGATGGTGGACGTGGGGACGCCGAGCTTCGTCGCCAGCGCCTGGATCTTTTCGTTGCCTAACGCACTGTCGATCTGCGCCGCCGTCACCGGTTGGTTCCGTTCGCGCGAGATCCACGAATTCACCACGTCGCCGAGTCCCCGTTCACGGAGCGTCTGCACGAGTCCGTGCAGACCGCCCGGCTGCGAGTGGACGAAATCGGTGACGTGTCCCATGAGGCCGGGCTGATCGGAGCCCTGCTGCACGGCGGACTCGATCTCGTTCACTTTGCCGGTCACGTTGTCGAGCAATCCCATGGCGTCCTCCTGGGACGGCGAGCCGTCCGGTTAGAATGTCGCCGCTACGGTTTCGGCTGCAGCCATTGCGCGACGCCGCCGTGACGCGAGCACGTTCCCGAGCGATGCTTGCTGTGCGAGTAGAGTCCATCTTTGCACTTGGCGATGGCGCCGGTCGGATCGTTGTTCTCGGACACGCCACTGCCGGCGGTCGCCGTCGATGCGCCGCTGCTCTTGGTGGGAGCGGCGGCCGCCGCGGGCGCCGGCGATGCTGCTGCCGCAGGTGAGGTGGACGCAGCAGGAGACTTTGCTTTGCTGCTCGATGCGGACGTTGCCGTCGTCGCGGTCTTGTTCACACCGCCATGATGCGAGCACGCACCCTTGCCGGCTTTCGACGTCGTGCCGTCCTTGCACGTGACCGTGGCGGTAGTCGCTGTCGCCTGCGCGCTGACAGCGATCGGCGCAACGAGACAGGCCGCGGCGACGGCCGCGGTGATGAGAGAGAGAGGGCGCATGCACACCTCCAGCGTGTGATTGTTGGACACTGCCAACCCACCTCCACCGTACCCACGCCGGGAGTCGCCGGCAAGGATAGTCGGCTAGCAAGCTCTGGCATATCGTGGGCTTGGGGCCCTGGTGCCGCATCATAGCTTTGAGC
The DNA here is from genome assembly GCA_035573235.1 of Gemmatimonadales bacterium. Lineage (GTDB taxonomy): Bacteria > Gemmatimonadota > Gemmatimonadetes > Gemmatimonadales > GWC2-71-9 > 20CM-2-65-7. Next base: position 10,169 of record DATMZX010000286.1, read on the forward strand.
GAGCATCGTTTTCCGAGTGACGGTTGAATGAGCCGGCGCAGGCACGGGGATGGGGAGCCACGCTGGTGCGGCAGTGAGACCGAGCCACTATCCTTCCGACCGGCTATGACTTCGTCCCGGTTGCCCGACCGAGAGCATGACA
>DATMZX010000287.1:0-3224 GCA_035573235.1 Gemmatimonadales bacterium
CGTGCCCCGTTCTGAACTCCTCGTAGATGATGGTCGCGCTCGTCGCGTGGATCGTGTCCACCGCGACGCGATTCTCTAGCGCCGAGAACCAGCCCTGCGGCGTGCGCGACGGCACGCGCGGACCCGGCCGCCTCGGCTTGCGCTTGTCCGAGAGGATCTCGAAGCGGAGCGAGTCCAGCTCGATGGCGCGAGCCACCATCGCGCCGGTTCGACTGTAGCCGCCCTGGTCCATGCCGCGGATCGCCAGCCGCGCGGCCCTGACCCGGATGCGCTCGCGGCGATACGGACTGAGGCGCTGGAACTCGGCATCGCTGATCTGCGGTCCCTGCTCGAAGTCGTGGACGGTGATGGTCGAGTCGGTGAGGTCGATCTCCAGCGCGCCGACGCGGACCATGTGCGCGGTGTCCGGATGGAACTCGGTCGAATCCGCCCGCAGCAGCACTCCTTCGGCGAAGAGTGGCCGCGCACTATGCTCCGGCTCGGCGGGATCGATCACGATCCCCGTGACCAGGAGCCGCGCACGCGCCAGGTCGAAGCGCTTGCGGTCGCCTGACGGCTTCCGGGCCACGATGCCGATCGCGACGTTGGGGAAGACGATGCGGCCGATGCGGATCGTCGGCACCTGACTCGGCAGGTGGAGATCGCGCTGGATGGTCATGAAGGCGCCGTGTGGCGCCTCGAGCACCAGCTTGGGACGCGGCGTGGGCGCGCGTCCCGCCTGTAACCGCGCCACACTGGCGGAATCGGGCGGCGCGTCAGAGTCCCAATGCACCTCGGCGCAGCCGATGTGCGAAGCCTCGAGGCCGCGGCCGAAGACGAGTCGCGGCAGGTTGATCCCGGAAATGATGCAGCCGCGCAGCACGCCCTGCAGCGTCGTCTTGGGCCAGGAACGCCCCGCGTTGCGGGCCGAGTCGGTGACGACCAGGGCGGAGTCGAGCGTGACGCGCCGCCGCGGCCAGTTGAAGTGCAGCCGGCCGACGTGCAGCGCATAGACGCTGTCGGATTGCGTGGCGATTTCGCTGGTGGCCCAGTTGCGCAGCAGTCCATCGATCAGCGGCGACGCGCGAAGGCTTATCAGGTAGACAGCAAGCAGCACGACGGCGAATGCGGCCAGCAGGCCAAGCGCGATGCGTTTGAGCCGGCGACTCATGACGGAAGATCAGACGGGAATCGGGTGGTGTAAAGTTGACGGGGGTCAGGTGAGCTAGCGCCGGGCCCTGTGAAACGGTATGCTCGTGCAGAGGGTCGGTCTATGGTGATTCGCACTGACAGTGGATCTGTTCCGCAGTTGTTCCTGGAGCACGCTCCCGCGGCAATCGCGATGCTCGACCGCGACCTGCGCTATCTCGCGGCCAGCCGCCGTTGGCTCACCGCCTGTCGCGTTGGCAATCAAGACATTATCGGCCGGCGTCACGACGATCTGGTGCCGGAGATTCCCCAGCACTGGAAGGACGTCATGCGCCGCTGCCTCGGCGGCTCGGTGGAGCAGGGCGACGCCGATCCGTTCCCGCGCGCGGATGGTTCGGTCGCCTGGGTGCGGTGGGAGTGCCGTCCCTGGCGTGAGGCCACCGGGGATATCGGTGGCGTCATCATCTTTGTGGACTTGATCAGCGAGCGCCGGCCCGGCGGCGACGCGCGTGTGCCGGCGGAGGGCCGGTATCGCGCGTTCGTCGAGCAGTCCGTCGAGGGGATTTTTTGCACGACAACGGACGGTCGTTACCTCATGGCGAACGTGGCCCTCGCGCACATACTCGGGTTTGACACGCCGCAGCGCTTGATGGCCGAGCGACCCGATCTCGCGCGCGACCACTACGTCCACGAGCACGAGCGGGCGCGGTTCCGGCGCCTGATCGACGCCCGTGGGACGGTGCATGGCTTCGAGTACGAGGCCTATCGTCGCGACGGGACCGTGATCTGGCTGCGCGAGCATGCCCGCAGGGCACACGACCCCGATGGGACCGCCTACTATGAAGGCACCGTCGAAGACGTCACCAAGCGGCGTCGCGACGAAGAGATGCGCGCACACCTGTTGGCCCGCGCGATCTCGGCGCAGGAAGAAGAACGCACGCGCGTCGCGCGGGAGCTGCACGATGAAACCGGCCAGGCGCTGTCCGCCATCCTGGTCGGTCTTCGCACCGTCGAGGAAGCCGACACGCTGGAGCACGCGCGCGTGCTGGCGCAGCGACTTCGCGACCTCACGTCCCAGACCATCGTCGATGTGGGACGGATCGCGCGCGGTCTTCGGCCGTCGACGCTGGACGATCTCGGCCTGATTCCCGCGTTGCAGCGCTACGCGGACGAGCTGAGCGCCGCCCGCGGGATCGACATCATCATTTCGGACGACGGCGTGGGGCGGTTCGGTCACGAGATCGAGACCACGCTGTACCGCATCATCCAGGAAGCGCTGACCAACGTCGCCCGCCATGCCGGTGCTCGGCAGGCGCACGTCACGATCGAGCGGCATCCCGGTGGGGTACGGGCGGCGATTCGCGACGACGGCGACGGGTTCGACGTGAACGAGACCCGCGGCGCGCTGGGCCTGATCGGGATGCAGGAACGTGCCAGCCTCCTCGGCGGATCGGTCCACATCGCCTCACACCCCGGCGCCGGCGCCACCGTCAGTGTCGAGCTCCCGCTGCCGACGACGGTACGCTGACGTGCGCACGCGCATCCTGCTCGCCGACGACCATGCGATCCTGCGTGCCGGTCTTGCGATGTTGATCGAGGCCCAATCCGATCTCGTGGTCGTCGGCGAAGCGGCCGACGGTGTGGAGACACTCGAGAAGGTGCGCGCCCTCAGACCCGACGTCGTGATTCTCGATCTCACAATGCCGCGACTCTCCGGACTCGAAGCGCTCCGCGAGATTCGCCGCGACTGTCCGCAGACGCACGTCCTCGTGCTTACGATGCACGACGATCCGGCATACGGGCGCGCACTGCTGGCGGCCGGCGCACTCGGGTACGTGACGAAGAAGGCGGCGGACCGCGAGCTGCTGCTGGGAATCCGCGCGGTGCGCGAAGGCCATTCGTTCGTCGATCTCAGCCAGGCCGAGGAGATGTTGTCGCAGCAAGCGCCGCTGAGCCGGCGCGAGCGACAAGTATTGACGGAGTTGGCGCAGGGGTTCACGCACCAGGAAATCGCGGACAGACTCGCGTTGAGCGTCAAGACGGTGGAAACGTATCTCGCCCGCCTGTCGGCCAAACTCGGTTTGCGCCGCCGCGCG
>DATMZX010000288.1:0-17960 GCA_035573235.1 Gemmatimonadales bacterium
CCAACATGAACGTAGACGCCTTCAAGTTCCTGTCCCCGCGGCTCTGGCCGGATCTGTTCGAGATCCTGCTGGTCTCGTTCGTCATCTACCGGTTCTTGTTGTTTCTCGTCGGCACGCGCGCGCTCCAGATCGTGATCGGGCTCGTGATCCTGTCGCTCACGTACTTCGTCGCGGTGTTCGCGAAGTTCACGATGATCAGCACGCTGCTCGGCGTCGTGTTCACGTACGGCGCGTTCGCGGCGGTCGTCGTGTTTCAGCCGGAGCTCCGCAACGCGCTGGCGCGGCTCGGCCAGTCGCGCTTCATGCGCGCGTTCTCGCGCGGCGACCGGCAATCGGTGGCGGAAGAAATCGCCGAAGCGCTCGACCGGCTGTCGCGCGCGGGGACCGGCGCGATCATCGCGGTCGAGGGCGACATCGGGCTGGAGGAGTTCATCACGACCGGCGTGCCGATGGAGGCCAAAGTCTCGGCCGATCTGCTGACGACGATCTTCACCCCCTACTCGCCGCTGCACGACGGCGCGATCCTGATTCGCGGCGATCAGATCATCGGGGCCGGGTGCGTGCTGCCGCTGACGCAATTCAAAGTGGCCGACAAGTCGCTGGGGACGCGTCATCGCGCCGCGCTGGGGTTGTCGGAAGAGACGGATGCGACCGTGCTCGTCGTCTCCGAAGAGACGTCGACCATTTCCGTCGCGAGTCACGGTCTGCTGTATCGCCATCTCACGCCGCAGCAGGTGCGCGACCTCCTTTCCGGTGCCGTCTCTCATCTCGAGGGCGGCGAGCGCGTGACGCAGCCTGCCTCCTAAGCCTCCGTACCGGGAGGCGGCGGCCGTCGCCTTCCTCGCTCTCATCGGCTATGTGATCACCCTCGCGCCCACCGTCACGCTGTGGGATGCGGGCGAATTCATCACGGCCGCCAAAGTGCTCGGCGTACCGCATCCACCGGGAACGCCGCTGTTCGTCATGCTCGGCAACGTCTGGGCGCGGCTCCTGCCGTTCGGCGCGTACGCGTGGCGGACCAACCTGATGAGCGCCTGTTTCTCCGCGGCCGGCGCGGGGTGTCTGTTCCTCGTCGCGCACCGGCTGCTCGCGGGTGAAATCGCGTGGGTGCGGATCGGCGGCGGCGCCGCGGCCGCCTTGTGCTCGGCGTTCAGCTTCACGAACTGGCAGAACAGCAACGAGACCGAGGTCTACACCGTCGCGACGTTCAGCATCGCCGCGATCTGCTGGCTGTGTCTGCGCTGGCGCGACGTGCGCGGCACGCGCGCCGCGCCGCACCTGCTGCTGCTCATCATCTACGTCGCGGCGCTGTCGATCGGCAATCACCTGCTCGCGTTGCTGGTCGGTCCCGCGGTGTCGCTGTTCATGTGGTACACGTTGCGGACGAGCGCCTCCACCGATCCCGCCGAGCGCAAAATGGAATGGGCGGAGTGGTGCGCGCTCACGGCGCTCTGGATCCTGCTGATCGCGGTCGGGCTCGGCAGCACGCCGCTGCTGATCGTCGGCGGCACGCTGGTGCTGGCGGCGGCGGTGTACTGCATCATGTCGGGATCGGTCGCGTTTCCCGTGCTGGCCGTCGTGATCGCCGCGGTCGGGGTGTCGACGTACGCCTTCCTCTATATCCGCTCCGGCCTGCAGCCGCTGCTCGACGAAGCGAATCCCGAGAACTGGAGAAACCTGCTCGCGGTGATCCGGCGCGAGCAGTTCGGCAGTCGCGGGTTGCTCGACAATCCCACCGTGGGGCCCGGGCCCGACAACCCCGGACGAACGATCGCGATGTTCTTCTATCAGTTCGTCAACTATGCGCAGTACGGGTCGTGGCAGTGGGCGCGCGCGTTGCCGATCATCCCCATGGCCCTCGTGGCGGTGCTGTTCGGGATCCTCGGCGTGCTCGGCCTCGATCTGGCCCGCCGGCGCGACACCGGGATCGCCACGCTGCTGTTCGCGCTGTGGCTCGTCACCGGGATCGGCCTCGTGCTGTACATGAACTTCAAGCCGGGGTTCTCGCTGTTCTGGGACCGGTTCAAGACCATCACCCAGCACGAAGTGCGCGAACGCGACTATTTCTTCGTCGTCAGCTTCCAGATGTGGGGGGTGTTCGCGGGGCTGGGCATCGCGCGAATGGTCCGCGCCGCGAGCCGCGCCGGACCGCCGCCGCGCTGGGCGCTCGCGCTCGCCGCGGCCCTGGTCGTCGTGCCGTTCGCGGCCAATTTCAAAGCGGCGTCGCGGCGCGGCTCGGACGCCTACGCCGCGCGCGACTTTGCGTATAACCTGCTGCAATCGGTCGAGCCGTACGGCGTGCTCTTCGGCTTCGGCGACAACGACACGTTCCCGGTCTGGTATCTCCAGGAAGTGGAGGGCATCCGCCAGGACGTCACGCAAATCAACCTGTCGCTCGCGAACCTCGACTGGTATGTCCAGCAGCTCGCGTATCGACCGACGCGTCCGTTCGATCCGAGTCGCGCGCCGGCCGCCTATCGTGCCCTCGCGCCGCGCGAGCCGCCGACCGGCCCGGCGCTGCCGCTGAGCTCGGCCGAAATCGCGAGTATGGCACCCGTTCCGGTCGACGAGGACGGGTCGTTCACCCTCGGGCCGCTGCAGCTGCCGATTCGGAAAGGGATGTACCTGCGGACGGCGGATCAGGTGATCCTGTACACGCTCGCGACGTTCCTGCCGAAGCACCGGCCCGTCACGTTCGGCGTGTCGTCGGGACGCGGCTCCTGGCTCGGCCTCGATCCGCATCTCGTGTACCGCGGCCTGGTGTTCACAGTCGTTCCCGGCGCGGACACGATGCACGCCTGGGTCAACGGCATTCAAAACACCATGGTCGATTCCGCGGCGACGCGGTTTCTGACCGACTCGGTCTTCGAGTTCGGGAATTTCTTCACGGTCGACTCGCTGGAGCTGGAGCCGGCGGCGCAGCAGGTCGCGACCTCACTCTCCGTCCCGTACATCGAGCTGGCCAACGCCGCGGCGCTGCGCGGCGACCTGCGGGAAACCGTGGCCCGGCTGCGCGCGGCGTACCATCTGAATCCCTCGCCACAACTGCAGGAAGTCATCCGACGGGTCGAAACCCAGGGCGTGCAGAGCCTGTATCGTCGCTAACGCTTGGCCTCTTAGCTCCTTAGGTACTTAGTCTCTATATTCCCCGGCTATGAGTTTCGAGGCCCTCCCGGAGCGTCTGACCCAGGTGAGGGCCGAGATCGCACGTCGCGCGTCGCAGCCCGTCACGATCGTCGCGGTGACCAAGGGTTTGGGCGCCGATGCCGTCCGGGCGAGTGTGGCGGCGGGACTGCTCGACGTCGGCGAGAATCGGGTGCAGGAGGCGCTGGGGAAGCAAGAGGAGCTGGGACCTGGGAGTCGGGAGTTGGGGATTCGCTGGCATTTGATTGGGCATTTGCAGCGCAATAAAGCAAAGCGCGTCCCTGACCAGTTCGAGCTCGTGCATTCGGTCGACTCGATCGCGCTCGCGACCGAGCTGGATCGGCACGCGTCTGGTTTGCGCGTGCTGTTGCAGGTGAACGTGGCGGGGGAAGGGCAGAAAAGCGGCTGTGCGCTCGAGGACGCGCCGGAGCTGGCGCGGCAGATCTCGAGGCTCGGGAATCTGCGGCTTGAAGGACTGATGACGATGGCACCATTCACGGACGATGTGGACGTACAGCGCCGGACGTTCCGGGGCCTGCGCGTTCTGCGCGATAGAATGAAGGAGGAGAACGGATTATGGCTGCCGACCCTCTCGATGGGGATGTCCGGCGACTACGCTACGGCGGTGGAAGAGGGAGCAACGGTGATTCGGTTGGGTACCGTTCTGTTCGGAGCGAGGACATGAACGACGAAGTCTTCAACCTGACGCCCCTCGACATTCGCAAGCAGGAATTCCACAAGAGCCTGCGCGGCTACGAGCCGAACAGCGTCGAAGACTTCCGCATCCGCGTCGCGGATGCGCTCGAGCGCGCGATCCGCGATCGCCAGGTGCTGGAGGAGCGCGTGTCGGCACTGACCGAGCAGCTGCGGGTATTTCGCGAGCGCGAGAAGGCGATGAACGACGCGCTCGTCGCCGCGCAGCAGCTGCGTCTCGAGACGCGCGATTCCGCGGAGCGCGAGGGGCAGGTGATCGTGCGCGAGGCGCAGTCCGAGGCGAAGCGACTGCTCGACGAGGCCAAAACCGCGCAGAGCGCGATCGAGGCGCGGATGGCCGACGCCGAACGCCAGTTCCAGCAATACGTGGGTGGTTTTCGCGCCCTGCTCGAGCGGCAGGTCGCCGAGCTGCGCGCCCTCGACGGACAGAAGTGACGAGTCTCTCCGTTGGAGAGGCGGTCCGTGCTATTAAGTCGCGGACCGCAACCGCTCCAGAGGTGGCGGTGATTTTGGGAACAGGGCTTGGGGCCTTGGCGGATCAGATGAAGCCCGAGTCCCAAATCCCTTATCCCGAGATCCCCGGTTTTCCGACGCCCACGGTCGAGACGCACGCCGGCCGGCTGCTGTTCGGCAGCTTCGGCAACGCCCGCGTCGCGATCATGCAGGGCCGGTTCCACAAGTACGAGGGCTATACGCTGCAGCAGGTCGCCTTCCCGGTCCGCGTGCTGCGCGCGCTCGGCGCGAAGACGCTGATCGTGTCGAACGTCTCGGGCGGTATGCATCCGCTGTGGTCCACCGGCGATCTGGTGTTGATCTCCGATCACATCAATCTGCTGGGCGACAACCCGCTGGTGGGACCGAACGTCGATTCCGAAGGCCCGCGCTTTCCCGACATGTCGGCCGCGTACGATCCTGAGCTGCGCGATCTCGCGCGCGCCGTCGCGCTCGAGCACAAGATCGTGCTGCGCGAGGGGGTCTATGTCGCCGTGCCCGGCCCGAATCTCGAAACCCGCGCCGAGTATCGGATGCTGCGCGCGATGGGCGCGGATCTCGTCGGGATGAGCACGGTGCCCGAGGTGATCACCGCGGTGCATCAGGGGATGCGCGTGCTCGGGCTCTCGATCATCACCGACAACTGTCTCCCCGACGCGCTCGAGCCGACCTCGGTCGAAAAGATCATCGCCGTCGCGCGCGCCGCCGAGCCGCATTTGGCCGCCGTGGTCCGCGGCGTGTTGGAGCGCCTGCACTAGATGCCGTATCCGCCATCCGATCCGAATCAGTCCATCGACGCGTTGGAACGGCAGCTCCTCGGGACGTGGCAGCAGGAGCGGCTGTTCAGTCGCGTCATGGATGCCACGCGCTACGGGCCTCCGTTCATCTTCTTCGAGGGGCCGCCGACGGCGAACGGGCGTCCGGGGATCCATCACGTCTTTTCGCGGACGCTGAAAGACGTGGTGTGCCGCTATCACACGATGCTGGGGCAGGCCGTCACGCGCATCGCCGGCTGGGACACCCACGGGCTCCCGGTCGAAATCGAGGTCGAGAAGGCGCTCAACATCAGCGGCAAGCGCGAGATCGAGGCGTACGGGATCGAGCGCTTCAACAAGCTGTGCCGCGAGAGCGTGTTCAAGTACAAGACCGACTGGGAGGCGCTGTCGGATCGCGTCGCGTACTGGCTCGATTACGAGCATCCGTACGTCACCTACACCAACAACTACATCGAGACGGTGTGGTGGCTGCTCAAGCGCCTGCACGAGCGCGCGCTGCTGTATCGCGGGCACAAGGTGCTGCCATACTGCCCGCGCTGCGGCACCGCGCTGTCGTCGCACGAAGTCGCGCAGGGCTACGAGACGGTGCAGACCAATTCGGTCTACGTCACGTTCCCGCTCGCGAGCGACACCGCGCGCCGGCTCGTCGTGTGGACGACGACGCCCTGGACCCTGCTCTCCAACGTCGCGGTCGCGGTCCATCCCGATATCGAATACGGCGAGTGGGAAGTCGACGGCATCCGCTACATCGCCGCCGAGCAGCGCGCCGGCGACGTGCACGTCCAGGGAAGGCCGCTCGCGGAAGCGCACAAGATCGCGAGCTACCCCGGCAGCGAATTGCTGGGGCAGAAGTATGTGCGGCCGCTCGACCTGGTGGCGTTCCCGTCGGACGGCCAGCGCGCCGTCGGGCAGCGCGAGGTGATCGTCCCGGGCGACTTCGTGTCGGCCGATGAAGGGACGGGCCTCGTGCACATGGCGCCCGCCTTCGGCGCCGACGACTACGCCGTGGGCCAGCAGCACGGACTCGCGTTCGTGAATCCCGTCGCGCCCGACGGCACCTTCCGCGGCACGAAGTGGCCGGAGCTCGAGGGCAAACTCGTCACCGACAAGGACACGAACCGGATCATCATCGAGCGCCTGAAAGAGCTGGGCCGCTGGCTCGAGACCCGGACCTACACGCACAGCTATCCGCACTGCTGGCGCTGCGACTCGCCGTTGATCTACTACGCGCGCAGCTCGTGGTTCGTGCGCACGACCGCGGTGAAGGCGCGCATGATCGAGATCAACAGCGAAGTCGACTGGCATCCGCCGGAAACCGGCGCCGGCCGGTTCGGCGAGTGGCTGGAGAACAACGTCGACTGGGCGCTCTCGCGCGACCGCTACTGGGGCACGCCGCTCAACGTGTGGGAATGCGACAAGGATCGCGACCACCACCGCGAAGTCGTCGGCTCCTACGACGAGCTGGCGCAGCGCTGGGGCAAGGCGCTGCCGAAGGACTTCGATCCGCACAAGCCGTACATCGACACCTACTCGTGGCCCTGCCGCGACTGCTCCGGCACGATGAAGCGCGTGCCCGAGGTGATCGACGCATGGTTCGACTCGGGCTCGATGCCGTACGCGCAGTGGCATTACCCGTTCGAGCATCAGGCGGAATTCAAATCGCACTTCCCGGCCGATTACATCTGCGAGGGCGTCGACCAGACGCGCGGCTGGTTCTACTCGCTGCTCGCGATCGGCGTGACGGCGTTCGACGCGTCCGTCTACAAACACGTGATCGTGAACGAGCACGTGCTCGACGTGCACGGCCAGAAGATGTCGAAGAGCCGCGGCAACGTCGTCGATCCGTGGAAGGTGATCGGGGAGCACGGCGCCGACGCGGTGCGACTGTACCTGCTCGGTCAGAGCCAGGTGTGGCTCCCGAAACGATTCGATGAAAAGCAGATCCCCGAAGTCTCGGGCGGGTTCCTCAATACGCTCCGCGCGACGTACGATTTCTTCCGCCGGTACGCGCAGGATTGGAATCCGCCGGCCGAGGAAGACGCGACGCCCGCGAGTGAGCGGCCGGCGTCGGACCGCTGGCTGCTGGCGCGGCTCGACGACGTGGTGACGATGGTGCGGCAGTCATGGTCGGCCTACGACGTGACCGCGGGCGTGCGGGCGATCATGGACTTCGTCGGCGAGGACCTGTCGCGCTGGTACATCCGGCGCAACCGGCCCCGGTTCTGGGCGCCCGACCGGGCGACCGACCCGATCGCGCTCGAAACCCTGCACGAGGCGCTCGTGGCATCCGTCCGGATGCTGGCCCCCGCGGCCCCCTTCATCTCGGACTGGGTACACCGGGCCCTGACGGGGACCTCGGTGCATCTGGCCCCGTTCCCCACGGACCGCGGCCACCGCGAGCCGGAGCTCCTGACGGCCATGGGGACCGTGCGGCGCCTGGCGTCCCTCGCCCGGGCGGCCCGGGAATCGCGTAACCTGCGGGTCCGGCAGCCCCTGGCCCGGATGCAGGTGGCCGTTCCGGCCGCCGGCCACGGCCCGGCCTTGTCAGACCTGTTAGATATTCTGGCTGCCGAAGTCAACGTAAAAGACGTCCAGGTCGTGGCTTCCGATCACGATCTCGTCCGATTGAAGGGCAAGGCGAATTTTCGGACGCTCGGCAAACGCTACGGCAAGGATACGCCGGCCGCGGCCGCGGCGGTCGCGCAGCTGGACGTAGCCAAGTTGCAAGAGCTGGAACGGGGCAGCGCCGTTCGCGCGGGCGAGTGGGAGTTCCGGCCCGAAGATGTGACGGTCACCCGCGAAGTCGCGAGCGAGTGGCTGGTACAATCAGATGGTCCGTACGTGGTCGCGCTCGATCCGCAGGTGAGCGCCGACCTGATGCAGGAAGGATTGGCGCGCGAGGTGGTGAATCGCGTGCAGCGCCTCCGCAAGGAGGCGGGATACGACTACACGACGCGCATCGAGCTGAGCGTCGCCGGGGCCGAGGATGTGGTGGCGGCGACTCGCGCGTTTCAGGGGTTCGTCGAAGGCGAAGTGCTGGCGCGCCGCTTGGTCCTGGGCGCGGGGGCGGCGCTCGACGAGCCCGATTTGCAGCGTGACGTAGATATCGAGGGACGCCGGGTCACGATTGGGCTGCGGCGCCATGACGGAAGAAAGGGCGGAACCCGATAATGCCGACTAAGTCGACCAAGGTGAAGGCGGCGGCCAAACCCAGTGGCGGCCTCAACAAGAAACAGCTGGTGCATCTCGAAAAGCGGCTGCTCGAAGAGCGCGCCCGCGTGATCAAGGAGCTCGGCCACTACGGCGAGTCGTTCAACTCGAGTCTCCAGGCCTCCGACGGCGACCTGTCGAGCTATTCCTTCCATATGGCCGATCAGGGCACCGACGCGATGGAGCGCGAGAAAGCGTTTCTGTTCGCCTCGCAGGAAGGCCGCTATCTCTGGCACGTGAACGAAGCGCTGCGGCGGCTCTACAGCGCGCCGGAAAAGTTCGGGCGCTGCGAGCAGTGCGGGGAGCCGATCGGATTCGATCGTCTCGATGCGCTGCCGCACGCGCGCCTCTGCATCAAGTGCAAGGCCCGGGAGGAAGATGGTAAACGCCGCTGAGCGCCGCCTGTTCTGGGGAACGGCGGTCGCGGTCGTCGTCGCGGACTTCGTCACCAAGCTGATCGCCGAGTCGTTCCTGGCGCGGCGCCTGCCGCTCCCGGTGCTCGGCGATGTCGTGCAGTTCCGGCTCGTCTATAACGAGGGCGCGGCGTTCGGGCTGCACGTCGGCGAGAACTCGCGCTGGGTTTTTCTCGGGCTCGCCATCATCGCGCTGTTCGTCCTCGCCTCGCTCGTGCGCGGCACGCGGCCCGGCGACCGCTTCCGGCTCATCTCGCTCGCGCTGGTGTGCGGTGGCGCGGTCGGCAACCTCGTCGATCGGATTCGCAGCGCGCAGGGGGTGGTCGACTTCGTGGACGTCGGGCTCGGCGCCTGGCGCTGGCCCACCTTCAACGTCGCCGATTCGGCCATCACGATCGGCGCCATCGCACTCGGACTTTCGCTCTGGCAGGAAGGCCGCGCCCAACAGCGGGCTAAGGAGGCGCGCGCGGCGGAGCCTTGAACATCACCTTCTGTGTTGTTCGCACCACCGAACGCCTCGATCGTTTTCTCGCCGACCAGCTCGCTCTTTCTCGTACTCAGGCAGGACGCCTCATCGCCGACAAGCGGGTGACGGCCCGCGGCAAGGCGCTGCGCGCGTCCGCCATCCTCGATCCGCAGACCGAAGTCACGGTCGAGCTGCCGGAAGTCGAGCCGCCACGCACGTACACGCCGTTTCACGCCGATTTACGCTTTGTGTTCGAGGACGAGCACCTCGCCGTCCTCGACAAGCCGGCCGGTCTCGTCGTCCATCCGGGACCCGGGCACTGGAACGACACCCTCGTCAACGTCCTCACGGAGCGCGGCACCGAGCTCGCGGCGCAGGGCGGCGAAGGGCGGCCGGGAATCGTGCACCGGCTCGATCGCGACACGTCAGGACTGCTGGTGGTGGCCAAGAGCGACCTCGCGCATCGCAAGCTCGCGACCGCCATCGAGAAGCGGCAGGTGAAACGGGTGTACGCGGCGCTCGTGTGGGGCCACCTGCGCAAGAGTCCGGTCGACATCGAAGCGCCGATCGCGCGCAATCCAAAGGATCGGAAAAAGATGACGGTCGCCCAGGGCGGGCGGCACGCGGTCACCCACGCCACGCTCGTCGCGCGCTTCGCGCACGCCGATCTGCTGCGCGTGCGGCTCGGCACGGGGCGCACGCATCAGATCCGCGTGCACCTCGCGCACATCGGTTGTCCAGTCGTCGGCGATCGTGAATACACGTTTGGGGGCAGCCGGCGCGTGACACCGTCGGCGCGCGTGGAGGCCGAGCGGCTCGAGGCGCTCGCGCCGCGCCAGCTGCTGCATGCGGCGGCGCTGTCGTTTGCGCATCCGGTGACGGGCGCGCCGCTGTCGCTGACGTCGGAATGGCCGGACGATTTGCGTCCGGCGCTCGCCGCAGCGGCGGCGGACGCGAATTTGCTTGCTCAGCGCAACCCCTTGCAGTATCTTGGCTTCTTCGCATCCGATGAGTGAAGAAACCCTCGGCTCCGCCCGTCTGCTCGTGTTCCGTGTGGGGACGCTAGCATGCGCGACCGAGGTGGACCAAGTGCGGGAGATTCTCCCGCGCCTCCCAACGACGCGTATCCCGGGCGCGCCCTCGGTCGTCGCGGGGCTCGTAAATGTCCGCGGCACATTGGTGACGGTCGTGGAAGGGTGGCGTGCGCTGGGGCAGGCTCCCCCCGGACCCCCCTCGAGCGGCCTCCCTACTGCAGCAGCGCCGGAATCGCCCGGCTCGACCATCATCCTCGAGTTGGGCGGTGACGGGGATAACGGTGCGCAGAGGCTGATCGGGTTTACGGTTGATGAGGTGCTGGACATGCTGGCTGGCGGGCAGGTGGCCCTCGAACACCGGCGGACGCTGCCGGGAGTCGATCCCACCCTGGTCCGCGCGGTCGGACGCCGTGACAACGAGCTGGTGATCGTGCTCGATGTGGCGGCGCTGTTGGGCCCGATTCTGACTACTTAAGGAGCGAGCGGTGAGCCACACGGTTCTCGTCTGTGACGACGCCATCTTCATGCGCACGATGATCACGGACATCCTGGCACAGGCCGGGTTCGAGGTCGTCGGCGAGGCGGAAACGGGCACACAGGCGGTGGAGAAATATCGGCAGCTCAAGCCGGATCTGGTCACGATGGACATCGTGATGCCCGACATGGGCGGCATCGACGCCGTCCGCGAGATCGTCAAGCAGGATCCCGACGCCAAAATCCTGATGTGCAGCGCCATGGGCCAGCAGGCGCTGGTCGTCGAAGCGATTCAGGCGGGCGCCAAGGATTTCGTCGTCAAGCCGTTCCAGCCTTCCCGCGTCCTCGAAGCCGTGCAGCGCGTCCTGGGATAGCGATGGACCTGTCGCAGTACGCCGAGCTGTTCCTGGCCGAGAGCCGCGAGCACTTGAGCGCCTGCAACCAGCTGCTGCTCGAGTGGGAGCGGAATCCCTCGGCTCCCGAGCCCGTCGGCGGAATCTTCCGGGCCGTGCATACGGTGAAGGGAATGGCGGCGACGATGGGCTACGGCCGCGTCGCCGATCTCGCGCACCGCATGGAGAACCTGCTCGATCAACTGCGGCGCGGCAGCAAGGAGCCAACCGCCGAAATCATTCAGGTCCTGTTCCGTGCCACCGACACGCTCGAGAAAGCCGCCGAGCTCGCCGTCGCGGGCCGTGAGCGCGACGCCGATCTCACCGTGCTCGACGAGGTCGATCAGGCGGCGCGCCAGTTCCGGCAAGCACCATTGCCGAGTGGGCTCGCGCGGCACTTTGCCGAGCCGGAGCAGCCCGCCGAGGCACCCGGTGCAGCGGAGGCACCCCCCGCACCAGGACAGGCGCAGCTCGTGCAGGTCACGATTCGTCCGGAAGCGCCGCTCAAGGGCGGGCGCGCGATGCTCGCCATCCGCAAGGTGCAGACCCTCGGCACGCTGCTGCGCGTTCAGCCGCCGCCGGCCGCGTTCGAGTCGGACGATTTCGATGGCCGCTTTGTGTTCGAGCTCGCCACCGCTGCCACGCCGGCGGCGATCGAGGGAGCGGTTCGGTCGGTCGGCGATATTGACCGCGTCGTCGTGGGGGGCGGTGCAGAAGCCGTCGCGTCCGCCGAGAGCGTCAGCAGTACGACGCCGGGCCGCGGCCGCCATATTCGCGTGGATCTGCGGCGGCTCGATACGCTCATGGATCTGATCGGGGAGCTGGTGACTGAGCGTGGGCGCTTGAACGAGGTCGCCGCGCGCTGGTCGACCCGCGACCCCGAAATCGACGAGGTCGCGATCCAGATCTCGCGGCTCTCGGCCGATCTCCAGAACGAGATCATCCAGGCGCGCATGACGCCGGTGTGGCAGGTGTTCGATCGCTTTCCGCGCCTGGTGCGCGACGTGGCGCGGCAGCTCGACAAGCAGGTCGCGTTCCGGGTGGAGGGGAAAGAGATCGAGCTCGATCGCGAGATCCTCGACGAGCTCGGCGATCCGCTCGTCCATCTGCTGCGCAACGCGGTGGATCACGGCATCGAGCCGCCGGCCGAGCGCAAGCGCCACAAGAAAAATCCCGAAGGGCAGATCGTGCTGGCCGCGGTGCGCGAGCGCTCGAGCGTCGCCATCAGCATCACCGACGACGGGCGCGGGATCGATCGCGCCAAGATTCTCGAGAAGGCCAAGCGCGAAGGCGCGGTGGGGCCGCACGTCGAAGCGCTGTCGGACGATCAGCTGCTGCGCGTGCTGGCCCGGCCGGGATTCACGACCGCGGACGAAGTCACCAACGTCTCCGGGCGCGGCGTCGGCATCGACGTGGCGATGACCCGGATCCGGGCGCTGGGCGGCTCGATCGAAATCCGGACCGAGCCGGGCAAGGGCACCGCGTTCATCCTGCGGCTGCCCGTGACGCTCGCGATCGTGCGCGCCCTGATCGCGGCCGTGGGCCAGGAGCGCTACGCGCTGCCGCTCACCTACGTCGCCGAGACGGTCGAATACGGCACCACCCCGCTCACGACGATGGAAGGTCGCGACGCGATCGTGCTGCGCGATCGCGTGGTGCCGCTCGTGGATCTTCGCAAGCTTCTGGAAACAAACGGCGGCGCCCCTTCGCCGCCCCCTCGCCGCCCGGTAATCGTCCTGGAGATGGGCGAGCGACGCGCCGGCGTGGTCGTCGACGGCATGTTGAGCCAGCAGGAAATCGTCGTGAAAGGATTCGATGCGCCGCGGGGCACGCTGCCGGTGTTCAGCGGCGCGACGATCATGGGTGATGGAGTGCCCGCTTTGATTCTCGACGCCGCCGGACTGGTCTAGGAGATGTCATGGAAGACGTTCGCGATCTAAAAGCGCTCCAGCTCGACGCCCTCAAGGAAGTGGCGAACATCGGCGCCGGCCATGCCGCGACCGCGCTGTCCCAACTCACGCACCGGCGCATCATGATCTCGGTGCCCGAGATCAACATCGCGCGGCTCGAGGAAGTGCCCGGGCTGATCGGCGATCCGCAGGAAGTCGTCGCCGCCGTGCTGATGCACATGCTCGGCGACCTCACGGGCCGCACGCTGCTGCTGTTTCCCGATCCGGTCGCGCGCCGGGTCTGCGACATGCTGCTCAAGCGCCCGCTCGGCACCACCAAGGACTTCGACGCGATCGAACAGTCCTGCCTCAAGGAGTGCGGCAACATCCTCTCGGGCGCGTACATGAATGCGCTCTCCGAGTTCATGGGGATGCTGCTGTTGCCGTCGGTGCCGAGCCTCGTGGTCGATCTCTCGGCCGCCGTTCTCACGACGACGTACCTGAACTTCGGGCACGACCGGGACTTCGTGTTCTGCGTCGAGACGGAGTTCAGCATCGACGCCCAGGACGGGCTGCGCGGTCATTTCCTGCTCCTGCCGGACATGGCGTCCCTCAAAGCGATCTTCGACGCCATTCGCCTCTCCTAGCCAGTGACGGCCCCCCCTCCGGTGGTTTCGGAGCGTGACCTGACGGTCCTCCGCTCTTTTTCCCGGAGGATCGACCCGTCGGACGCCGGGGCGCACAACAATCTCGGCGTCCTCTATTACCAGAAGGGCCTCGTCCCCGAGGCGATCGAGCAGTTCACGCGCGCGCTCGAGCTCGACCCGCGGATGCAGGTCGCGCAGCGCAACCTCGAGATCTCCTATCACAACACCGGCTATTACGACCGCCGCGTCGCGGAGCTGCAGGAGCGCCTGCGCGGCGCGCCGGACGAGCGCGATGCGCGCTGGGAGCTGGGCCGCACCTATGCCATCCTCGGCGACTACGAGACGGCGGTGGCGGAGTTCGAGGAGCTGCTCGCGCACAAGCCCAAAGACGTGGCGAGCATGATTCAGCTCGGCCTCGCCGAGAAAGCGCGGGGACGTCTGGAAGTCGCGACCGAATGGTTCGTGCGCGCGGCGGAAGAGGACGTCGAGTCGTCCGTCGTGCATTTCTATCTCGGGGAGGTGTACTACAACCGCGGGCTCAACGAGCCGGCGCTGACGGCGCTCGAGCGCTCCGTGGCGCTCAATCCCGACAACGCCAACGCCCACTACCTGATGGCGTTCGTGCTCGGCGACATGGGCCGCCACCAGGACGCGCGCGCGGCGTCAAAGCGCGCGATTCAGCTGAACCCGCCGCTGGCGCGCGCGCAGACCAATCTGTCCCTCGAGCGCTACCGCGCCGAGCGCCAGTCGGGCGAGCAACGCCTCAGGCAGCAGCCGGCGCCCGAAGTCGCCGAGGGCAGCGAGCTGGCGCACTTCAATCTCGGCCTCGCGTTCCGGCAAAAGGGCTACTACACGGAAGCGATGCGCGAATACCGGCTCGCGCTCGAGCGGGGCGAAGATCGTCGCCTCGTGCGCCAGGCCATGGCCGAGGTCTATCTCCTCAAGCGCGACTACACGGACGCGCTCGAGCTCTACGAAGCGCTCATCCACGAGACGCCCGAGTCCCCGAAGCTGTGGAACGAGCGGGGCGTGGTGTTGCACCAGACCGGACAAACGGCCGAGGCGCTGAACTCCTATCGCCAGGCGACCGAAGTCGATCCGCGCTACGCGCTCGCGTGGAACAACGCCGGCGTGGTGCTCGCGCATCAGAGCGACACCGACGAAGCGATTCAGGCGTTCCGGAAAGCGCTGCAGTTCACGCCGCAATTCGTCGGCGCCCGGCTGAATCTCGCGCTGCTGCTCACGCACCTGCGCCGCTTTCAGCTCGCGCTCGAGGCGTACCGGCAGGTGCTGGCGGAACAACCCGCGTCGGCGCCCGCCTGGAACGGCGTCGGCCTCGTCCTCGTGGAGTTGAAGCGCTTTCCGGACGCGCGCAACGCGTTCGTGCGCGCGGTGGAAGCCGATCCGCAGAACGCCGGCGCGCACTACAACCTGAGCTTCACGCTGTCCAATCTCGGCGATTACGACGGCGCGCTGCGCGCCACCAAGCGCGCGCTGGAGCTCGATCCGTATTACGTGTCGCAGAAGTTCGCGCTCGCGATCGACCTGCAGTACGAGACCGTGGCGATCGGCGTCGTGCCGGAGATTTCCGCCGACGTCGCGACCGAAAGCCTGGGCGGGGAGTTCGCCTTCGACCAGCGGCTGCTCGACAACATCTTCCAGGAGCTCGAGCCCGCGGCGCGCGCGCCGCAGCCGCCGCCTCCGGGTCTCGCGAAGAAGGTCGACGATCCGCTCGCGCTCGCGCGCGACTACGTGAGCAAGGGGATGATGGACCTGGCGGTGGCGGAAGCGAACCGGGCGGTGCAGCGGGGCGCCGATCGCGGCCAGGCGGCGACGCTGGTGGGCGACATCTACGCGCGCCGCGGCCTTCATGGGGAGGCCCTCGAGCGCTACCGCGAGGCCCGCACGCTCGACGCCACCAACGCGGTCGCCGCGCTGGGCGAAGTGAAGAGCCTGCTGGCGCTGCATCGCGGCGCCGAAGCGCTGCCCATCGTCGAAGCGCTGCTGACCGAGGCGCCGGAAGACGTGGAGGTGCTCGTCGCCGCGGCCAAAGCTCGCGCCGCCACCGGGGACGCCGCCAGCGCGCTCACCGCCCTGCGCCAGGCGCAGACGCGCGCGCCGGCGCGGGCCGACCTGCACAAGCTGCAGGGGGACATCGCGCTCAAGATCGGGGACCGGCAGGGCGCGCGCGCGGCCTATCGCGCCGCGCTCGACCTCGATCAGGGGTTCGTCCAGGTCTGGCTCGATCTTGGGAAGCTGCACGAGCACGACGAGGAATGGCCGCACGCGCGCGCGGCCTACGAGGCGGCGCTCGACGCGCTCCCGACGTTCCATGAAGCGGTGCTCGCGCTCGCCGATCTGCTGCGCCGGACCGGCAGCGTGCGCGGCGCCATCGTCCGGCTGGTGGAGCTGCTGGAGCAGGATCCCTACGACCTGGACGCGCTGCTGCTGCTCGGGCGCGCGCTGCTCGAAGGCAAGCGCAACGAGGAGGCGCTGGAGGCCTTCCGGCGCGCGCTGAAATTCGATCCGGAGCACGCCGGAGCGCTATTCTATCTCGGCGCCACGCTGGCGCGGCTGCAGCGCTACGGCGAGGCGGTCGCGGCCTGGGACCGCGTGACGCGCATCGATCCGGCAGGGCCGTTCGCGCAACGCGCGCGCATGCACGCGCGCACCGCGGTGGACCTGCAGCACATTTTTTCGACTTCGGACGCGGCCTAGCGATGCCCATCGAAGGACCGCTTCGCGAGCTCGGCATTCACGACGTCTTCCAGCTGCTCGATTTGAGCCGGAAGACCGGGGCGCTGCGCGTCGTGTCGGAGCTGCGCCACAACGAGGGCAAGATCTACTTCGACAACGGCGTCGTCGTCTCGGCCGAGATCCGCAGCAACCCGCACCCGCTGGGCGCGATGCTGCTCCGCACCGGCAAGATCACGGAAGCCGATCTCGAGCGCGCGCGCGACATGCAGCAGCGCCAGGGCGACAAGCGCCGGCTGGGCGAGATCCTCGTCTCGCTCGGCGTCATCACGCAGCGCGAGGTGGAGCGTCAGGTCCGGTTCCAGATCGAAGAAGTCGTCTTCGAGGTGATGAGCTGGAACGAGGGCTACTTCTCGTTCGCCGACCAGGTCGAGAGCAAGCTGCCGACCGAGTTGACCGTGCGGATTCCCGTCGAAGCGCTCCTCATGGAGGGCGCGCGCCGCATCGATGAGTGGTCGCGCATCGAGAACCGGATTTCACACGTCGGCGTGGTGCCGTCGCTGGCCCCGCCTCCCGAAGGGGGCGGCGGCGAGCTGGATCTGCTCCCGCCCGAATGGGAAGTGCTCGCGCTGATCGATGGCGAGCGCTCGGTGCGCACGATCGCCACGGAGCTGGGACGCTCGGACTTCGAAGTCGCCAAGACGTTGTTCGGGCTCGAAAGCGCGGGCGTGATCGTGCTCGTCGATCCCGGCACGAATCGGCGCGGCCGGCCCAGCGCGACCGAGGAGCTGCCGGAGCTCGTCGCGACCGCCGAACGGGCGCTCCAGTCGAAGGACTTTGACGCCGCGCGGGCCGCGGCGGAGCAGGCGAGCAACACGCATCCGCACGATCCGATCGTGCACGTGCTGCTGGGCCGCATTCACCTGGCGCAGGGCCACGCCTCCGCCGCCGCGGATGCGCTGCGCCGCGCGCTGCGGCTCGATCCGATGCTCGCGGCGGCGCATCGCCAGCTGGGGTTCGCGCTCGTCGGGATGGGCCGGTTCGCCGAGGCCGTGTCCAGCTGGGATCAGTGGGATCGCGTGGCAAGCCACA
Organism: Gemmatimonadales bacterium; assembly: GCA_035573235.1. Taxonomy (GTDB): domain Bacteria; phylum Gemmatimonadota; class Gemmatimonadetes; order Gemmatimonadales; family GWC2-71-9; genus 20CM-2-65-7. Next base: position 17,438 of record DATMZX010000288.1, read on the forward strand.
GCGTCGAGGAAGAAGCGCACCGTCCCGAGGTCGAGCGCGCCAGAGCCGCCGCGAAAGTCTTCGCCAATGTCTGACGACATCCGCGCGCTCTCGGCCCAGCTCGCGCAGGATCCGCAAAGCCTCGTGTTCCTGCGGCTCGGCGAGGCGCTGCGCCGCAAGGGCCAGCTCGACGCCGCCCTGCGCGTCGCGGTGAACGGCCTCGAGCGCCATCCGCATCTCGCGGACGCGCACGATTTGTACGCGCGCGTGCTCACCGACAAGCACGACTACGAAAAAGCGTTCGACGAGTGGGACATGGCCGTACGGATCGCTCCGAACCATACGGGAGCGCTGAAGGGGCTCGCCTTCCTGTATTTCAAGGTGGGCGATCTCGCGCAGGCCGAGTCGCATCTCGAGTCCGCGCGCAAAGTCGAGCCCGACGATCCGAGCCTCGACCAGGCCTTTGAGATGATCAGGGGTGGTGTATCGGCCGCCCCTTCGCCGCCGCCTCAATCGCCGCCCCCCCCCCCCCCCCCCCCCCCCC
>DATMZX010000289.1:0-2441 GCA_035573235.1 Gemmatimonadales bacterium
CGCTGGAGCCCCGATGGCCACCTGCTCGCTTTCCTGACGGACCGCGGGGACGAGAAGGCCGGGGATCAGATCTGGCTCATCGACCGCCGGGGCGGCGAGGCGCGCCAGCTCACTCACTTCAGCGACCCGATCACCTCCTTCGCCTGGTCGCCGGATGGCCTGCGCATGGTCTTCAGTGCCGAGGTGCAGCCGCCCGGGCAGAAGGCCAACGACGAGTCCCCGCATCCCATCGTCATCGACCGTCTCCAATTCAAGTCCGATGGCGACGGCTACCTTCGGGGGGAGCGCACGCACCTGTTCCTGCTCGATGTGCAATCGGCCGAGGTCACTCCTCTGACGAGCGGCGACTTCAACGAGCTGCAGCCCGCCTGGTCGCCGGACGGCTCGCTCATCGTTTTCCTGTCGAAGCGCGGCGAAGATCCGGACGCAACGAACAACTGGGACGTGTACGTCATCGACGCTCGCGCCAACAGCACCCCGCGTCCGCTCACGACCGGCCCCGGCATGGACGGCGACCCCGACGAAGAATGGGGCACGCGCACGCCGAGTTTCAGCCCCGATGGCAAGCACGTCACCTACGTCGCCTATGGCGCGCCGGAAGATGCGTGGTTCAGCCTCGCGCAGGTGAGCGTCGTGGGGCTGCAGCAGCATGACGTGCATCAGCCCACGGCCGCGCTCGATCGCAATACCTTCGACCCGCGCTGGTCCGCCGACAGCCAGTGGATTTATTTCAGGCTGGAGGACAACCTCAGCGTCGTGCTCGCGCGCGTGCGCGTACGTGATGGCAAAGTCGAGCGACTCACGCCGCCCGGTTCGGTGATCAGTGAATTCCACGCCAGCCGGGCCGGCCGCGCGGGTCGAATCGCCGTCATTCAAAGCACGCTGAGCAAGCCGAGCGAGCTCTACGCGGTAGAGGGCAAGAATCTCCGGCGGCTCACGCATCACAACGACGCCTGGCTTCAGGATGTGGAGCTCGCCGACGGACGCCCGATCCAGTTCAAGAGCGCCGACGCTACGATCATCCACGGCCTCATGCTGCTGCCGAGCGGTGAGGCGGCCATCGGGCGCAAGCCGACGGTGCTTCGCATCCACGGTGGGCCGGTCGCTCAGCACCAGAACGAATTCGATTTCGACTGGCAGCTCCTCGCGGCCAATGGCTACGTCGTCGTTGCGCCCAACCCGCGCGGCAGCTCCGGTCGCGGCTACCAGTTCCAGAAGATGCTGTTCGGCGACTGGGGCCACGCGGACGTGCCGGACATCCTCGCCGCGGCGGACTATGCGGTGAGCGTCGGCGTCGCCGACCCGCAACGATTGGGGATCGGCGGCTGGAGCTACGGGGCCATCCTCACGAACTACGTCATTTCCGCAGACACGCGCTTCAAGGCGGCGACCGTCGGCGCGGGCATGGGCAACATGCTCGCCGGCTATGGCGATGACATGTACGTGCGCGAATGGGAGATCGAGCTTGGCCTGCCTTGGCAGAAGAGCGAGCGCTGGATGAGTCTCTCCGCGCCCTTCCTGCACGCTGATCGAATCACGACACCGACCTTGTTCCTCGTGGGATCGGAGGACTACAACGTGCCACCGATCGGCTCCGAGCAGATGTATCAGGCGCTGCGTCGCCTGCACGTCCCGACGCAGCTCGTCATCTACCCTGGCCAGCATCACTGGATCGCGCGGCCGAGTTTTCGCAACGACCGCGTGCGCCGCTATCTCGAGTGGTATGGTCGCTACTTGAAGCCCAACGAACCGAAGCCCGACTGAGTCGAAGCCGCCGATCATGCCAACCGAACCGAGCCCGACGTCGCCGCACGTCGCGGGAATGCAGCGATTCTGGACTCCGGCCGGCGAGCTTCCGCTCGCGCGCGTGAGTCGCGCCGAAGGCCTGTACGTTTGGGACACGACCGGCCGGCGCTACATCGACGCCACGTCCGGGCCTGTCGCCGTCAATCTGGGGCACGCGAATCCACGCGTGCTGCGAGCGCTGCAGGATCAGGCGGCGAGCGTTTGCTTCGCGTATCCGACCGCGTTCGAGAGCGAGAGCAACGTGCGGCTCACCGCGCGTCTGACCGAACAGGCCGGCATGGGGCTCGATTGCGCGTTCTTCGTTTCGAGCGGCTCGGAAGCGGTGGAAAAGTGCCTGCAGTTCGCGCGCCGTCATGCCATCGCGACGGGGCAGGGCACGCGCTTCAAGGTGATCAGCCGCAATCCTTCGTATCACGGCAGCACGCGCACGACGATGGCGCTCTCGGCGGACCCAGGTTACGCGGCGCTCTTGCCGCAGGGGCAGACGGGCATTCACGTGCCGGCGCCGTGGAGTTACCGCACGCCTGACGGGGTTGATCCGAGCTCATACGCGAATCAGTGCGCGGAAGCCTTGCGCGAGCGAATTCAGGCCGAGGTTCCGGAGTCCGTGCTAGCGTTCATCCTCGAACCGGTGA
>DATMZX010000290.1:0-7605 GCA_035573235.1 Gemmatimonadales bacterium
TTGCGTACCGCAACGACGGCGACGGCGGCCTGGTCTGGTCGTTCCCGTTTCTCGTGGTCAAGCACCTCGAGGACCCGATGACGGGGGGCTATATCCTGCAGCGGATGTACGTGCGCGGGCCGCATTTGCGGGATTTCGGATGGACGGCGCTGTACACGCCATCGGCCTCTCGCTGGCTCGACTCCTACTTGTCGGCCGGCGCCGAGAACCTTCATTCCACCGATTCCGCCGGGACGATCACCGGCCAGTGGGCCTTCGTGCTCGAGACGGGGATCAAGTTTCGCGTCAACATCAATGAAACGCCTTTCAGGGCGCTGCACGTGCTCACGGATTATTGGGGACTGCGCGCCGGGATCAAATACCGGGGCGCGATGGATATCAACCGGCTCAGCTACGTCCTGGAGTTCGGCGCCGGATCGTTCTAAGCGCGCGTCTCACGCACGGCGCGCGCAGCCGATGATGATCGTGATGTTGTCGTGCCCGCCGCGGTCGAGGGCCAGCTGCATCAATGCCCGACCGGTCTGTTCCGCCGTGCGCAGCTTGGCGAGACCATCAGACAGCTCCGCATCGGTCACGTGACGGGTGAGGCCGTCGGAACAGAGTAGGAAGATCGACTCCCGCCGCAGGTCGACCGCGGTGACGACCGGGACCGCCACTCTTCCGCCGATCACGCTGGTGAGCATGTGTTGCAGCGGAGAGCGCGCAGCCTCGACGGGCGTGAGCTCGCCGCTGTCGACGAGGTCCTGTGCCGCGGTCTGATCGCGCGTGAGACGGCGCAGCGCTCCTGCTCCATACAGATAGCAGCGGCTGTCCCCCACCTGGAGCACATAGGCGCGCGGCCACACTCCGATGGCCATCGTCAGCGTGGTCGCCGGCCCTCCGCCGCCGCCGCGCTGATCCTGGTCGTCGGTGCGCAGCGCGCGCACGGCCGAGTCGGCATTCACCGCCGCGCCGCGCAGCGCCTCGATGAACGGTGGTTCGTGGTGCGGGTCGGCGGCGGCAAAACAGCGCAGGGTGCACTGGACGTAGTTGGCGATCGTTTCGACGGCGCGCTTGCTGGCGGCGGCGCCGCCGACGATGCCGCCGACGCCGTCCGCCACGACCGCGAATGTCGCGAAGCGGTCGCCACGCAGCAGCTGCTGGTTCATCGCGGGGAGGCTGGTGCCGTGGACCGCCAGCTCGCGATGCAACGTGCCGATGAGGAAGTGATCCTGGTTCTCGCGACGAACCAGGCCCTGATGCGTCATCCCGAAGAGGTCGAGCTCGGCATCACTCGGCTTCAGGTCGGCGGCCAGCGCCGCCGTGAACACGCCGGGGTTGCTCACGGAGTGGGGCGCGCCGGTTGATCCAGGCCGTTCAGGGTGCGCACGACGCGGAACAAGTCGCCCACGTCGTAGAAGTCGACAGCGACAATGTTCGGCAGGCGCTTGCGTTGCGCCGCGCAGGCGCGCACGCGAGCGAGTAGCACGTCGTAGGCGTTCACGATTTCGGCGTTCGAGGGTCGGGGCGCGGGGGTCGTCTCGATCCAGTGGTTGATCTGGAAGAACGGCGACGTCGCGGGCCCGCGGTTGGGCCGGCACGAAAAGTCCGCTGGCGTGTGAAAGCTGTACGGCGTTTCCTGCATCGATTCCCACGCCGCCCGCAGCCAGGGCACGCCCGGCTTGCCCGATTCGATGAACAACACCAGCCGCTGGCCCCAATCGATCAGCTGTTGCAGCGTCGGTCCGCCGGCCGGCGACGTGAGCGATCCGGTATACACGAGGGGCAACAGACCGGCGTCCTCGACCGCGCGGGCGAGATCTTCCGGCGCGACATAGTCCTCGACGACGATGATCACGACCTCCCCGGGATTGGCGACCATGAAGTCGCGAATGCCCTTGAGCGTGGGCCCGACCGGATAGGCGCCCAGCTCGCAGAAGCCATGACAGAAGTACAGCTCGGATGGCCCCGTCTCCTTGCCCAGGAACCGGTTGCGTATGCGCACCGCGGCGTCCGTCGCTTCCGGGCCGAGCGCACTGCGAATCTTGTCGACCGAGCCGCCCTCGCGGTCGAAATCGGTGATCACGTGGTCTTCGGCCGGGACGCCGTAATGCACGTCGATGAGCAGCGCACGAATCCCATCCTCGAGCTGGCGCGGCAGGGCGCGCGGCTGGTGCGGAAACAGCCAGCCCGGGACCTCCGCATTGGACATCGCATTGTGCGCGCCGGGAAAGACGACCTCGTCGAGCCGGCGGTTGCACAACTTCGCGGATCCATTGCAGACCGTGACGACGCCCGTCGCTTCGGGACTCGCTTCCGGCGCGCGGAACACGAAGACCGCCGCACCGCCGAGCACCACCGTCAGTACGGCCGCGACCACCGCGACGGCGCGCCACGCGCGGGCCGGCGGGGCCGATGTGGCCACGAACGTCGAGAGCGCGGCACCGGAACGCGACAACACGATGCGGAAGACTTCGCGGAGCCCGAGGTAGATGAGCACCAGCCCCGTGATCGCGACGAGCACGGACGCCGCGCCACTGGGCGTGACGGCGGCGTAGGTACCGACGCCGAGAAACAGAATCGCGCGGCCCACGTGCTCCACGGGACGCAGCGGCGCGGTGAGCCAGCGGCCGAACGCTTTGAAGCGCGCGAGCGGGTCCAGCGCCTCCAGCATCGTCGAGCCGGCGGCGGCGAGGACGATGCCGATCGAGCCGGCGATGAGCGCGCCGGGTTTGACCGACCCGAAGTAGGCCGACCAGACGCCGTGGATGACGCCCCGCAGCGCGTGGTCCTGGGTGATCGCGGCGGCCACGAGGCGACCGGCCGGCAGCACCGCGACGAGTCCCACCGCCACCGCGATGAATGCCCCGCCGGCCCGCACCAGCGCGGTCTGCCGGTCCGGCGCTCGCCAGATCGACGCGACGATCGCCGCAAATCCGAGGAGGAGCGTCGCCCACGCGGCCCAGAGTACGCGGCCGATCAATCCCCACGTGTTGATGAAGCGCGTGAACGCGCGCTCGGCTGCCGGTGAGGCGAGCGCCGTCTCGATACCGGCAGGCAGCTTGGCGGCGAGCTCGGGATTGGCACGAGCCAGCGCGCTGCGCACGAGCACCGACACATCCGGCAGGGACAGCACGACATTGTGGCCCGCCGATTCAAAGAGCGCGCGATGCGCGGTGCGAGCCGATGTGCGCACGACCGCTCGGAACGGTCCCGAGGCCACGACGCCGTTTACGGTCGGCTCGATGATCGAGCGTACACTGATGAGGTTGGGACGCTGCGCCACGATCGCATCGGTGATGCGGGCCGACACGTACTCCGAGACGCGCGGATCCGACAACGTCGCGGCGAGACGGCGGGCGAACGGATCCGGGCGTAGAATGCCGCGGGCGGCACCGCCCACGATGAACGCCGTCCAGATGAACACCGCACCGACGACCAGAAAGACGGTCGATGCTCGCGAAGAGCGCGCGGTAGTCATAGAGAGACAATGGAGCGCCGCCCGCCGCCGGGCATTGTCCCAAGGTGACCTATCCGGTTAGGCCGCTCGTATCGCAAGGTTGTCGCATGGAAGACCTCGAAAAGGTGTCTCTACTGCAGCGTGTCGACGTCTTCCGGGAAGTTCGCAGCGACCACCTCGCCCTGCTCGCCGGAGTCGCACAGGAGCTCGAGGCGGTGCCGGGCACGGTGCTCATGCGTGAGGAGGACATTCCCGATGCCGTGTACGTCGTGGCGCGCGGCACGGTCACTCTCCGCATCCTCGGCAAGACGGTGACCCTGACCGAGGGCGCGGGATTCGGCGCGCTCGGGCTCATCGGCGAGCGGCCGGCAATGCTGACGGCAACGGTGCCGGGGCCCGCCAACACCCTGCTGCTCCGCGTCACCCGTCCCGCATTGGCCGATCTGCTGATCGATTCCCCGGCGCTCGCGGTCGCGCTGCTGCGGGGCATGGCACACCGCGTCGATACGCTGATCGCGCAGCTGCCGGTGCATTCTCCGCTTGCGCTGGTGTGACGCGCACGGTTGTCCCAAAGGTCAATTCTCCGCCACGGCAAAAGAGCGTAACGAATTGATATGACCGGGTTTCCGAGACGAGCCGCCGCCCTGTTGTGCGCGCTGACCGCGTTGGCAACGCTCGCGTGTGGCGAAGGGTCCGGCTTGATCGGAACGATGACGACGGACACGACGGGCGGGCTGGGGGGCGGCACCACGAATCAGCTGCTCGCGTCGGTCACCGTGAACAGCAACGCGTTCTCGCCCAATCTCGTCCACCTCGCGCGCACCGGCACCGTCGTGTGGCTCTGGGCCGACACGACGTCACTGCACGACGTCACCTTCAGTGATCCGCTGCTCAGCAGCGCGACGAAAAACAGCGGATCGCACACCGTCTCATTCCAGAGCTCGGGCACCTTTAACTACCACTGCACGGTTCACCCCGGCATGACGGGGAGCATCGTCGTTCACTAAGGTCTCATGGCTTGGGAGCCCTGAGCCTGGGAAGCTTGAGCGATAACCTGCCGCTATGGCTCTCACTGGAGGGAAGCACCTGTGACGATTCGACATCTCGGTTTGGTGACGATCCTGTTCGCGTTTGCCTGCGGCCCCGACATCGCGACGCAGCGCGACTCCTCGGTACCGATGCCGGCACACCCGAGCTGGGCGTGGGGCGTGCGCGACACGATCAGCCATTACGAGCTCGACCCGGCCGCCCAGAATCCGATGCTGCACCAGCATGTCCAGGCCGCGATCGAGAGCTCGCTTGGGAAGGATGGTTGGAAGCGGGTTGACGATCCCAGTCAGGCAAATGTCATCGTGACCTATCACATCGGCTTGAAGCGCGACGTGCAGTACCAGACCACCACCACGACTTCGGGTGGGGCGTCACCTTACTGGGGCGGCTATGGCTGGGGCTACTACGGCGCTCCGACATTCGCCTCGAGCACGACGACGCCCTACGAGTACAAGCAGGGCGGACTGCTCGTGATCGTGCGCGATCGCGCGTCCGGCAAGGTCGCCTGGCAGGGCCTGTTCAAGAAGGAAGTCCAGGAGACTGCCCGCATCTCGCAGGAGAATGTCCAGCGCGCGGTTGATGATTTGCTCCGCGACCTGAAGTAAGTGATGAGACGCCTCGCAGGGCCGATGGCGCTGGCGCTGGTACTCGTCGCACCGACGTCGGCGCGCGCGCAAAATCCTCCCGCGCCGCCGCAGCCCGTCCCGGTGACGGCGACGGAGACGGTGCCGAGCAGCTCCGCACCGGTGCTCGCGGCGCTGCTGCAGGGCATCGCGCTGACCCAGGCGCAGCGGTTGAGCGTGGACTCGATCCTGACGCATTTCCGCAATCAAGCGCCGCCGGTGCCGCCGGGTACCGAGCCGGATTCCGCGATGCTCCACAAGTTCCGGGATCTGTCGCGGCAGGCACTCGACGGCGTTCGCGCCGTGCTCACGAAGGATCAACGGCAGGTGTGGGACCGCAACATCGAGGCCGTTCGCGCGAGCACCATGCGGGTCGGTCCGTAGTCCTGAAAACTTTGAAGGAGTAGCCTATGCGTGTCACACTTCTCGTCTCAGGCCTCGCGCTTCTCGCCGGAGCGACATTCGCTCAGGCACCAGCCGCGGCTCCGGCCGTACCGGCCTCCGCGGCCCCACCGAGTCCTGCGCAAGCGCTCGGGATGATCGTCTTCCCGGCGCAGAACCAGACGAAAGAACAGCAGCTCGGCGACGAGCAGGCGTGCTACGCGTGGGCGATTCAGAACACCGGGATCGATCCGGCGAAGGTGAAAGCGAATCCCGACTCGGCCGCGAAGGCCGCCGGGGCCAAGATGGACTCCGCCGCGACGGGCGCGGCGGTCGCGGGCGCGGCCCGCGGCGCCGCTGGTGGCGCGGTGGTCGGCGCCATCACGGGCGATGCCGGTGAAGGCGCGGCGGTGGGTGCCGTGGTCGGCGCGGTGGGGGGGCGGCGCGCGAAGAAACAGGCCGTGCGTCAGGCCGAAGCCGCGGGAGCCGCGCAGGCCCAGCAGCAAGCCCAACAGCTCATCGACACCCACAAGAAGGCGATGGGCGCCTGCCTTGAGGGAAAGGGCTACACGATCCGCTAGCGGTTAGAGGACTTTGTCCTGCAGTACGATGCGGATGACGAGCGCCTTGAGCACCCCGTTCCCGGTAACGAACGTCGCGCCGGTATTCGTCGCCGTCGCCGCAATCCGGATGTACACCGTCTCGTGCTGGAAGAGACTATCCACACCACTGAGATCGCCGGTGATCGGGACGGCCACCGTTTGGGCGCCGTTCACCGCCGTCGCCGGAATATCCAACGCCACGGGCGCGGTGTAGGTCGCGGTGGAGTCGGACGCGAAGAAGAGTTGAAAACCGATCGTGCCCGTGCCGCCCGCATTCTCGAGATTCGCGGTGCCGCTCGAAATGCGGACCGTATCGACGATCGAGCTGCCGAATCCCGGTGGCAGCGAAATCTTCTGCACCGTGGACGCAGTGCCTGAGAGCCCGGGCGGGATATTGTAGGGGATCGTGTCCTTCCCCGTCCCCTGTAGGAAGCTGTAGGCGTCCACGTTGAAGATCGCTTTGCCCTGCCCGCAGGCCGCGACCACCGCCAAGAGCGCCACCGCGAAGAACTTCATAATCGCCCCTTAATAGACTGAGATCGACGTCGCGAGTGTCATCGCGCGCGTCTCACTCAGCGAATTGCTGTGGGTAAAGACACCGGCGTCGATTCCAAAGGCGCCCACGCGAATGCCGCCGCCGAACCCGAACTGCATCTGCTTGCGCTGATCGCGCGCCACGCCGCCGCGCAGGGCGAACGGACCCCAGCGCTGCTCGACGCCGACATGGATCGACGTCTGGCGCCCGGCGTTGAACACGTCAGCGCCCACTGTCGTCCCCGTTCCCATCCGCAGCGCCGCGTTCGCGAGATACGAAACCGGCAGCTTGGTCTTGGTCTGGGCGTGCGCCTGCAGCGTCGTGACGCTGAGCGAATCGCCGGTCGGATCGTAGTAGATGCGCTGGATTTTCGTGTCCGACCACGTCAGCTCGGCACCGAGATCGTTCACGCCCAGGCCGACTTCGAACGGCCCGGAGATCCAGGCGACGCCGACGTCGCCGCCGATGCCTTTGCCGAACGGCTTGTTGGACGATTGGACCGCGCCGTCGAACAGCACGGTCGGCGTCGCTCCGAATATCGGATTGCCGACCGTGAATCCCGCGGGACCGACGCCGCGCGCGTACGTGGCGCCGAGATAGTAGTGAACGGCGCCGCCGACATAGATCCCGTCGTCCGCCGCCGCGAGCGAATCGGCGGGCACCGTCGGTTTGCCGTGCGTCAAGCGTTGCGCGAAGCTCAGCGACGGCATGAAGCCGGTTTGCGCGACGGCGTCGGTGAGAATCCGATAGCTGCTGTCGGGCAGGACCGCGGCGGTATCGCGCAACACGTGCCGCAGCGCGGAGTCGAGCGCGAACTCGACGTCGTAGTGGAGGAATCCCATCACGCCGACGTGGAAGTTGCTGATGCTCATGCCGAGATCGAGCAGGCGCCCGTTCATCCCCAGTCCGAACTTCTCTTCGGGGATCAAGACGCGCGTGTTGCCCAGGTTCATGATCAGCTGATTCTTGCCGATC
>DATMZX010000291.1:0-5841 GCA_035573235.1 Gemmatimonadales bacterium
TACCGGTCGGCCGCCGCCTGGGAATCGCGGCGCAGAGCTACTTGTTCGATCGCGAGAGTCATTACATGACACGCCCGCCCGATCGGCGCGACTTTCCCGAAGGGCGTCTGATGGTGGTGTGGACGCGCGCTGCAGCCAAACCATGAAATAGGTCGTACCTTAGCGCCCATGACGGCACCTCTCCTCGCCGTTCTCGCGCTTCTGCAATTCGACAGCGTGCCCAAGCCCCGCCCGCTGCTGGCGGTCGGCGAGGCGTTGGCCATCAACGTGTTCGTGAATCGCGTCGACGCCTGGGTGTTCAACGACGACTGGGCGCACACCGGCCCGAAGTGGTGGCGGAGAAACATTCGCCTGGGTTGGGAGTGGGATGAGGACGCGTTCCCCACCAACATGTTCGCGCACCCCTATCACGGGGGCCTGTACTTCAACGCCGGGCGGTCGAACGGTCTTGACTATTTCGAGTCGGTGCCGATCGCGTTCATGGGATCGTGGACCTGGGAGTACCTCGGCGAGACGTACCGGCCCTCGCTGAACGACTGGTTCATGACGAGCTTCGGCGGCATTACGCTCGGCGAAATGTTCCACCGGCTCGGCGCGAAGATTCGCGACAATCGCGCGACCGGTTTCACCCGGACCATCCGGGAGATTGCCTCTCTCCCTGTCGATCCCATCGGTGGATTCAATCGCCTGATCCGCGGTCAGTGGACCGCCCAGGGGCCGAATCCTCCTGAACACGATCCCACGACGTACGCGCTGCGATTGGGGGGCGGCATCCGCTTCGCGAGACGGCTCTCCGCCGACAGCGGCTTCGGGAGCATGGGGACAGTCCTGCTCGATGTTTTCTACGGTGATCAGGTGGCCGAGGCGTACAAAGCGCCGTTCGATGTCTTCAGCTTGCGGTTGCTGGTCACCCCTCAGGGCATCAACGCGTTGCGAGGAACCGGACGGCTCTACGCCACGAATCTGAACAGCCCCAGCGGCCGCAACCGGCACATGCTCGCCGTGAATCAACGCTACGATTTCATCAAGAACCCGGCGCAGAGTATCGGCGGGCAGAGCGTGGAAATCGGGATCAACTCTCGCTTCCTGATGGGCAACAAGGGGTTCGGCATCCGTACCGCCCTCTTCGGGGACGGTATTCTGCTCGGCGCCATCGATGCGCCCGGTACCGGATTCGGCGAGCGTCACTACGACTTTGGTCCCGGTCTGGGAGCGCGCTGGGAAGTGGCGCTCGAGAAGCACGGCCAGCGGTTTCTGCGGGTGTTCAGCCAGCTCGAGTGGATTCACGCGGTGAGCGGCGCGAGCGCGGACCACGTCGTGAACTTCGGCGGGATCGAGGGCGGCTTCCCGATCACCAAGCATCTCGGCTTCGCCGCGAGCAGCACTATCTTCGGACGGGTCAGTACGTACAGTGATAACCGGCCGCGTGACGCCCGCGACTATCCCGAAGCCCGTCTGCTGATCACTTGGACCAAAGCCTGGTTTGCACAGGGACAGCCGGCCCGGTGAGACGAACTCTCCTCGTCTTCGCCGCGCTGGCGGTCGTGTGCGCGGGGGCGGTCTCCGCACAGGACTCGATTCCCAAGCGCCACCGCAGAGGACTGTGGGGCGAGCTGGGTTCGGGACCCGGTTACGTGCGCGTGGCGTGCTCCGATTGCGAGGACGTGATTGGCGCATCGGGTACGACCAGCTATTTCCGCATTGGAGGAGTGATCTCGAAGAATGTGCTGATCGGCTTCGAGGTCTTCACGCTGCTCGACAAAGGTTTTGGATTTGGCGGCAAGGACACCACCGTTGCCGAGACCGGGACCGCGGCCATCGTGTTGCTGTGGTATCCAGGCAAGACCGGCCTGTTCTTCAAAGGCGGTGTCGGCGCGGCATTCGGACAGTTCTCGATTCCGGCGGACACGTCGGGTCTGGTCCCCGCGGATACCAGTACCGGCGGCGGGATCGGCCTGACGTTCGGCCTGGGGTGGGATCTTCCGATTTCCCGCAAGTTCGCATTCACCGTGAATGCGGCGGCGTTCGTCACGGCGCTCGGCGACGTCGTCCTGCCCGGTCACGAGGTGGACGACGTCATCGCCACGAATTACCAGCTGTCTGTCGGTTTCGTAATTCGTTAAGCCGTCGCGCCCGCCTGCCGTAGAATTCGCTCTGGCTCCGGCGTCGCGCGCTCTATCCAGTAGGAATCGACGCGCGCTTTATGAGCCAGGACCAGCGGCGTGCGACCCTTCTCGTCCCTTGCCTCCACGTCCGCTCCGCGCGCGACGAGCAGCTGCACGAGATCGGGCCGGCTTTGCCACGCGGCCACGTGGAGCGCGGTGCTGTTCTTCGCGATGTCGAAGTAGCCATCTCCCTCATATCGCGCGTTCACCGGGACGCCGAGGTCGAGCAGGTGCTGGACGCCGGCGGTATTCCAGGTGGCGGCGAACTCGGCCAGCAGCTTCGCGCCGTGCACGAGGAGCTCGGAGACCGTGCGCGGCTCGCGCTCGCGGATTTCAGCGATCGTCGCCGCGTCGTCGAGCGCGCAGGCCGCGATCAGGCGATCGACGCCCTGGAGCTCGATCGGGAACCCGCGCTCGCGAAACAGACGAAGCAGGTCGCCCCGCCCGCGCCGCGCGGCCCGCTCGATCGCCGTCGCGCCGTCCTTGCGGGTCCTCGGGTCGGCCCCATGATCGAGCAATAGTGCGATGATGTCGCTCGAATTGTCGCGGGCGACGGCGTGGTGAATCGGAACGTTGCCGCGCCCCCACTGATGGTTGGGGTCGACGTCCCGCCCCAGCAGATACTTCACGCCCTCGTAGTCGTGCCAATCGTGCTTGCGAATGAGCATGAGGGCGAGGTTCTCGGGAGTCAGCTGTCCCGTTTCGACCAGCACCTGCATGGCCCGGCTATCGTCCGTCTCCGGTGAATGGTAGACGGCTTCCGGGTCGTTGGGGTCTGCGCCGCGGTCCAGCAGCAGCCGCGTTAGCTCCGGGTTGTGCGCCACGCCGGCTGCCCCGTACAACGGCGTCTCGTGCTCCGGATGCTGGCCCGCCGTCCAGAACCCTTCATTGGGATCCGCCCCGGCATCGAGCAATGCGGTCGCGGCGCGCAGAAACGCCGGCGTGCGGCCGGGCTCGTGGCGCAGGTACTTGGAGAGGGTGAGATAGACCAGCGCGCTGCCGCCAAACGGCGGGCTCTTGGCCTTCGCGCTTCCCCGGTCGGACGCGAGGAATCGCTCGACGGCGGCGGCATCGCCCAGGATCGCGGCCGTGTGAATGTCGCTGGACCGCAGCTCCGGGTGGCGATGCAGCTGTACTTCGGCGTCCTCGAGATCGCCGTGCCACGTCGCCGCCTGGATGAACGCCGTGCGAGTGTCCGTCATCGCAACACCTGCTCGCCTTCTCTCGCATGCGACTCCATCTGCCGTTTTACCATCTCGTAGTACGTACCCCGCGCGCGCATCAGATCCTCGTGCGTCCCGCGCTCGATGATCTTGCCCTCTTCCATGAGCAGAATCAGGTCGGCGCGATGAATCGTCGACAGCCGGTGCGCAATCACAAAGGTCGTGCGATCGGCGAGCAGGTCCGCCATGGAGGCCTGAATGAGCTGCTCGCTTTCGGTGTCGAGATTCGAGGTGGCTTCGTCCAGGATCAGAATCTGGGGCGAGGCGAGAATCGCGCGGGCGATCGCGAGGCGCTGTTGCTGTCCGCCCGAGAGCTTCACTCCGCGCTCGCCGATCGTGGTCTCGTAGCTCTGCGGCAGGCGCACGATAAACTCGTGCGCGTTGGCGCGGCGCGCCGCATCCTCGACCTCGGCGTCCGTCGCATCGTGCCGGCCGTACGCGATGTTCTCGCGCACCGACCCATCGAACAGGAACACGTCCTGCTGCACGATGGCGAGCAGGTCGCGGTAGCTGCGCAGCCGGAAGTCGCGGATGTCCGTCCCATTCAGCAGCAGCCGCCCCTGCGTCGGGTCGTGGAAGCGCGCGACGAGATCGGTGACCGTGGTCTTCCCCGCTCCGCTGCGTCCCACGAGGGCGACGACCGATCCTCCCGGAACCGTGACGCTGAAGTCCTTCACCACCGGCAGGCTCGGCCGGTACTCGAACGAGACGTTCTCGAAGCGGATCTCGCGCACGGTGCGCGGCGCTTCGCGGGCATCGGGTTTGTCGGGCTTGTCCTGCTCCATCCCCAGCACTTCGAACACGCGCTCCATCGCGGCGAGCGAGCGCTGCATCTCCGAGAAGGAGTTGACGATGCTCCACACGGGGTTGAGCAGCAGGAACATGTACCACTGGAAAGCCATGATGTCGCCGACCGACGCGCGACCCACGATGTTCAGATAGCCGCCGAACCACACGATGACGACGCTGATCCCGGCCTCGAGCAGTCCCCAGGTGGTCCACAGCAGCAGCTCCCGGCGGTGCGCGAACAGCTCTTTGCGCAGCACCGTATGGCGGCCCAGCATGAAGCTGAGCAGCTCCTGAATCTCCTGGCGAAACGCCCGCACCACGCGAATGCCGGAGAACGTTTCCCCCACGCGCCCGTCGACGACCTCCACGTCCTTGCGCACTGAGCGGTAGATCGGCCGGATGCGGCGCGTGAAGATCAGGCTCAGCCCCATCACGCCGGGAATGATCGCCAGCGCGGTTACCGCGAGCTGCCAGTTGAGGGCGAGCAGAATGCCGATCGCGATGACGAGCCGGATCACCGAGATGGCCGGTGAAATGACCGCCATCTGCAGCAGGCCCGTCGTCGTTTCCACGTCTCCGGTGAGCCGCGACAGGATGCCGCCGGTTTTCATCTCCCACAGGCGCGGCAGCGGCAGGTGCAGCAGCCGCTCGTACAGCGAGCGCCGCAGCGCGAGGATGACGCGCACGTTGAGGATGCGCTGGCGGTAGTCCTTGAACCCGCCGCCGACGTGCGACAGGATGATGACCAGGAGAAAGGCGAGGCCGATGAGATTCAGCTTCGTGAGCCGCGCGCCGGTGTCCAGATTCCGGTTCAGGATCACGTGGTCCACGATGTACCGCATGAACAGCGGCTCGATCATCTGGAGCCCGGCCACCAGCAGCGCGACGGCAAAAACGAACGCGAGCTCTTTGCGGTGGGGCTTCAGCCAGCGGATGTACTCCCGCAGATAGGCGCGGCGCGCGCCCTTTTGCCCGGGAGGCGGCGCGGGCCCGCCGTCCTCGGACGCGGCATCGAGGCGATGGAGCTTGTAGTCCTGAACAAACTCCTTATAGCGTTGCCTGGAAGAACGAGCGGGGCTCACGCGAGAACGTGAACCCCGCTGCGCAGCGCCGTCAATGACCTACTTGGCGAGGTCGCCAACGACTCCCAGCAGCATTCTCATCTTGGGCTGATCGCTCGACGTTGCCACGTCGGCGTTCAGCTGGGTCGCCACCTGCCGCAGCGCGTCCTTCTGCGCCTGCCCCGACTGCCGTTCGGCAGCCGTCAGCGCGTCGCGCGTGGCGTTGATGCGGGCGCTCGAGAGGCCGCCCGAACGGGCCAGCTGATCGAGATACGCGCGCGCCACGACGAAGCTCGCGGGCCAGACCAGCTTCTGCTGGTCCTGGGCATTGAGGTAGTCGAAATGCACCAGCTTCGCCGCGTCGATCTCGTTCTGCGAGAGCAACGGGCTCGCGGTGAGCTCGAAGATGTCGAGGCCGCGCGCGATCTCGGAGCTGATGATGTAGCCGTTGTACCAGTAGGCCGACCACGAGCCGGCGCCGACGAGCTTGGTCGAATCCATCGGACCGCGGTCGAAGTACGCGATTTCGACCGGGCGCGACGCGTCGGTCCAGTCGAACACCGATACCCCGCCCTGGTACCAGCCCTGCGCCATGATGTCACG
>DATMZX010000292.1:0-8305 GCA_035573235.1 Gemmatimonadales bacterium
TGCCGGATGCCCGGGATGTCTCCGAATTGGTCGAAGATGTAGGTCTGATTGAACTCGCAGCACGTGAGCACGTTGTCGGCATATT
This sequence comes from Gemmatimonadales bacterium, assembly GCA_035573235.1. GTDB lineage: Bacteria > Gemmatimonadota > Gemmatimonadetes > Gemmatimonadales > GWC2-71-9 > 20CM-2-65-7. The sequence continues at coordinate 86 of DATMZX010000292.1, forward strand.
CGAGCTTTTCGCGCATGAACACGGGGGCGCGATAGAGGTCGGTGCCCGCGTGCAGCCAGATCGAAAACGGCACGCGGGGCGCCGCCAGCCGGTGGAACGCGTACGCGATCGTCGCGGCGTAATTGCCCCAGTAGCCAAGCACGTGATCGAAGCGATGCGTGTACTGCGCCGCCCAGGCCCACGCCTTGGGGAGCGCATACGCGGTCTTCGCGAGCCGTACGGGACCGTACGACGCCGCCGCGCGCAGAATGGTGGCCGCGTCACGACCGGCGGCCCCCAGTCGACGGCGCAGCACGGGCCGGGCGAGATTCAGCGCCTGGCCCAGCTCGAGATGGTGGACGCGATTGCGCGGCAGGAATTGGGGGCCGAGCAGATCGAGCGAGTGCTTCCAGGCCGCCGCGTCGAGCGGCGAGATGGAAAAGACGTCGATCTCCACGCCGCTCTCGATCAGGGCGCGCATGTCGCGCTCGAAGAAGGTCGCGATTTTCGCCGGGTATTTGCTCGTGAACACTGCGAGACGCATATCGTTCGCCCTTTACCAGGTCAGCTGGTGATCGCGCATCCACGTTTCCAGTGACAGCAGCGTGAACACGCGTTGATAGAGACCGGCGCGGCTGATCGTGCCGCCGCGCGGTGCGTAGGCGGCTTCGCGGAACCGCGACAGCCAGCCCTGCACGAGCGCGCGATCGCAGAACCATCCGGTGCGCGCGTCGGGAGAGAGCAGCAGGTCCTCGACCGCCGTGTGCACGGTCGGCGAGGCCATGACATCGAGCGGGATCGAGAAGCCGTGCTTGGGGTGGCTCGCGACGTCGGACGGCAGCCACTCCTTGGCGAGCGCCCGCAGCACGAGCTTGCTTTCGCGGCCGTTCGTCTTGTAGCGGTGGGGCAGCGTCAGGCCGAGCGCCACCATGTCCTCGTCGAGCATCGGCACGCGTACTTCGATGCTGGCACGCATGCTCATCATGTCGACCTTGCGGAGCATGTCGGACGGCAGGCTCACGGCGAACAGCTTCTCCGTCATCCGCCGCGACAGCTCTTCGAGATTGCCGGCCGGCGCCGGCCGGTACCCGTCGAAATGGCGATAGACGGGCTCGAGGCCTGCCATCGCGCCGGGGAGGACGAGGTCCGTCTTCTGGTCCTCCGACAGATAATTCGACAACCCGGCGAGCACGATCGCGGAGTCGCTGCGCCCGTCCTCGGCGAGCTGCGCCGCCTTGGCGAGCTGGCGGCCGAGGTCGCGCGTGACGCCCGCCAGCGCACTCCCGGCGCGCATCGCGGCCGTGCGCGCCCAGGCGGGCAGCGCCATGAGCTTGGCGAGCCGGTTTGCGCGGCTGAACCGGCCATAGCCGCCGAACGCCTCGTCGCCGCCGTCGCCGGACAGCGTGCAGATGATTCCCTGATCGCGGATCGCGCGCGAGACCCAGTACATCGGGATGCAGCTCGTGTCGGCGAACGGCTGATCGAAGTGCCGCACGATCTGCAGCAGCTCGTCGGGCCCGAGGTTGTAGTCGCGCAGCTCGATCGTGTTGTGATCGGTGCCGATATGATCGGCGACCGCGACGGCCATCGGCGTCTCGTCGTGCCGGGGATCGGGAAAGCGCACGTTGAACGTCGTCGTGCGCGTCCCGGTCGCGCGATGATGCGCGGCGACCACGAGCGAGGAGTCGATGCCGCCCGACAGCAGCGCCGCCACGGGCACATCCGCCACCGCCTGGCGCTTCACAGACGCGAGCAACCGCTCGCGCAGCATGCGGACGGTATCCGGGAGCCCGCGCGTGGCGTTCGGGGTGACGGCGACGCTGTGATACGAGCTGATCCGGCGCCCTTCCGGCGTCAGCACGAGCACCGTGCCCGGCTCGAGCGCGCGAATCTGCGCGAACCCGGTCGCGGGCTCGGGGATGTAGCCGAGCCCGAGGAAGTCCCAGCAGGCCTGGCGATCGATCGTCGGCCGGAAGCCGGGCAGCGCGGTGAGCGCCTTGATCTCGCTCGCGAATGCGAGCTGGCCCTCATGCTCCGTGTAGAACAGCGGCTTGACGCCGAAGCGGTCGCGCGCGAGCAGCAGGCGGCGCCGCGGCGCGTCGTAGATGGCGAACGCGAAGATGCCGCGCAGCAGCTCCACCATCTGCTCGCCGCGCTCCTCGTAGAGGTGCACGAGCACCTCGGTGTCGGACGTCGAGCGGAACACGTGGCCGCGCGCCTGCAGCAATGCGCGCAGCTCCTGATGGTTGTAGACCTCGCCGTTGTAGATGATCTGGATGTCGCCCGTCTCGTTCGTCATCGGCTGGCGGCCGGCGGACGAGAGATCGATCAGCGCGAGGCGGCGATGCACGAGCTCGCACCGCTCGTCGCCGAAGTAGCCGGAGCCGTCAGGCCCGCGGTGGGCCAGAAGCTTGTCCGCGCGCTGGGCCCATCCCTCCGCCGGCGGCAGCCGTTCGGGATGGAACCGGCCCGCTATTCCACACATGCCCTGAGTCTCCTATCGACATAAGCGCCGCCCGCAAGCGCGACGGCAATGACAAACCACAGCACCTTCGACGCGATCCAGGTCCCGCTGATACAGCCGACGAGCACGCTCACCATCAGCGCGAAGGGCAGCATCTTCCACGGGCCCAGACGCGCGCGCCACGCTTCGCGAATGCACAGCGCCAGCCCGATCAGAAACGGCACGGCACCCAGGATTCCAGTCGTCGAGAACAGCTCGAACAACAGGTTGTGCGCGTCGCGGCGATCGAGGTTCTGTTCGGCGATGCGCTGGGCGATCTCGTACTGGTTTTCGACCGGTCCCCACCCGAGCAGGGGGCGTTCGGCGATCATCGACATGACCGCCGGATAGATCCGCTCTCGTCCGGCCAGGTTGTGCTCGGTGATGACTTCTTCGAACCGGGCCGCGAGCATCGGCGAGCGAAATGCCGCAAATGCGAGCAGCACGAGCACCACGAACCCGAGCATCACACCGCGCATCCGCGCCCACAGGGTCCGCCCGTGCCAGAGCAGGGCCAGCGCCCCTGCGGCCGCGCACATCAACCCACCCCGCGATCCGGTCTGGATCAATGCCACACCGATGACACCCGCCATCAGCCAGCCGACGGCGCGATAACGCAAGTTCAATACCGCAACCATGCCTGCCGACAGGATGATCGCGCTGTAGTTCGGATTCTGGCCCAGCACCGTGGTGCGGACCCCGCCGGTCCATTCGGCGTGATACGATGCGGCGATACCGAACACTTGCATCGCGGCCCGGATAAAACAGGCGATCGCGAAGGTGAGCATCGCGCCGCGAAACGCCCGCGGGTCGCGCATCACGTTGCTACCCGCCCACCCCAGGAGGACGAGCTGCACGAATGAGATGAACAGGAACAGCACCTGGTCGGTATGCTCGCTTTGATTCCACATCGAGCTGAGGCCGTAGAACCAGAGGTACACACCGAACCACAGGATCGCCCCGGGAATACGCCGGTAGACCGAGCGCAAATTGATCAGCGCGACGACCAGGAAGACGAGGCCGGTCAGCGTCGGGATCTCGATCGGAATCGTCCGGTCCGGCATCTCGAAGGGGATCGAAACGACGAAGAAGTAGAATGCGAGCCGCACGGCGAGCGAAATGCGGTGCGCGGCCGGCACGGGGACGGCCTGCGGCGCGACCGGAGGCATCGCGGCGCGGGTGAGCAGCGGCATCGGAAACGCCGGCACCGGCAGCGGCACCACGCGGCCGAGCGCGCGCGGGCGACTCACGCCGCCGCCCGTTTCGGCTTGAGGCCCTTCACCATCCCGCGGATCCTGCCGATCAGCATCTGACGGGTCGCGGGCGTCGCCCCAACGAGGAGCGCGAACGCGGCAACGCTCGGAACCGTGACGAGCACACCGGCAGCCCAGATCGGCCAGCTGTGCGCGTGCAGGCCACGGCTGACGAACGTCGCGCCGCCGAACAACAGTGCCGTGACCAGGGCCATGCGAATCGCCGCCCAACGCTTGGCGGGATCCTTGGGCGGACGCTGCAGGCAATTCCGCACGATCAGCGGATAGCCGATCGACTGAATCGAGCGTCCCAAAAACAGCCCGAGACACAGCCCGACGATGCCGAGCACATGCGTCAGCGCGATTCCCAACCCGAGCGTCGCGACGACGGTGATCGCGCCGAGGATGACCCGGCCCCCCGGGCGCAGCGCGGCATCGATGATGTAGGAATCGGTGCGGATGAACGCGGTCTGCGAAATCACCAGCACGATCAGCAGGTTCACCAGCGGGCCCGCGTAGTTCTTGCTGCCGACCCAGAGGTGCAGGAACGACGGGTTCCACAACAGCACCGCCGTCCCGACAATCGTCGTGAACAGCCAGGTCAGCGCGCGCAGCTCGGTGCGCAGTTGCACCGCGCGCGAGAATTGTTTTTGACCCAGCACGCCGCCGAACCCCGGCATCGCCGCGCCGGCGGTGAAGACAAAGACTCCGAGCCCGATCCGCGCCGAATAACTGGTCAACACATAGGTCGTCACCGCGGCGGGCGAGATCACCCAACCCAGGATCAGGACGTCGCTGGCCAGCAGGAGCTTGGAGACGAAGTCGCCAAGGGCCAGCCAGACGCTCATGCTGAGCAGACCTCTGACGGCTGCCTTCGTCGGTTTCGCGACGTGGAACCAGGGCAGGTACTTGCGCACCAGCAGCCAGTACAACGCGCCGACAATGAAATCACGCGCGATCCACGAGCTCCCGAGACCGGGTAGACCGAGATCGGCCTTGACCGCCGACACCGCGAGCACGCCCACCACGATGCTCGTGGCCGACTGCAGTCCCATGCGCTTGTAGCCGAGATTCATGCCGCGCAGGGTCGATTCGGGAACGGCCGCTAACCCGGCGAAGATGAAAGCGACCACCAGCAGCGCGCAGGTGAGGCGGACGGCGGCGTGCTGTTCCAGAGGCGCGTGGGTCAGCGTCGGCGCGAGCCAAGCGAGCGAACCGCCGACGAGAGCTACCAGCGGCAGCATCAGGACCCAAACCATGAGGGCGGCACCGATTGCGCGCTGCTTTTCCAGCTCGGCACCGGCCTGGTTTTGCGAGATCACCAGCCGCAGCGCTTCGCTCGGCCGGCCGTCGGTCGCGGCCATGTACCCGATCATCCGCCCCAGCATCTCCCAGATGCCGTAGAGCGACCGTCCCAACGTCGAGACCAGGATCGGCGTCATGACCAACTGGACAGCCGCCTTGACCGTGTAATCGAGGAGCGAGGCGACCGCCGTCAGTGACGCGCGACGGGTGAGGGCAGCGCCCTTTTGCTCGACAGGAATCGCCGGCGCCGCCGCGTCAGGCGCGAGCGGCGAGGAGAGCGGCGCTTGGGAAAGGGCTTCAGTTCCCATTGCGCCGCCGAGCGAGTGCCAGCATCAGCTGCTGCGCGTTCTCGTCCTTGGCCCCGCGATCGGTGCGGAGCGCATCCACCACCAGATGACCGGCCTTCGCGATCTCCGCGATGACGCGGTCGAATGCTTTGCGGAATCCCGCGGCGAACCCGTAGATCTCTTCGTCGCTCGAGTCCTTGACCATGTGATCCTTCTCGCGCGTGCGAATGCGCTGCGCGAGCGTCGAGTCGGACGCGTCGATGAAGACGACGACGTCGAGCAACGACGCCCAATCGGCCACGGCGCGCCGGCGCCACGACACGGCGCGGTCGCCGTTGCGCGTGAAGAACACGTCCAGCCAGCTGAGCGCGAACACGGGACCCTCATCGAGGAGAATGACGCGGTGCTTGCGCGCTTCGTCGTTCACGACGCGCCGCAGCGCGCCGAGCCGGATCATCTGCGCCATCTCGCCCCACTGCAGCCGGCGACTGGGCCGGATGGCGGACAGGACGAACGTCGGGAGCAGCGGCAGCGCCGCCTCGAACAGCTTCGGCCGGGGGAGGCCCCACAGGCTCAGGCCGGCGCGGACCGTCGGGTCGACGGCGCTGACACCCTGGGCGAGCGTGGTCTTGCCGGCGCCCGCCGGACCGACGAGCTCCACAACAACACCGCGATTGCGTTTCATAGACTCTTCCAGAGCTCGGCTTTGAGTGCCGCGACGACCTGGGGCAGGGGTTGGGCTGCATCGATGATCACGGCGCCGATCTGCGACCAATCGGCGGCCGCGGTCAGCTTGGCGCGTTCGCGCACGTAGTCCGCGGGCTCGCTCGTCTTGCGGCGGACCGCGGTTTCGGGGTCGAGCGCCAGCACGAACACCAGGTCGGGCCGCGCCATCCGCTCGTACAGCCCGCGCTCGTAGCGGCGCAGCGCGGTCGCGAAACGGGACCGCGCCTCGGTCGCATGGCCCTGTGCATCACTCGGTCCCGACAGCGACCAGCCGGGCTTCAGGGGATAACGCTCGCAGATCGCGATGCCGCCGTCGGCCGCGAACCGGAACGCTCGGGTCTCCAGGCGCGCGCGATCCATGCCCGTCGCCACCGTGCGCAGCAGATCGAGGTGCGCGATGAGGCTTGGAGAGAGACGCAGAGCACGCGCGAGCTTCAGGGCCCCACCCACGACATAGGTGGCGATCGAGCGGGGCGGCCGGCCCAGATGCAGGTGCAGGGTCGCGAGCTCGGAGCCGAGCCAGGCCTTCAACGCCTCGGCACAGGTGGACTTTCCCGAACCGTCGCCGCCGAGCAGGGCCACAACGGCGCCGCCGCCCGCAAGCGCTTGCCCGCGTGGTTGAACCCGCCGCCACAGGCGCTCACTGAAGGCAAAGACCGTCGGCCGGCTGGCGTGCGGACGCAGCGCGTTGGTCAGCTGCGCGCGGATCAGCACGCGGCGCCGCGCCGGGCAGCCCGGCAACAGCGAAGCGCGACAGCGCTCGAACAGCCTGGGACTGACTTCGGGCAGCAGCTTCTTCAACGCTGTCGCGACCTGGGCCGGCGTCGCGCGCTCCTCGAGGCGATCGAGCTCCGTGAGCGCGCCGTCCAGCCAGCGCGGCGGCTCGCGCCGCAGCACATCCCACACTTCGTGACGCAGCACGAGGCGCAGCACGAGCACGATCAGCTCGAGCTCGGGCGCCGCGGTCTTGAAGACGCCGTCTTCCTGCAGCTGGGCGCTTGCCAGGAGATCGCGCTCGAGCGGAATCCGGTAATGCGTGCGCCACGGCGAGCCGATCGCGAGACGCTGATAGGCGTGAACGTGAACCAGGTCGCCGCGGCGCTCATCGAGTCCGAAGAAGTGCAGGACGCCGTTGGCCTCACGGCCGGCGGGCGCCGCCGCGAGCTTGAACCCCAGGCCGGCGAGAATGTCGGCGAAGTCCGCCCACGAGGCGCGCTCGACCAGCAGATCGATGTCGCCTTTGCCGTTGCCCCAGCGCTCGCGCTTGCCGTGCCCCTTCCACTGGCAGTACGCGACGCCGCGGCTGGCGAGCGCCGCGCCGAGCCGCGCCACGAGGGACGACGGCGACGGCGCGGTGAAGCCGGAGCGGTTCGGCGCGGCGGTGGGCAGCAAGCTCAGTGACATGATCCCGATCCGGAATCCGTGAAGGTGGATCCCGCCACGGGCATGAACTGCCAGTCGTAGCTGTTGCGCTTCAGCGTGAGCTTGATGACCCCGAACGTCGCCGAATGCACTTCGCTGTTCGGATGGATCACGGTGAAGTTGTCCACGCTCTCACCACCCGTGCCCACATTGAATTCGCGGATCCCGCGCGCGCTATCCAGTCCGCCCGCGGGCGTCATCGGCGCAAACCGCTCGTAGTTGTGCTGCTGGCCGTTGAGCACGACGTCGGCGCCGGCGGCGTACAGCGCGTCCCAGATCGGCTTGTGATCGGGATTGACGGTCCAGCCGTCCGTGTGCGACGACAGGAACAACGGCACGTGCCACATAGCGATCGTGCATGGCTTGGTGTTCGCCTGCAGGTCGGCGGCCAACCAGTTCATCTGGTCGGCGTCGATGCTCGAGCCGCCGTGATCGTTGAGCACGATGACGTGCCAGGTGCCGAGGTCGTAGCTGTAATAGCCCAGGCCGCGAGGCCCGGCGCGATCCCCGAAGTAGTCGAACGTCGCATTGGGGTCGCCCTCGTACTCGTGATTCCCGAGCGTCGCCCGCGTGCGGTCGAGGAAGTGGCCCCAATACGGGTCGTAACAATCCGTGTAGTTCGCCGGCGTGCTGCGCGGAAACACGTTGTCGCCCAGCGTGAAGACCTTCGCCTTGGGCAGCGCCGCGACGAGCTGGGCCGTCGCGAGGTCGTTGTCGGAGCCACAGCTCGCGATGTTGCCCGCGC
>DATMZX010000293.1:0-16632 GCA_035573235.1 Gemmatimonadales bacterium
TTTCGATCTCGCCACCAACCCCAGCTCGCCGTTCTGGCTCACCTTGCGCACGGACATCGGCGAATTCTACGATGGGACTCGCGCCGGTGGCGTGCTCTCCGTGGGCGCGCGCAGCGGCAGCTTCTTCAACACATCCGTCACCACCGAGTACAACGACGTCCGGCTGGCCGAGGGAGACTTCATCCGCAAGCTGATCAATACCCGGGTTGCGTTCTTCTTTACGCCGCGCATCATGTTCCAGACCCTCGTGCAATACAGCAACCAGGTGCAAGCGTGGTCCGCTAATGCTCGCTTCAGTTGGCTCAGTACGGCTGGAAACGGGCTGTTCGTGGTGTTCAACGAGGGACGCTCCGCCGACAGCTTTTTCAGCTTGAACGAACCCTATGCTCGCTCGTTTATCGTGAAATACTCCCGCCAGTTTGGAAGAGCCGGCCAATGATCGGAACCCTGCAGCTCGTCGCGTTGCTCGCGATCCAACAGGCGTCGCTCGGTGTGACAGGGTTGCGCGTCGAGTACCTCGCGAATCCATTGGGCATCGATGCCGCGAAGCCGCGCCTCAGCTGGCGCATCACGAGCACCGAGCGCAACACCATGCAGACGGCTTACCAGATCCAGGTGACCCGCGGGGGAAAAGGGATCTGGGATTCGGGCCGTACGGCGTCGGATGCCTCGGTATTCGTTGGCTACGGTGGACCCGCGTTGGAATCGCGGACGCGTTACGTCTGGCGGGTTCGGGTGTGGGATGCGAAGGGCCGAGCATCACCGTGGGGCGAAGGATGGTGGGAGACAGGATTGCTCGCGCCCTCCGATTGGAGTGCGTCCTGGATCGGAACGGCGCCGAGTCCGAGCGACAGCATCTCTGCGCCGGCGCCGATGCTGCGCCGAGGTTTCCGCGTCGGTGGCGCGATCCAGCAGGCCAGGATCTACGCGACGAGCCTCGGCGTCTACGAGCTGCAGCTCAATGGCCGGCGCGTCGGCGATCAGCTGTTCACACCCGGATGGACGTCTTACAACAAGCGACTGCAGTACCAGACCTACGACGTCACCAGCCTGCTTCGCGCCGGTGAGAACGTGGTGGGGGCGATCCTCGGCGACGGGTGGTATCGCGGCAATCTCGGCTTCGACGGCCAGCGCAACGTCTACGGCAAGCGACTCGCGCTGCGGCTCCAGCTCGAGATCCGCTATCGCGACGGCCGCGTCGAGCGCGTCGTCTCCGACTCGCAGTGGAAAACGGCGACGGGGCCGATTCTGTTGTCCGACATCTATGGCGGTGAGACCTACGACGCGCGCCGCGAGCGAACGGGCTGGAGCAGCGCCGGCTACGACGATCGCGACTGGGCGGCGGTCGTCGCGCTCGATCCTCCGAGCTCCCAACTCCTGGCTCCCGAGTCCCCGCCCGTGCGCCGCGTCCGCGAGCTGCGGCCGATTGGGATCAGCCGGACGGGCGACGAGACGATCTTCGACCTGGGCCAGAACTTCACGGGCTGGGCACGGCTCAAGGTGCGCGGGCAGGCGGGAACGACGGTCACGCTGCGATTTGCGGAAGTCCTGAACCGCGACGGAACCCTCTACACCGACAATCTTCGCCGCGCGAGCCAAACCGATCGCTACACGCTCAAGGGCGGGGCCGAAGAGATCTACGAACCGCACTTCACGTTTCATGGATTCCGCTACGTCGGCGTGCGCGGACTGCCCGGCACGCCGGACACTGCGACGATCACCGGGATCGCACTGTCATCCGACCTGGCGCAGACAGGCTCATTCGAGACGTCGGACTCGCTGCTCAACCGCCTGCAGCAAAACATCGTCTGGGGTCAGCGCAGCAACTTCCTCGATGTCCCCACCGACTGCCCGCAGCGCGACGAGCGGCTCGGCTGGACCGGCGACGCGCAGGTCTTCGCGAGCACCGCCGCGTTCAACATGGACGTGTCCGGCTTCTTCGCGAAGTGGCTCGGCGACGCCGCTGCCGATCAGCACGCGGGCGGCAGCGTGACCTGGGTGATTCCCAACGTGCTCGGCGGCGACTCGGCGAATGGCGCGGGCACCGCCGGGTGGAGCGATGCCGCCGTCGTCGTTCCCTGGACGATGTACGTCGCGTACGGCGACCGCGGCTTGCTCGAGCGCCAGTACCCCAGCATGCGCGCCTGGGCGGAGTACGAGCGCCGCCAGGCCGGCCCCGATTTCATCTGGCAACCCGGCTGGCAGTTCGGCGATTGGCTCGCGCTCCACAGCGACGATCCGTCCTATCCGGGCGCGACGACCCTCACCGACTTCATCGCGACGGCGCACCTCGCGCACTCCGCCGATCTCGTCGCGCGCGCGGCGCGAGCGCTCGGGAAGACCGATGACGCGGCCCTGTATGAAAAGTTGTTTCAGGACGTGCGCACCGCGTTCAATCGGGAATTCGTCTCGGCGTCGGGACGGGTGGGCGAGAACACTCAGACTGCGTACGCGCTGGCCATCGGCTTCAATCTGCTCCCCGATTCACTCGTGCCGGCCGCATCGGAGCGGCTCGCCGCCGCGATTCGCTACCGCGGCATGCATCTCACCACCGGATTTCTCGGCACGCCGCAGCTGCTGCCGGTCCTGAGCGCGACGCGGCATTTCGACGTCGCCTACGCGCTGCTGATGCAGAAGTCGTATCCGTCCTGGTTGTACCCGATCACGCGCGGCGCCACGACCATGTGGGAACGGTGGGATGGCATCAAGCCCGACAGCACGTTCCAGGACGCGGGCATGAATTCCTTCAATCATTACGCGTTTGGTGCGGTCGGCTCGTGGATGTATCGCACGATTGGCGGGATCGATCTCGATCCGGCCGCGCCCGGCGGGAAGCGCGTGCGGATCGCGCCGAGGCCGGGTGCCGGCTTGACGTACGCGCGGACATCGCTCGAGACGCTCTACGGAACGGTCGTGTCGTCCTGGAAGCTCGATGGCCAGCGATTCGTGCTCGACGTGACGGTCCCGCCCAACACCACCGCCGAGATAAAGCTCCCGGATAGCGCGGATGTCGTCACAGTCGGCTCGGGGACCTATCATTTCGTATCGTCGATCTGAAGCGTGACGCCGGGTCCCGACTCGGCAAAAACTCGAGTTGTCCGCATAGTCTCGTTCGCGTACCGCGCGGCGATGTCGCGCACGTGATGCTCGGCCTCAACCGTCCCCAGGACCGCGACCGTTCCTCCACTGCCGCCCCCGGTGATCTTCGCGCCAAAGACGCCGCGTTGCGGGCCCGCCGCCCTCACGAGCTCGACCAGACGATCAGTGCCGTCGCTGCCGAGTCCGCAGGCGCTGTAGCTCTGGTGTGACGAGAACATCAGCGCGCCGAGCTCGTGCGCCGCATCCGGGTGCGCGGTGAGCGTGGGGAGCAGTTCCGCGAATCGATCCACTCGGGCCTGCTCGCCGACGGGATGCGCGGTTGCCTGGCGCACGGGATAACGGCGGCCGGGGCTCACCGTCGTCGCCGTGTCGCTGATTGCGCCGTAGCGCTTCAGGAAATCCGCACCCGTCATCTCTTCAGGTAGCACGCGCTCCAGCCCGGAGAATTCGGTCGGTGTGAGGTCGGCGAGATAGCGGCCCTGCCATTTCGTTTCGGCGCGCAAGATCGCAAGACCCATGAACGCCGCGGTGCGCACCGTCCCGTAGTCGGTGCCCGAGACCGCATGGCTGATTCCGGAATCGATGCCGTAGAACCGGTAGCCGGGCGGGATTTCGACGTACCCTTCGATCGTTCCGGGCTGGCAGCGGAGCTGCAGCAGACGGTCTTTCTTGCCGCAGGCGCTGGTCATCTGATCCATGATCCCGCACGGCGCGCCGACGACGTGGTTCTCGACGCGCTGGCACAGCGCCGCCCGCTCCTGCGGACTGATGGCGAGGTCGCAACACGCAGCGACGGCGGTGGCGGTCGCGACCTCCAGCGCGGCCGAGGACGCGACCCCGCGTCCTTCGGGCACGGTGGAATCGATCTGGATCTGGAGACCATGCCGGCGGCCGGCTTTCGCAAGCAGCGCCTGAACCACGCCGACGACATAACCCGCCCAGCGGTCCGCTTCGTGTTCTCGAAACCAGGCGGCAAGTTCAGCAGGCGGGGCCAGCGGGAGATCGATGCTGAAGCGATCGTCGCGTCCCTGACGCCGGCTGGTGACGTCGCAGCGTAGTCGCTCTTGAGCTTGAACAGCGACCTGCGTCGTGCACGCCAACGGCAGCTCGAGCACTCGTGCGCCGCTGTAGTCGGCGATCCCGCCCATGACGTCGAGTCGCCCCGGCGCGCGGGCGGTGAATCTCACTTCAACAAGCCGCGGCGACGCAGCACGCGCTGCAGCACGGGCTCGACCGAGCGGCGCAACGCGTCGTTGGCGTACCCGACCCACGCCACATTGCTCGTCAGATCGAGCGGCGCGTCGACCGGCGCCCCCGCGGGATTGGTGACGATGACGCCCGCTTCCATGGCGATGAGCGCGGTACAGAAATCGTACGGATGACAGCCGAGTCCGCCTGGATCGACCAGGGGGCGCAGATCGGCGATGAAGCGGTCGTGTCCCGCGATCAGCTCGTACAGCTGGCCGCCCGTACAGGCGTACTGATCTTCGAAGCTCGCGACGCGCCCCGGCGCGGGTGGGACCAGCGCCTTGATCACCTCATCGTCGATCGCGCCGAGAATCTCGCGCGCGCCGGGGAAGAACCGCACGATCGTCGAGAACCCATGGGCGAGCGAGCCGGCCGCCGAGCGCCGCAGCCCCAGCGCTTCGCTCTGGCCCGTCACGCGGTTGTGTCGTTTCGCCTGGATCCCATCGCCCCGCACTGCCCACAGCTGATCGGAGAGATGCTGCTTGAGCAGCGGGATCTCCGTCTGCGCCGCGAAGACGATGTCCGAGAGCCGTGTCGCGGCGCCGCGATTCGGCGCCACGCCCATCAGCACCCAGGCGCTGCGCTTCTGGTACATGAGACCGCGGGTGCCGTCGAGCGGGTCGACGAGAATGCGCCAGCGACAGTCCGCTTCGCGCGCGCCCTTCGGCAGCACGAGCGGCTCGGCGAGTCCCTCGGCGATGAGGCAGATCGGATCTTCCCTCGCGAGGGCGGCCAGCCCGCGCACGAGCGCGTCCTCTCCCACTCGGTCGATCGCATAGATCGTGTCGCCGGCGTCGCCGGCAGGCTCGGCAAGTTGCTCGGATGCCTGTCGCTCGCATGCGTCGACCACGGCATCGCGGATCGTGGCCTGCAACGCCAGGATCGGCTCGCGCAGACTCATCATCACGCCGCCCCTTCGCCGCCCTGTGTGTAGTGCACGTCCGATACTGACTGCAGCTCGGCAGCTTTGTCTTCGGGGGATGTATCGTTGAGAAAATTCCCGCCGCCGATTTCGGGGCCGGCGAGATACTTGAGCAGACCGGGCTTGCGCAGCGGCGGATGGATCTCGATGTGAAAGTGAAAGCCAGGGGCGACGCGGTCGGTGGGCGACTGGTGCAGAACCATCACATAGGGAAAGGACATCCGCCACAGATTGTCGAGCCGGATCAGCGTCTCGCGTAACACGATCGCGAAGTCGTTCAGCTCGGCAGCGTTGAGATCGGCAAGGCTCGCGTGGAGCTCGCGCGGCGCAATCAATATCTCGTAGGGATAGCGCGCGAAGTAGGGGATGAACGCTACGGCCTGATCCCGCCGCGCCAGCATCCTGCGGCCGTCGTCCTCTTCGGCCCGGATGATGTCTTCAAACAGCGGCCGGTCGTGCTCGACCAGGTACGCCGACTGCGATTCCGCTTCCCGCTCGATCGTCTTGAACACGAAGTTGGTCGCGTAGATCTGGCAGTGCGGGTGCGGGTTGCTCACGCCCACGACCTCTCCCTTGTTTTCGAATACCAGCACGTGCCGCACACCCTTCTCGGCGCCGAGCTCGCGATACTGCTCTTGCAATGCCTGCAAGAGACCGAGGACCTCGTCGTGCGGGAGCTGGGCAAGCGTGAGATCGTGGCGCGGGCTGTAGCAGACGACGCGCGAGCGGCCGGTCGCCGGACTCGCGCGATACACCTCGGCCCGCGGAGGGGCAGGGGCTGGCGGCGCCCCGGGACCGACGCAGGGATGGTCATTGTCGAATACATACACACCGCGGTACGGCGCGTTGCGCTGACCGGAGCTCCGCGCGTTGCCGGGACAGAGATAGCAATCGGGGACATAGGCGGGGAGCGCGCGCTCGCGCTCCGCCACGCGCTCCCCTTGCCAGGGCCGCTCGTTTCGGTGGGAAGAAATGATCACCCATTCGCGCCGCAGCGGATGCCAGCGTTGCTCCCAGACCATGCCGATCTCCGTTTGACAACCCGTCAAAGCGAGCCGAGTATCGCCGTCATGGTGAAAGGCGGCAAGGATCCCTATCAGCCCCGGCCCGAGCACCGCTTCACGTTCGGATTGTGGACCGTCGGCAATCCAGGACGCGATCCGTTCGGCGAGCCGGTGCGGCCGGCGCTCGCTCCGGTTGCCATCGTTCGCAAGCTCGCCGAGCTCGGGGCCTACGGCGTCAACCTGCACGACAACGATCTCGTCCCATCCGGGGCGAGCGGCGCCGAGCGGGATCGGATCGTGCGGGAGTTCAAGCAGGCGCTGAGCGACACCGGCATGAAAGTGCCGATGGCGACGACGAATCTGTTTTCGGATCCCGCGTTCAAGGACGGCGCGTTTACGAGCCGGGATGCGCGGGTGCGCGCGTACGCCCTGCAGAAGACGCTCGCGGCAGTCGACCTGGGGGTCGAGCTCGGCGCGACCACCTACGTCTGCTGGGGCGGACGAGAGGGTGTGGAGACCAACGCCGCGAAGGATCCGCGCGCGGCGCTCGGATGGTACCGCGACGCCGTCAATTATGTCTGCGAGTACATCCGCTCACAGCGCTACGATCTGCGGTTGGCGCTCGAGGCCAAGCCGAACGAGCCGCGTGGCGACATCTACCTGCCGACCACCGGCCACATGCTCGCCTTCATCTATACACTGGATCATCCCGAGATGGTCGGCGTCAATCCCGAAGTCGCGCACGAACGCATGGCCGGGCTCGATTTTTCGCACGCCGTGGCGCAGGCGCTCGAGGCGGGCAAGCTCTTCCATATCGACCTGAACGGCCAGCAGATCGGCCGCTACGATCAGGACCTGCGGTTCGGCAGCGACGACCCCAAGGGCGCCTTCTTTCTCGTCAAGCTGCTCGAGGACTCGAAGTGGCCGGGCATGCGGCACTTCGACAGTCATGCCTATCGCACCGAAGATACGGCGGGCGTGTGGGATTTCGCCGCCGGCAGCATGCGCACGTACCTGATCCTGAAAGAGAAAGTCGCGCGCTTCAACGCCGACCCTGAGATCCTTCAGCTGCTCGAGGAAACGGGTGGCGGTCCGATAGCTCCTCCCGAAAAACTTCGCGCGCAGACCTTCGACCTGGTCGCGTTGCGCGCGCGAGGGTACGCCTACGAGCGCCTCGATCAGCTCACGATGGAGCTGCTGCTCGGAGTTCGCTGAGCGTGGCGGCCGATCTATTTCTAGGTCTCGACGTCGGGACCAGCAGTGTCAAAGCGATTCTGGTGAGCCAGCGCGGAGACGTCGTCGCCAGCGCCTCCAAACCTCTTACGCTCCAGACGCCCGAGCCGGGATGGGCGGAACAGGATCCCGAGGCCTGGTGGACCGCCGGCGTCGCGGCGATTCGCGAGCTGTTGAGCAGACATCCCGGTGCGGGCATCGCTTCCGTCGGGATCTCAGGACAGATGCATTCGTCGGTCTTCCTGGACAAGTCTGGAGCGGTGATCCGGCCCGCGCTGCTGTGGTGCGACGGCCGCACGACCGCCGAATGCCGGGAGATCGAGCAGCGCGCCGGCGGTGAGGACCGGCTGCGCGAATGGGTGTGCAACGCGGCGCTCGAAGGTTTCACCCTGCCCAAAGTGCTGTGGCTGCGGAACCGCGAGCCGGCGGCATTCGCGCGTCTCGCCAAGGTGCTCTTGGCCAAGGACTTTCTGCGACTGCGCCTCACCGATGCCATCGCCACCGAACCGTCGGATGCATCGGGTACGCTCATGTTCGATCCCGCGCACGCTCGCTGGAGTCGCGAGATGCTCGATGCGGTCGCCCTGTCGCCATCTCTGCTTCCCGATATCGGCGCCTCGGCGGGGGTGCTCGGACGTGTAACGGAGAGCGCCGCGAAACTCACCGGTCTTCCGTCCGGGACGCCCGTCGTAGGAGGCGGAGCGGACAACGCGTGCGGCGCCGCGGGGGTTGGTGTCGTGCAGCCGGGCGAAGCCGTCGCGAGCTGGGGCACGTCGGGCACGGTGCTGGCTCCGACGGCCGAGCCGCGTGTCGATCCCCGGCTGCGTGCTCACACCTTCTGTCACGTGGCGCCTGAGCTGTGGTACGTCATAGGCGTCGTGCTGTCCGCGGACGGAGCCTTCGCGTGGTATCGCGATCAATGTGCCCGCGAGCTGCCGGTCCAGGACCGGGACGACATTCTCGTCGACGAGGCGCGAGCGATCGCACCAGGCGCCGAGGGCGTGACATTTCTTCCATATCTCCAGGGCGAACGGACGCCGCATCGCGACGCGTCGCTGCGCGCGCAATTCACGGGACTCAGCCTGGCGCATACCCGCGCGCACATGACCCGAGCCGTGCTCGAAGGCATCTGT
This sequence comes from Gemmatimonadales bacterium, assembly GCA_035573235.1. Lineage (GTDB taxonomy): Bacteria > Gemmatimonadota > Gemmatimonadetes > Gemmatimonadales > GWC2-71-9 > 20CM-2-65-7. Next base: position 8,640 of record DATMZX010000293.1, read on the forward strand.
TTCGCGCTGCGCGATTCGCTCGAGGTTCTCAAAAACATCGGCCTCACGCCTGCAGAGCTACTGCTGACCGGTGGCGGGTCGAAGAGCGCTTTCATCCGCCAGCTGCAGGCGGACGTGTTTGGTTTGCCTGTCAAGACCGTGAATCGCGAAGAAGGAGGGGCCTACGGCGCGGCTCTACTCGCGGCGGTTGGGGCCGGCGCGTTTCGCGATCTCAGAACCGCGGTGCAAGGCACACTGACTCGGGGACCGCTGACGCACCCGCGGCCCGAGACGCGGAGCGCGTACGAGCACGCATACAAGAGGTTCGGAAAGCTCGCCTACACCAGCCTCCAGTAAATCGCGTAACGCTCGTCGAAGATCGTGTGGAACGGGACGAGCGTCATATTGCCCGCCCGGAATTCGAGCTCGGCGCCTCGCCGGATATCCTGTGCATGGATCTCGAGCGCGGGCCGCGGCTCACCCTTGTACTCGGGGACCGTGCGCGGCTTCGTCGGCTCGGCGCGCAGCACCTCCGGCGTCAATCCCTCTGTTCCCAAGCGTCCCGCCAACACGAGCGGTCCATACATGACTGCGGCCAGCGTTGGGTCGTCAGGCATGGGGTGCAGGTGGATGCTCATCGGCAGCTTGACCGCCACGCTGTCGCCGTTGCGCCAGGTGCGGTCGAGCACAAAGTAGCCGCCGGGACTCGCGAACCCGTCGAGGACACGTCCATTGAGTGCCGCACTGCCGCCCTGCGCCCAGTACGGCACACGGACGCGCAGCGCAAAGCGCACCGGTTTCTGCGCGTGGATTCGCAGCGTGGTGCCCGCCTCGTCGGGGAACCGCGTGTCCTGCACGAGCTGCACGCCCCGCTCCGGCCAATTCAGCTCCGAGGCGATGAACAGATTGACCCAGACGCCGGCGTCGTCGTGGAAGTAAATCGAATCGCCCAATTCGGAGAACGACTCACTCATCGTTCCCGTGCAGCACCAATAGTCCTGCGTCGGCGTCCCAAACAACTTCCACAGGCCGGTGGCCAGATTGACGTAATACAGCTTCTCGCCGTCGCGTGGATGCTGGCTGCCAAGAATACCGTTGAGGAGCGCGCGCTCGTAGTAATCGGCGCACGCAGGGTCCGCCGTCCACTCGAAAATGTGACGGGTCAGCTTCAGCATGTTGTAGGTCGTGCAGTCTTCCTGCGTGTACCCCGACAACTGGGTGGAAAGCACTCCGGGCTCTTCCTCCCATCCCTCGCCGTTTGACGTACCGCCGGTGCAATACGCGCGCTGCGTCGTGACCTGGCGCCAGAAATACTCCGCGATTCGGCGATAGCGTTGCTCTCCCGTCAGCTCGTAGCGGCGCGCGGCGCCGATCACTTTCGGGATGTTGGTGTTCGCATGGAGACCCTTGAGCTCGTCGCGGCCCTGGGCCAGCGGCGCAAAGAACCGCTCGTGGTCGAAGCGATGGGCCAGGTCGCGATAGGTGTCTCGACCCGTCACGGCCGCGAGGTTGTACAGCATCTCGTTCATCCCGCCGTATTCGCGCTCGAGCACACGCGCCATGTGCTCGTCCCCGAGCGGCTGCGCCCAGCGACCGGTCCAACGCGCCATCCCCTGGACTACCTCCAGCGCCTGCGCGTTGCCCGCGAGCGTGTGCATGTCGAGCAAGCCGGCCATGATTTTGTGAAGAGTGTAAAAAGGCGCCCACACCGATTTGCCGTCGCGCAGCCGGTCGAAGAACTCTTCGGGAAACGCGCTCAAGTAGCCGTTGCCGATGCGCTGCTGACACTCGGCCAACACAGTCACCATGCGGTTGCCCCGAGTCTTGAGCTCGGAGTCGCCGAGACTCTGCGACATCTTCGCGAGCGCCGAGAGGTAGTGCCCGAGGTAGTGGCCGCGCAGCTCGTTCACCGGCGCCTCCCATCCGCCGAGTGGCTCGGCGGTGGACGGGATGCCGGCGGTGAGCCGGAACATGTGCAGCAGCCGGTCTTCGTCCTGCGCGAGCAGGAAGCGGCGGTTCACTTCGAGGGCATCCACGAACGGACCGGGGTGCAGTCGCACGCGATCGAGAGCGAACGGGCGCGCGAGCATGGCGGGTGTCGAATCCGGAATCGGCAGCCGCAGCCCAGCCAATCCTGCTGCCGCCGCAACGGACGAAACAAACTCCCGGCGCTTCATGGCGCCTCCCAGGCTTTCGCCTGTGCGATGATGCCGCTCATCTGATCGCGGTACTTCGTGAACGTGTCGTCCACGACGTTCAATGTGGGAATCAAGCCGGGACGCTTGGAGAGCGACAGCGTCGCTGGATCCCATCTCCCAAATCCCGATTCGTGCACACCCGAGGAGCCGCGTCCGGGCGCGGGATGCGAGAGGTGCGAGAAGAAGCGGGCGTAGGGGACGTAGTGGGTCGAATAGGACGCGTGATATAAAGGAATGAATTCGAGCAGCGCGTCGTACAGAAACTCGCCGCAACACAGCACGCGCGGATAGCGGCTGCGGAGCTCGGCAATCATCGTCCGCGCGCCCTCGTGCATATCGGCCTTCGTGTTGTTCATCCAGCCGCCGATGATGTCGAGGAAATAGGCGTCAACGCCGTACCGGTCGATCACGTCGGCGATGCGCGCCGTCAGCCAGCGCCGCCACGAAGCAACGCCGAGATTCATGTAGACGCCGAAGCCCTCCTGGTGGCGGTCGTTGTCCCAGTCCACCCAGCTCAAGTTGAACGGGTCGCCGTCGACGCGCTCGGTCGCTGCGTCGGCGAAGTTCGCGAAATTGGGGAGCTTTCGGTTCGAGGCGTTCGCGCCGAACATCGGCATGATTTTGAACCCGAGCTGCTGGCCTTCCTTGACGAGCCGCCGGAAGCCTGCTTCGCCGCCCATCCGGGGCGCTGCCTGATACGTGGGATAATCCCAGTAGTAGCGCCCGTCCCACGCTGAAATGAACGCGAGCACCCGGCTCGCGGGGATCTGCGTCCCAATCCAGCGCAGGATCTCGAGCATCCGCGCGTAGTCGTTGAAGATGTAGCCGGTGAAATGCATCCCGTGCAGCGTGACGACGAGCTGGATCTGCCGCAGCCAGTCGGGCGCATCAGTCCGCGTTTCCCAGCGCGGAAAGTGATACGCGCGCTCGATGTGCGCGTAATGGGGCGCCACCGCCGCCTCGAGCGACGCGGCGCGCCGCACACTCCACGTCGGCACTTGAACGGTCTTCCGATCGAGCCAGCCTTCGACTTCGTGCACCAGCTCGACGCGGTAGCCTTGCTCCCCGGGCTGGAAGTAGAACCGCTTGGCGCGCACGCGATCGTCGAGCGACGAGAGCGCGACGCAGGTGCCGTCGCTGCCTTGCACCACCGTGACTGGTGTGCCGAGTCCCCACGCCGTGTTGTCGCCCCAGAGATCACCGGCCCCGAACGGGTATCCCCACAGCACTTCGTCGTCCTTGGGATCGAACGGCTCGCCGCCGCCGGCCGAGAGCTTGCCGCGGGGAATGCCGCGGACGACCACGGTCACGGCTTTGATCGGCTGATCCGTCTGTGCCGTGACGTCGCACAGCACGGCGTCACCGTCTTTGCGGAGCCGGGCCTCGACGCGTCCCGCGGCCCGCATCTGCCCGCCGGCCCAGGTCAGCCCCGTTGCCGTGATGGCAAGCGCGTCGGCGCTTGCTTCGGCGCTGATCGTGCTGGCGTCCAGCGCGTACGCGTTCTCGCGCGTGAACACGAGAAAACCAAAGCGCAATCCCGCGAACTCGACCGACGGTTCGGGGAAGTCGAAGCTGAACTTCATGAATGCGCGCCCGCGCGGCGGGACGAAGACCTCGCTCGTCGAGGTGAGTGGAAGAATCGGAGGGACGGGGGAAGGGGGAAGGGAGCACTGATCCCGCCCCCACGGCGCCCATAGCCATCAACCAATCTCGACGTGAAATTGAGTCGCTCATATGGCCGGCCTCGATTGGGTCATCATCATTTTGTACTTCGCCCTGTTGCTGGGGGTCGCGTGGTGGGTCGCTCGCAAGAACCGCGACACCGCTGACGATTATTTCCTCGCGGGCCGCAATCTCGGCTGGTTCCTCGTCGGTGCTTCCGTTTTCGCCTCCAACATCGGATCCGAGCACGTCGTCGGATTGGCGGGCGCGGGCGCGACGAGCGGCGTCGCACTCGCCCATTACGAGCTCCATGCGTGGTGCCTGCTCGTATTGGGCTGGGTCTTCGTCCCATTCTATTCCCGCGCGCTGGTCTACACCATGCCCGAGTTCCTCGGCCGGCGTTTTTCCCCGACGGCGCGCTGGGTGCTCTCGCTCATTACGCTGGTGGCGCACGTCTTCACGAAATTCGCCGTCTCGATCTTCGCCGGCGGCGTCGTGTTCGCCACGCTGCTCCCGGAAGTCTCGTTGCGTCTGGGTGCGACGACGTTCAACAGTTTCTGGATCGGCTCGATCGTCGTCCTGCTGCTGACCGGCCTTTATACCGTCCTCGGCGGCATGCGCGCCGTCGCCTATACGGACGCCGTGCAGACGTTCATCCTGGTGATCGGATCGGGCCTGCTCACGCTGTTCGGCCTCGCGAAGCTCGGCGGCTGGCACGAGCTGCGTCGCGTGCTCGATCCGGATCTGTTCAATCTGTGGAAGCCGCTCGCGCCCCACGGCATGCAAGGCACGTGGGAGCCGGTCAAAGAGAGCGGGCGCATCGCCTGGTACTTCAACGACAACTATCCGTGGCTGGGTATGCTGTTCTGCGCGCCGATCATCGGATTGTGGTACTGGTGCACCGATCAATACATCGTGCAGCGCGTGCTCGGAGCGAAGGACGAGCGCACCGCGCGCCGTGGCAGCATCTTCGCGTCGTTCCTGAAGCTCTCGCCCGTTTTTCTGTTCATCATCCCGGGGCTGATCGCGCTCGCGCTCGCCAAGACCGGCAAGGTACCGGAGCTCGGCGTCATGGTGGATGCGCAGGGGCGCGCCATCCCGCAGGCGGCGCAGGCGGCATTTCCGTTGATGGTGAAGGACCTGCTCCCCGCCGGTCTCCGCGGAATCGTCGTCGCCGGGCTCCTCGCCGCGCTGATGAGCTCGATGGCCGGCGCGTTCAACGCCTCGTCGACGCTCTTCACGATGGACCTCTACACCAAGTTCAGACCGAACGCGTCGCAGCATCAGCTCGTCTGGGTCGGCCGGCTCGCGACCGTCGCGATGGTGCTGATCAGCTTCGTGTGGATTCCGGTGATTCAAGGCGCGCGCGGACTGTACGACTATCTGCAAGGGGTGCAGGGGTATCTCGCCCCGCCGATCTTCACCGTGTTCGTGTTCGGCATCTTCAATCGGCGCCTGAACTCGAAAGGCTGTCTCACCGCATTGCTCGTCGGATTCGCGCTCGGCGTCTTCCGGCTGCTCGTCGACACGCCCGTCAGTTTGCATCTCGGGGGTCTCGCCGGCGGATACACTCCCGGCTCATTCTTGTGGTTCGTCAACAACATCTATTTCCAGTACTACAGCGTCTTCATCTTCATCGTCTCGGTCGTGGTCATGTTCGTCGTGAGCTACCTGACGGAGCCACCGCGCCTCGAGCAGCTGACGGGGCTGACCTACGCGACAATCACGCCGGAAGCGCGGCTCGCATCCCGCGCCAGCTGGGGCACCCGCGAAGTCGTCACATCGGCGGTCGTGCTGGTTTTGATTCTCGCCGCGTACTTGTACTTCAGGGGCTAGGCGATGCTCGCGCTCGTGCTCGTTCTGCTGGCTCAGCGCCAAACCACAAACTTTGATCGCCATTGGCGCTTTCACCTGGGCGATGTACCCAAAGCCCAGGATCCCGCGTTCGTCGACACCACCTGGCGCGCGCTGGACGTGCCGCACGATTGGAGCATCGAAGGATCGTTCAGCGCGCAAAACCCCGCGGGCGTCGGAGGTGGGGCGCTTCCCGGCGGGATCGGATGGTATCGCAAGACATTCACGCTGCCAGCCGGCGACACCGCCACAGTCGCGTTCATCGAATTCGATGGCGTGTATCGCAACAGCGAGGTCTGGATCAACGGCCATTATCTCGGCAAGCGGCCGTACGGCTACAGCTCGTTCCATTACCAGCTGACGCCGCATCTCCACTATGGGGCGCAACGCAATGTGATCGCGGTGCGCGTCGACAATTCCCAGCAGCCGAATTCGCGCTGGTACTCGGGATCGGGCATCTACCGGCACGTGCGACTCGTCAAGACCAATCCCGTCCACGTCGATCACTGGGGGACGTACGTCACGACGCCGGGCGCGAGCGCGGACTCGAGCCGCGTCACGGTGCGGATCAGCGTGCGCAACGAGCGACGTGCCGCGCAACGGGTGGTGTTACGCACCGCCGTTCTCGACTCCGCCGGTAAAGAAGTCTCGGCCGTATCCAGCGAGGCCATGGTCTCAGGTGATTCGGCTGTCGAGATCGCTCAAGACCTGGCGATTCCACGCGTCGTCCTGTGGACGCTCGAACGCCCGTATCTGTATCGCGCCGTCTCGCAAGTGGTGTGCGGTGGTGGCCCGTGCGACAATTCCGTCACTCCGTTCGGTGTCCGATCCTTCGCATTCAGAGCCGACTCCGGGTTCTATCTCAACGGCAAGCCCGTAAAGATTCGCGGCGTGTGTCTCCACCACGATCTCGGCGCACTCGGCGCGGCGGTGAACACGCGCGCGATCGAGCGGCAGCTCGAAATCATGAAAGCGATGGGCGCCAACGCGCTCCGCACCTCCCACAATCCGCCGGCGCCCGAGCTGCTCGACCTCACCGACCGCATGGGCTTCATCGTGATGGACGAAGCCTTCGACATGTGGAAGAAGAAGAAGACCGACTTCGACTACCACCTCGACTGGGATGAGTGGCACGCGCGCGACCTGTCGGACATGGTGCGGCGCGACCGCAATCACCCCAGCGTCTTCATCTGGAGTATCGGCAACGAGGTGATGGAGCAGTGGGCCGACGGCGACAGCACGGCCGCGCCGCTCGCGCGCGAGCTGGCCGGCATCGTGCGCGCGCTCGATCCCACGCGCCCCGTGACGCAGGCAGCGAACAACGGCAGTCCCAAAAACCCGGTCTTTCATGCCGGCGCGCTCGACCTGCTGGGCCACAACTATCACCACGAAGTGTGGAAGGATTTCCCGGCACAGTATCCGGGCGAGAAACTCATCATCACCGAATCGATGTCGGACCTGAATTCCCGCGGCGTCTATCCGCAGCCGTCCGACAGCGTGGCCAACTATTACTGGCCATACGAGAAAGACAAAGGCCCGACGCCGCCCAAGGACGGCCGCCTGTCGTCGTACGACAACAGTCACGCGTTCTGGGGCTCGCTCCACGAGGAGTCGCTGCGGCTGTTCGAGCGCTATCCATTCCTGTCCGGGATGTTCATCTGGCAGGGCATCGACTATCTCGGCGAGCCCACGCCGTACGAGTGGCCGGCGCGCAGCTCCTATTTCGGCGTCGTCGATCTCGCCGGGTTTCCCAAGGACCCGTTCTATCTCTATCAGAGCGCTTGGACCGCACAGCCGATGGTCCATTTGCTCCCGCATTGGAATTGGGCGCCGGGCGATACCGTCGATGTCTGGGCCTACACGAACGCCGAGCAGGTGGAGTTGTACCTGAACGGCGCCTCGCAGGGTGCCAGGAGCAAGGATGGCCGAGTTGGCCATGTGATGTGGCGCGTGGCCTATCAGCCCGGAACGCTGCGAGCCGTCGCGCGCAGCGCCGGAGTCGAGACGGCGAGCGCGGAAGTCCAAACCGCCGGGCCGCCCACGCGGATTGCGCTCGTTGCGGACCGCGCCCGCATTCGCGCGGATGGAGAGGATCTCTCATTCGTGACCGTCACGGTCCAGGATCAACAGGGTCGGGCGGTGCCGACCGCGGAGCCGCTGATCCAGTTTCGCATCACTGGTGGCGCGCGGATCGTCGGCGTGGACAACGGTGATGCGATCAGTCACACGTCGTTCCAGGCGAAACGAATCCAGCTGTTCAATGGCAAGGCGCTCGTGATCGTGCGTGCGGGCAGAAGCGC
>DATMZX010000294.1:0-4587 GCA_035573235.1 Gemmatimonadales bacterium
GGCCGCGTTGCGCGAGGAACGCTTGACCTCGGCGTCTCGCTCGCTCCAAAGTGAGCTCGGCAAGGCGTTCGACGAGGCGCGCCGGCTCGCCGAGCGTGGCGCGACCGCGGCGCAGCTGCCACGCGCCGCGGTGTTCGATCGTCTCGACCAGATCGTCGCGGGAGGCCCGGCGGGGGCGATCGAGCGCGGCGTTGCGGTGTTGCAATCCGGCGAAAACTTGACCGCGACCGCCTGGGCCGGGCGGCATCGCATCGTGCCCTCCGCGCGGGATACGGCCGAGCTGCAGGCGGTCATGACACCATTCTACGCGGTGCTCGAGGCGCGGCGCCAGACGCACGAGGCAACGGCAGTCGGCAGCGTGCTGTTGTCGGCAATCCCCGCGATCGCCGACGGTGACCGCAGTTTTGCGGCCGAGTTCTCGCGCAAGCACGGCGTCTCGCTCCGGCTCTTCGCGCCGGGCCAGGGGCCGCACGAGTCGACCGTTTTCGACATTTGCCCGCAGGGCTGCACGACCGGCGATACGCTGTTCTCCGTGCAGGCCATTCCGCCCGCGCAGGGAGATGCCAAGCTCGCATCGCTGGCCCAGACGTCGACGTTCGCGCGCTTCGTGATGGCCGCGCTGCTCGTCGTGCTGCTGGTGGCGGCAGCTCCGGGCGCATGGCGCTGGGGAGTGATCGTCGTCGCCGCCTGGACCCTGCTGCGCGCGCCCGCCGGACCATCGGCACTGTTCTCGCCCGCGACGTTCTTCCGCCCCGTCGCCGGCGTGGTCGGAACGTCCGCCGGCTCACTCCTGGTGGTTGGAATCCTGCTGCTGCTCGCCGCCGCGGAGCTGTGGCGACGCGGCATTCCGCGCCGCCGTCCCGGAATCGTGGCGGCCGGCCTTTTGATCATCGCCGCGCCGTACCTGGTCCGGTATTTCGGCCGCGGGATCGCCCCCCCCGCGAGCGGCGTGAGCATCGAGCTGTGGCTTTCGTGGGAAATCGCGCTCGCCGTCGGCGCGATGGCGTTGATTCTCCTGGCGGCCGCCCTGGTGCGGGGGCCGCAAGAGCCGGAGCGCATCTCGTGGGCGCTGCCGTTCGCGTGCGCCTGGGGCGCCGTCGCGGCGATTGCCGGATTGTGGTTGTGGAATCCCGACAGCGCCTGGCCGGAGTGGTACACGTTCCTGTGGCTACCCGCGCTCGTCAGCGTGATTCTGCCGGCCCCGCGGCGCTGGGCGCTCGTCGGGATCGGCGTCGTGGCGGGCACGGCCGCGGCGCTGCTGGCTTGGGGCGCGGCGGTCGAGGGACGGCTGTCGCTCGCCACACGCGACGCCCAGCGGCTCGGGCGGGAAGGTGACGCCGTGGCGGTGGCGCTTCTGGAGCGTCTGGGTCAGCAGGTCACCGCTCTCAATCGCGTGCGACCCCGCACGGCCGGTGACCTGTACGCGCTGTGGGTGGGATCGCCGCTCGTCGCGGAAGACTATCCGGCACTGCTCGAGTTGTGGGACGAGAGCCCGAATGGCGGAGGCCAGCCGCTGGCCGAGCTCGAGCTGGCGCAGCTCGACCTGCTCCCCGGTCTGTTGTCGACCCTCGCGCGCACCGCGTCGAGCGGAGGCGAGCCGTGCATCGAACGCTACGAAGGCATTCCCGGCGTGCACTACGTGCTCGTGGCGCCGCTCGGGAATGGAACGGTCCTGACCGTCGGCGTGGGCCCGCGGACGCGGCTCCTCCCGCCGAACCGCGTCGCGCGCTTTCTCCGCGGCGATCCGGGCATCGAGCCGCCGTACGCCATTTCGCTGTCGCTGCCCACGCAGGTCACCGGCGGCAGCGCCACGGTCGAATGGCGACGCGAAGGATGGGCCGCGCGCGGCGAGCGTCAGGTCGAGCTGCGCGACGGCTGGCACCATGTGCATCTGCGCGTTTCCCTGCGAGGACCGTGGGCGCTGCTCGTTCGCGGGCTGCTGATCGTCGGTCTCGATATCGCGCTCCTCGCCGGCATCTGGTTGTTCGGCTTGATCATCGTCGATGGCTGGCGCGCCCCGTTGCCCGCGTTCGTCGGCACGCTGCGGACCAGTTATCGCGCGCAGCTGACGTCGGTGCTCGTCGCGTTCTTCGTGCTGCCGGTGCTCGCGTTCGCGGCCTGGAGCTTCGCGCGATTGGCTGACGAATCGCACCGGTCCGGCGATCTCCTCATTCGCCAGACATTACGCGACGCGGCCGGCGGGGCGGAGGAGGTTGCGGGGGATCGACCCGAATCGAGGGGTCGCTCGCTGGTAGAACTGGGACGAGGATTAAACGCGGAGCTGTGGCTCTACCGCAGCGGCATTCTTCTCGGCACCAGCTCGCCCGTCATGGCGGAGCTCGGCCTCGTCGATCCATTTCTCGCGCCGGACGCCTTTCGGGTGACATTGGCCGACGAGCTCGAGGCCACGATGGACGCACGCACCGCCGGTCGCCCGACACGCGTCGGCTATCTGGTGGTGGCCCCCGGGCCGCCGGGCGAGCAGGGGGTGCTCGCGGCGCCGCAGCTGCTCGACGACGAGCGCGTCCAGCAGCAGCAGGAGGATCTCGCGCTCGCCCTCGTGCTCGGCACGCTGCTGGGGCTCGTCGCCGCCGTGTACCTCGCGGGGCTGGCGGCGCGCCGGCTCGCCAAGCCGGTCGCGGCGCTGCGGGAGGCGGCGCTCGCGGTGGGGCGGGGCGCGGAGCCACCCGCGTTTCCTCCGGGCACGCCGCGTGAGTTCGAGCCGGTGCTCAGCGCGTTCGATCGCATGGTCACCGACGTGCGACGCAGTCAACGCGCGCTCGAAGAAGCCAGGCTGCGGAGCGCGCGCGTCCTGGCCAACGTCGCGACGGGAGTGATCGCGGTCGATGAAGGTCTGCGCGTGACGATGGCGAACCCGCGCGCATCGGAGCTGGTGCTGGGTGGCGGGGGCACGGAGACGCTCATGCCCGGCAACGTGCTGCCGCAAACCACGGAGCCCGACTGGGCGCCCGTGTGGGACGCGGTCGCCGAGTTCATCGCCGCCAATCGCGACGTGATCCAGGAGCGGGAATTCGAGGTGCAGGGGCGGCAGATTCGCGTGCAGCTCGCGCTGCTCGGCGCGGCGCCGGATGGCTGCGTCATCGCGCTCGATGACGCGACGGCGCTGACGCGCGCCGCGCGCGTGCTCGCGTGGGGCGAGATGGCGCGCCAGGTGGCGCACGAGATCAAGAATCCGCTCACGCCGATCCGGCTCGGCATCCAGCACCTGCAGCGCATCCGCGGGAAGAAGGAGTCGCGCAGCTTCGATGCGACGTTGAACGAAACATCCGAGCGGATTCTGGCGGAGATCGACCGGCTCGACGGGATCGCGCGCGCCTTCTCGCGGTTCGGCGCGCCGTTGTCGGAAACGGAACAGCTGCCGCTCGAGCCCGTCGATCTGGCGGCGACGGCGCGCGAAGTGGTCCAGCTCTATGACCTCGGTGCGCGGCCGCGGTTTGAGGTTCGCACCGAAAATGGTATGGCTGCTCCCCCGCCGCCGCCGGCGCTCGCGCGCAAGGATGAAGTGAAGGAAGTGCTGGTGAATTTGCTGGAGAATGCGCGCACGGCCGACGCGACGCGGGTCATCGTGCAAATCGCCGATGGCGGCCGCCAGCTGATCGTGTCGGACGACGGACGGGGCATTCCGCCTGAGATTCTGCCGCGCGTGTTCGAGCCGACCTTCTCCACCACGTCGAGCGGGGCCGGTTTAGGGCTCGCGATTTCGCGGCGCCTGGTGGAGAGCTGGGGTGGCGTGATCGTGCTCGACAGCGAGCCCGGCAAAGGGACACGGGTCACTCTGACGCTTCAGACAGCATCCTAAAGGCGTCTCCGGGTGACCTTCCTCACACCCGAGAATGGAAAAATCGAACACAATGTGCAAAGTTGTGGCGGCCTTTCCAAGCCTCGAGGTGACTTTTGCGTACCGGAGTCGTGGTTTCCGTACTGCTTGCACTGGCGCTCGTCCCGCTGCTGCCGGGACGCGTGCACGCGCAGTTTTCCCTCGATGCGCGGCGCATCGGCATGGCGGGCGTTTCGCTCGGCCGTGACGGGAGCGCGCGCCGCTACAATCCGGCCTATCGCGCCGTAAAGAATCTCTCCGGGGGCGTCGGGCAGGCCAAAGCCACGATTCCGATTCCGCTCGGGCTCATCACGTTTTTCCAGGATCACCCGCCCGGCAAGTGGAGCAAGGATCCGATGTTCAATCCGGACTCGACGGCGTTCAATCCCGTCGCGCTGATGAACCTGATCCTCAATCCACCGTTGTATTACGAGCTGAAAAAGGCGCCGACACCGGTGAACGACGTCGAGTTCACGATCGGCAAGAATCAGCTGATCATGAATCTGGGCAACACCCGTGTGTTGATCCCGGAGGAAAAGTTCGGACTGGGGATGAACGGGCGTCTGCTCGATCTGGGAGTGAGCATCGCCAACTTTCACGTCGGCGTGATGGGATTCCTCCACTACGACGTCGAATTCGCGCTCGACTCCGCGCTGCGCAGCGTGCTGCGCGATTCGGTTCCGGTTCAGGCGGACAGCAGCTATCGGATTTTGACCGACGCCGTCGCTCAAACCGGATTCATGCCGACG
>DATMZX010000295.1:0-4548 GCA_035573235.1 Gemmatimonadales bacterium
CGGGGTCGCGAAAATCGCCGCCATGCCGCCGGCCGCGCCCGCCACGAGCAGCGTCTTGCGTTCGGCCGCCGTCAGATGGAACCCTTGAGCGAACAGCGATCCGAACGCGCCGCCCGTCATGATGATGGGTCCCTCGGCGCCGAATGGTCCGCCCGTGCCGATCGACAGCGCGGATGAGAGCGGCTTCAGCACCGCCACCTTGGCTTCCATCCGGCTCTGGCCGATCAGAATGGCCTCGAGCGCTTCGGGAATCCCGTGGCCGCGGATTTTCTCCGATCCGTACCGGGCCATCAGGCCGATCAGCAATCCGCCGATGACGGGAATGAACACCGCCCAGACGCCGAGATGGTGGGCCGCCGGCGACGTGAACTCGCCGAACGACACGCGCTGATAATAGAAGATGTTCGTGAAGAGACTGATCAGCTTGGTGAGGGCGAGCGCGACGAAGGCGCTGGCAATCCCAACGAACACCGCCATGACGGTCACGACGAGGACGCGGGGGCTGGCGGTGAAATCCCCGCGTTGTGCGTCGACAGCAGCAGACATGTACCGGGAAATCTAGTCGAGGTCGACCGGTTTTTGGTGCTTCGCGTGCCGGCGATACGCCCTTTTGGAACGGTGGACTTTGTGCGACGGAGTCTTCAGGCGCCCTTTCACCGGGGCATCCGGGTTCGGAACCCGGACCACGTGCTTTTTCTTCTCGCGCTTCCTGCTCACCTGCCGATGCGCGCGCGGATCTGGCGCGCGTGGTGGCGCACGTGGATCCCATGGAACCGGATCCACTCCGGAATCGTGAGGTCCCCGAGCCGGGGATGCTTGACGAAGAGATCGTGGCTGCGGGCGGGCAACAACTCGCGCTCGATTCCCATCCAGCCCGCGATGCCGGCCAGAAAATGGGATTCTGCGACGCGCCGCGTGATCTGCACGTCGGGCGTCGTCCGGGATGGCGCCTTGCGGCCGGGCGGAAACCACCGCAGTCCCAGGATCAAGAACGTGGCGATCGTCTCCGCCGGCGTCCGCCGGCGCCGCGCCATCGGCGCGTGGTTCTTGCGCGCCTGAAACGTCTCAGCGCTTAACGTAAGCCCCAGGGCCAGATGCTCGACGATTTGCGCCGGCGACCACTTGCCGGCTGGACCACGCTCCCACTCGACATCCGAGCGGCCGCGCAGCGGGTCGAGCACCATGGCGGACAGCTCGGAGAAACCGCTACTTTCCATCCGACCTGACATGCGGGGAATCTGCGAGTGAACCTTTTGCGCCGCCACCCGGTAGCGATCGTGTTGGTGCTCCTCCTCCTGGTCAGTGCAATTCACCCGTTGTCTCCGCTTGTCGATGCCATCACCGGCTCCACGCCCGGTGACGTCGATCTCGATCGGCCCGTGCTCTACGTGCTGACCGCTCCGATCTCCAACGTGCTCGACGCGCTCACGTTCTTCAGCATGCAACGCGCGCAGTGGGCGCTCGTGGTGTGGGTCGCGGTGCTGGCCGCCTGGGGAGCGCTGCGAAAGAGATCGGAGCCGGCCTCCTGGGGCCGCCGCGGTTTGCGCGCGCTCGTCGGGCCCGCGGTGGTCGTGCTGCTCGGGGCAGCCGCGGTGCTCCTGCCGCGTCCCGTGCCGCGCCTCGTGACGGCGAGCGGCGCCGGAACGGTGATCGACTATCACGCGCACACCAGCGCCTCGCACGACGGTCGACCCGGGTGGTCGCTGGAGAAGCTCGCGGAATGGCATGCGCGTCAGGGATTCGACGCCAGCTATGTCACCGATCACAACGTGATCTACGACGGCTCGCTGCCACCGTCTCCGGAGACGCCGATCAATCTGCTGCCCGGCGTCGAGTGGAGCGTGTATCGCCAGCACGTCGTCGCGATCGGTCCGGTCGAGCCGCTGGTCCGTGACAGTTTCGGCGAGAGCGGCGCGCGGATGATGCGCATCTTCGCGGCGCTCGAGCGGCAGGCCGCCCTGGGAATCGCGTCGCTCCCGGAGTACTGGCGCAACTATGCCGACGAGCTCGGCTCGTTCGTCGTCGCGGGCGCCGACGGGTTCGAGATCGTGAACTGCTCGCCCAAGGGACTCGCGTTCCCGTCGCGCGGCCGGCGCGAGGTCCTCGATCTCGCGCGCGGTCACAACCTCATCGTCGTGGGCGCGACCGACAACCACGGCTGGGGACAGGTGACGTGCGTGTGGAACGTGTCGCGGCCCGGCAGCGCGCAGGGCTTTCAGACCAATCGCGTGTTCGCGCGCCCGCTGGCGCTGGTGCAGGGTGACGGCCGGCCCTGGGCCGCGGCAGCGACGCAGCCCTGGCTGATGCTGCGGTCGTTGAGCTGGGGCGAGCGCGTGAGCTGGCTCACGTGGGTCTTCATCATTCTGCTCTACCGCGCGATGCCCAGACGAGAGGGTCAGACGGCGGGCTTCGGGATCCTTGCTCGCTCGGTTTTTCGCCGCCCCCGATCCTCCGTTCCCCAGCCCCCCATCCCCGGTCCCTAGTCTCTGACAGGACCCCGACGTGACGAATCGCAACGAAATGGCGAAGTTGCACGTCTTAAATTTGCTGGCGCTTCCCGCAGTCCCCCCATTCTCGGAGATGTCCATGCAGGCAGGTCGTTGGTTACTGCTCGGCGCGGTGCTCGTCGCCGTTCGGGCGCCACAGCTCGACGCGCAGGCGGCATTGCCGCTGAAGCACGCCCCGGCGCGAACGCAGACGTCGATCAATCCCGCCGATCTCATGACTCGGCTGTACCTGTACGCGGACGACTCGATGATGGGCCGCGCGGCGGGAACCCAATACAATCTCAAGGCCACCGCGTATATCGAGTCGGAAGTGCGGCGGCTCAAGCTCGTCCCCGCCGGGGATTCCGGCGGCTATTTCCAGAACGTTCCCCTCGTCACGCGAGGGCTCGCAGCGTCGTCGACGGTTTCGATCGACGGCACGAGTCTGAAGCCGTGGGACGACTTCGTGCCGCGTGATCCCGGCCGGGCGACGCGTCCCTTCGACGGCATGCAGACGGTGTACGGCGGCGTCTGGCCCGATACGACGATGCTGAGCCCCGAGCAGGCCGCGGGCAAGGTCATCGTGCTCGGCGCGCACACCGGCCCGAACGTGCCGCAGTCGCAGCAGATCAATCGCGGGATGATCCTGGCGCGCTATCGCGGCGCGGGGGGCATTGTCGTGGTCGCGCTCGAGAGTTTCCCGCCGCAGGCGATCGCGTTCTTCCGCCAGCCGCAGACGACGCTGAAGGATGATTCGCCGGCCGCGACGGACACGACGAGCCTTCCGGTTTTCCTCTACGTGGCTCAACCGACCGGCAAATTGCTGCTGGGCGCGCCGCTCGACAGTGTGAAGGTGGGCACCCTCGGCAAGACGGTGCACGGCTCCGTGAACTTCACCGATACGCCCGCTCCCGCGCGCAACGTCGTCGCGATTCTGCCGGGCAGTGATCCGGTGCTCAAGAATCAGTACGTCGCGATCGGCGCGCATAACGATCACGTCGGCTACAACAATCAGCCGGTCGATCATGATTCGATCCGCGCCTTCAACGACGCGGTGCGCAAGCTGGAGAATGCGTCGCCCACGCATCAGGTGTCGCAGGATCAGATGCAGGCGATCCACATCAACATGGACTCGATCCGCGCTCAGCGGGGCACCGCGCCCGCGCGGCGGGATTCGATCTTCAACGGCGCCGACGACGACGGCTCGGGCACCACGGCGGTGCTCGAGATCGCCGAGGCGTTCGCCGGCGCGCGCGTGAAGCCGAAGCGCTCGATCATTTTCGTGTGGCACACGGGCGAGGAGCTGGGCTTGTTCGGCTCCCGTTTCTTCACCGATCATCCCACGGTGAACCGCGATTCTATCGTGGCGCAGCTGAACATGGACATGGTGGGCCGCGGCCGGGCGGATGACGAGAACGGCGGCGGCGCCGGCTACCTGCAGCTGATCGGCTCGCGGCGGCTGTCGACCGAGCTGGGTGATCTGGTGGAGTCGGTGAACAAGGCGCGGCGCCAGCCGTTCACGTTCGATTATCAGTACGACGCCTCCGGCCATCCGGAGCAGTACTACTGCCGCAGCGACCACTACATGTACGCGCGTTACGGGATTCCGATCACGTTCTTCTCGACCGGCAATCACCGCGACTACCATCAGGTCACGGACGAGCCGCAGTACATCGATTACGACAAGCTCGCGCACGTGTCGCAGTTCGTGTACGACATCGCGGTTGCCGTGGCTAATCTCGATCACCGCATTGTTGTGGACAAACCGAAGCCGAATCCACGCGGTAACTGCGTGCAGTAAGCAAGCTACCGGGTACCGGGTATCGGCTATCGGGTGCGGCTCTGTTCCTTGGTTCGCAGAGATCGCACCAGGCCCGCTAACAGGCGTCGAACTTCTCCGAGCTGTTCCAGGAGAGTTCGCGCCTGTTCGGGCTTTAGGTACTCCAGTCGCGCCGCAATCCGAAGCTGCGTCTCAAGCTCCATGAGCGAGCCGGTTGCTACCGACAGGTGGTAAAGAAAACTGCGCAGGCCGAACCGGCCTCGACCTTCGGCAATGTTCGAA
>DATMZX010000296.1:0-3198 GCA_035573235.1 Gemmatimonadales bacterium
CCGTGACGGGAACAAATGCCACGGGAGTGACGCCGACTTCCATGCCCGCGAATCCTTGGGGGGCGACGCCGATGATCGTGAAGGTGCCCTGCCCGATCTGCATCGACGAGCCGATGACATCGCGGCGCCCGGCATAGTGCGACTGCCAATACGGATAGCTCAGCACCGCCACCAGAGCGCCCGCCGGCGGCGTGTCTTCAGCCGCCGAGTAGAAGCGGCCGAGCGCGGGGCGCGCGTCGAAGAACGAGAATAGACTCGCGCTCGCGCGGCTGACGAGCATCTCGCTCGCATCCTGCCCAACGCCGACGGCGATATTCGCGTCCGCGTAGACCGCTGCTTGGGAAAACGAGGACGTCCACTGCACGACGTCCAGATAGCGGCGGTACTCGAAAGCGGCGTCGACCACCGGCGTGCCGCGGAAGTCGTACGTCATGAAGAGGTGGCTTACCGTCGCCGGATCGTGCATCATTGCCGGCGACCGGAACATGAGTCGGTCGATGACGCTGAAAATGCCGGCGGTCGCGCCGATGCCGAGCCCCAAGGTGACGATCACGGCCAGCGTGAAGGCCGGCGTGAGGCGCAGCGTGCGCACGGTATAGCGCAGATCCTGCGCGATGGAATCCATGAGCGCGATCCCGCGCGCGTCGCGGTCATCGTCCTTGATCCGCTGCACGCCGCCTAACGCAATGCGCGCCCGTCGCTCGGCGTCCCCGCGCGGGATGCCGGCGCGCACGTATTTCTCCGTTTCGCGCTGGAGATGGAACCGCAGCTCATCATCCAGCTCGCGCTCCACCGCGCCGCGGCGCACCAGCGCGCGCAGCCGATAGCGCAGTTCGCTCAGCAGTCGTCCGAGCATCGCTCACTCCATCTCGAGCACGAGTGACACGGCCATGGTCAACTTCTGCCACGCATCGAGCTCGGCGCCCAGCTGTTTTCGGCCCGCGCGCGTGAGCTCGTAGTACTTCGCATGCCGGTTGTTGTCGGACGGCCCCCACTTCGCCGTGATCCACCCGCGCCGCTCGAGGCGATGCAGCGCCGGGTACAACGATCCCTGCGGCACGTCGAGCATGGCGCGCGACACTTGCCGGAGCCGCTCCGAAAGCGCCCAACCGTGTTGCGGCTGGAGCGAGAGCGACTTGAGGATGAGCAGATCGAGCGTGCCTTGGGGTAGATCGAGTCGGTCGGTGGTCATGGGGCTCCCTGTGCGCTTCTACAGGGTAGCGCGCCCCTTGTAGAAGCGCAAGGGAAGCGCGCGCTGGCGCGCGCTTGGGGAAGCGCTAACGCTTGGGGAACGGGGAAGCGGCGGCGACGCCGCCTTGGGGGCGGAACAACATCAGTGGCATGCGCCGGTTTGCGAACTGCGCCCGTTCCACTCGTTAGCTCTCCACCCACAGACTATTGATGTTCCTCCGCCCCCAAGGCGGCGTCGCCGCCGCTTCCCCGTTCCCCAAGCGTTAGCGCTTCCCCAAGCGTCAGCGCTTCCCCGACTCATCGTTCTTCCGCCCCTAAGGCGGCGTCGCCGCCGCTTCCCCGTTCCCCAAGCGCAGCGGTTCCCCAAGCGTCAGCGCTTCCCTGACTCACCGGCAAAGTGAGTGTGAACGTCGACCCCGCCCCCACCACGCTCACCACCGTCAGATCGCCGCCCATCGCGCGCGCCAGGTGCCGGCTGATCGCCAGGCCTAACCCGACGCCCTGCTGGCTGCCGTGCGTCGCGTGGCGGTCGATCTGGACGAAGGGCTCGAACACGCTCGCGAGTTTTTCGTCGGGGATCCCGCGGCCCGTGTCCGCGACCTGCAGCGCCACCATGCGCTGGCCGTTGGTCGCGCCGGGCGCGTGCATGCCGGTGACATCCCCGCACGTCACCTGCACGCTGCCGCCGCTCGCCGTGAACTTGCACGCGTTGGTCAGCAGGTTGAGGAGAATCTGCTGCAGCTTCTCCGCATCGGCGTACACGGTGAACGTGGCCCCGTCGTTCGCGTCGCTGTAGTGGAGGCCCTTGGCGCGCATCTGCGGCGCCATCAAGGCTTCGACGTTGGCCAGCACGTCCGTTAGGCGGACATCGGCGAGCTGGAGGTCCAGCCGGCCCGATTCGATCCGCGACAGATTCAGAATGTCGTTGATGAGCGACAGCAGGTGCTGGCCGCTCTTCTTGATGCGCGTCAGATCCTCGCGTTGGGCATCGGTCACGGGGCCGCGGAGCTCCATCGCCAGGAGATCCACATAGCCGCTGATCGCGTTGAGCGGCGTCCGCAATTCGTGGCTCATCGTCGCCAGAAACTCCGACTTGGC
Source organism: Gemmatimonadales bacterium (assembly GCA_035573235.1). Taxonomy (GTDB): domain Bacteria; phylum Gemmatimonadota; class Gemmatimonadetes; order Gemmatimonadales; family GWC2-71-9; genus 20CM-2-65-7. The sequence goes on from DATMZX010000296.1 coordinate 2,290, forward strand.
GGCGCTCGCGGCTTCGGCCGATTGACGCGCTTCCTGTACCACCTGCCGCTCGCCCTCCAGATCCAGCACCGTGTGCTCCAACTCCGAGTTGACGACCTGGAGCTCCTCGTTCATGTTCGTCAGCTCCTCGGACTGCCGCTCGAGCTCCGTCGCCTGATCCTGCAGGTGCTGCTGTTGCAGCTCCATCTCGAGTGCCTGCTCCTGCAACTGCTGGTTCTGGATCTCGCGCTCCAGCGCCTGCTCCTCGAGCCGCGCGTTCGATTGATCGAGCTCTGTCGTTAGGCGCTCGTGCGCCGACGCATGGCGCGACAACAGCGTGTTGATGAAGAGCGCCGTGAGGACCGCGGCCAGCGACCCGACGATCAGCACGAGTCTGATGAGGCGGGCCAGGCGCGTCTCGCTCGCCGTGCGCGCGGCGAGCAGCGTCGTTTCTGATTGCTCCATCGCCGCCGCGACGCGGCGCGCGCCATCCATGAACGCCTTGCTGCGATTGCTGCCGACGATCATCAACGCCGAATCCCGATGACCCGTCCGAGCCATGGCGATCGTCGTGTCGATCTCGGCGAATTTTTTGCCGGCGAATGCGGACAGGGTGTCGAGACGCGTCAGCTGGTTCGCGCGGCCCGCCAGCAAGGGACGCAGCGAGTCGAGCGCAGCGGTGGCGTCGCGCTCGGCGGCCAGGTACGGTTCCAAATAATCGCCGCGCCCGGTGAGCAGATATCCGCGCTGCCCCGTCTCGGCGTCCGTTAGGCGGGCGAGCACCCGCTCCACGCTCTCGATGACGCGGTGGGTGTGCGCAACCTCGGCGCGACCCTCCACCTGCGCGGATAGTCCCACATACACCAGGCCGGCGAACACGAGCACGACGACAGCGGGTACCACCACCGCCGCCAGATGCTGCATGGCGGA
>DATMZX010000297.1:0-19039 GCA_035573235.1 Gemmatimonadales bacterium
CCCGATGTCGCCTATCCGCAGCACACGATCCAGAACATCAAGGTGCTCTACAATCAGAACGAGGTCTTCACGTTCGGGAAGGACGTCCCGCGCCAAATCAGGAAAGGCGCGACGTTGTTCGTCGAGAATCTTCCCAACTCGGAGACGTCGGTGGGCCACGGCACGCACGTCGCGGGCATCGCCGCCGGTCTGGGGACGGCGTCCAACGGCTACTACACCGGGGTCGCGCCGGGCGCGAATCTGATCGGCATCGGCACGGGCGATGTGCTGTTCATCTTCTTTGCGCTTGCCGGGTTCGATTACATCCTCGACCACCAGCAGCAATACAACATCAAGGTCGTGAACAATTCCTGGGGGACCGCGGGGCCGTTCGATCCCAAGGACCCCGTCAACGAGGCGACCAAGAAGCTGAGCAATCGCGGCATCACCGTGGTGTTCGCGGCGGGCAACGACGGCCCGGGTGAAAACACGCTGAATATGTACAGCGCGGCACCCTGGGTGATCAGCGTTGCGGCCGGCTGCAAGATCGGCGTCGTGGACCCGACCAATTCCGAGTCGCACTGCATGCTGGACGACGGCTCGAATCCGCTGGTGCCGACGAACAACGAGCCCCGCGAACACGTGCTCGCGGATTTCTCGTCGCGCGGCATTCCGGGCGATAATCTCTACCATCCCGACATCACGGCGCCCGGCGTGCACATCGTCTCGACCCGCGCGTCGACCGGCACCGTGCTCAATGCCGACGATGCCAACCACGACATCCGCATTTGCAACATCGCCACGCTGAATCAGCCGTATTACACCTGCGCGTCGGGGACTTCGATGGCGTCGCCGCACATTGCCGGTGTCGTGGCGCTGATGCAGGAAGCGGCGGGCGGCAAGCTCAGCCCGTCACAGGTGCTGAATGCCCTGACGGCGACGGCGCGGCCGCTTGCGGGATACGGGACCTGGGAAGTGGGAGCCGGGTTTGTGGATGCATATGCCGCGGTGATGAGGGTGAAGAAATAGGGGTTTGGATTTGGGAGTCGGGAGTTAGGGAGCTACATTGGGACTGAAGCAGCTCCCTGACTCCCAACGCCCGGCTCCCTCATGACCGACCACCCCGCCCTGCTGCTCGATCTCGACGGCACGCTCACCGACAGTGTGTACCAGCACGCGATCGCCTGGCGCAAAGCGCTGGAGATCGGCGGTATCAAGCTGTCGGTATGGCGAATTCATCGCCGCATCGGCATGAGCGGCGGGCTGCTGGCCGAGAGTCTGGCGCGCGAGACCGGCCGCGAGCTCTCGGCGGCCACGGCGCAGAAGGTCAAGCAGGCGCACGCGCGATTGTTCAAGGCGCAGCTCACAGACGTACGACTGCTCCCGGGCGCGAAGGCCCTGATGCACCACCTCGTCAAACTGAAAGTCCCCTGGGCCGTGGCGACGAGCGGCGCGCTGCGGACCGCGCAGCCGCTGCTCGATCTCGTCGAGATCCCCAAGGGTGTGCCGATCGTGAGCCGTGACGACGTGCAACACGCAAAGCCGAATCCCGATCTCTGGCTCGCCGCCGCCGCGAAGCTCAGCGTTCCGCCCGAGTCCACCATCGCCATCGGCGACAGTGTCTGGGATCTCCTGGCCGCGCGACGCGCGCGCGCGCTGGGGGTGGGGCTGCTGTCCGGCGGCTACGGGCAGGAAGAGCTGGAGCGCGCAGGGGCCTACCGGGTCTATGAAGACCCGGCAGACCTGCTGCTGCACATCGATGAGCTGGGGATTCGCGCCGGCTAGTTCGCCAGCGGTGTCAGCCAGTACGAGATCTTGATGAGGAACGTGTTCAACGGACGCGTGTGGAAGAGGTCGTTGAAATCCTCGGTAAAGTTCTGGTCTCCCATGGTGCTCTGGAAATCCTCACGGCCCTGGTTCCAGACCAGATAGAGCGTCGAGCCTGGCCGATACTCCCAGCGCACCACGACGTTGGAATTGAAGAACTTCGAATTGAAGTCGGTCGGCATGACGCCGGCATACGGCTGGTAGCGGGCGTCGTAATCCGTGGCGCGCGGCGTCGCCGACAGCTCGCGCAAATTCGACCACGAACCTTTGCTCACGAAGGGCTGCGCGTACACCTGCAGCGTGAGCGTGGAGGTCGCGGTGTAATCGGCCCGGAACGTCATCGAGACCGTCTGCTGGTCGATGCGGGCGAACACGTAGTGGGTGCCCGTCGAGTCGGTCTGCGGATTCCGATCCTGCACGTCGTTGATCGTGTGCGACACGTTGAGGACGGCTGCCCCGCGCAGCTGCGACCCCAAGCGATAATCGAGTTCGGGACTCAGGCTGATCGACGTCGAACGACCGTCGTCGCGCTTGTAGTAGTTGACGAACATCACCGGCGTGAGCGGCGGCCGCGGGTCGCCGACGAAGCCCGCCCATGGGTAAAAGCCGCGGTCGCTGCGCACCGCCGGACCGCCGCGGGAGCAGGTGTTGCAGTAGACCTCCCCCAAGCCTGCGATCGTGCCGCCGAGGTGGACGCTCCACTGATTGTTGAACGTCGCGTGCACATTCGTGTTTGCCGCGCGATCGGTCGGCAAACCTTCGCTCGACGCCGCCTGCCAGTAGTTGAAGTTCCAGTACGCCCGCTGGAAGATCAGGACTGGCCTGTTCCAATTCATCGCGGCCCAATTGTTCCAGTTCTGCTGGTCGGCCTGAAACAGAAAGCCCAGGTCGTTGGTTTCGAATCCGGGCGAGCGTCGGAAATAGCTGGTTTGGAACGTGATGAACCCGTTCTGCTTTCCAAACAGCACTTCCTGCGCATTCCCCGAGAGGGAAGTCCGCGTCGGATCGAACTCGACTTTGTCATCCGGCCGCTGGTAATAGTGCGTCGGGTTCTGCTGCGTCTGCGAGATCATCGCCGGCGTTCCCTTGACCGTACTGTAATCGAGGGATCCCGAGAGCTCGTACATGCCGTTCATGAACTTGTGCCGGAAATCGACCGCGCCGACATACGCCTGGTGGTGAAAGAAGTCGGCCGTGGCCGGATCGTCACCTCGATTCACCGCGGTCCCCATGAATCCGATGGCACTCTGTCCTTTGCGGAAATCCTGATTCAGGCGCAACGCCGCGTAGTTGGTCAGCGGCTCGCTCACCACGCCGCCGTCTTCCACGCGCTTGGTGATGCTCTCCACCGCGCCGAGCGTCATGCCGCTCGGCAACCGGCCCGTGATCTTGGCGGCGCCGATGATGCGCGCCGGGTCGTGGCCGATCCGCCGCGAGTAGAACAGCCCTTCCCCGCTGCAGTTGACGACGCTGCAGTTCACGTTGAAGTTGAAAATCCCCGTCCCTTCCACGAAGAACGGACGGCGCTCCTGGTAGAAGGTCTCGTACGCAGAGAGGTTCACCACCGAGGGGTCGGCTTCGACCTGACCGAAATCGGGATTCACGGTTGCGTCCACCGTGATATTCGACGTCAACCCGTATTTGATATCGCCGCCAGCCGTAAATGACTGGGTATGCGCGTAGCCGATCGGTTCATTCTTGGTCAGAGCGTACGGCGTCAACTCGAGTCGCGTCGGCGCGGCGAGACCCTGCAGGCCCTGTACCTCACCCAACTGCGAGATGAAGCCACGACGCGAGCGGTAAAACACGGGCCAGCTCACGCGTTCCCCACCGCGACGATCGAGGTCACGCCAGATGCCAAAACCGAATGTGTTCGTGTCGGCATGGGGGTAGCGCAGCTGCGACAGCGGAATGCGGAACTCCGCGGTCCAGCCGAGTGAATCGACGTGTGTGGCTACTTCCCAGACGGCGTCCCAGGCGTCGTCTTCCTGCTCACCGTCGCCATAAACCGCGTAATCGCGTTTGACCCCGCCAGGGTTCACCGCGAATTCGAAGCCGGTGCGCCGATCGTGATAGGAATCGATGACGAGCTTGATCTGATCACAGCAGACGCGGGCATCGCGGCGGGCCAGCAAACTCTTGATGCTGTCGGGATGCGGGTCGAAGGCACGCACGAACGCGTAGAAGTTGTGGTCGTCGTACACGACCTTGAACTCGGTCTCCACGCTCGGCTCGCCATTTTCCACCGGCTGCATCTGACGAAAGCCGCGCGACGCCTGGGTGGATCGCCAGACCTCTTCGGTTTCTTTTCCGTCGATGACGATGGCATCGGGGGTTCGCCTGGCGACGACCGTCGCTGCGGCGGGGGGGGGAGGTGGAGGACCTCCGGTCTGCACCACGACAAGAATGACGGCAGCAATGGGACTGAACGGCATCATGGATTCTCGATTTGGTGGCTATTCCTTGGACGTTACGATTCGCGAAATGGTTGGTTTCGTGGTACTTTGGCCGGGCCTCCACTCACAGGTCGCACCATGCGCCGTACGCTGTCTTGCGCGCTCCTCACCATCGCGTGCGGAGCCCCGGGTTTCGTTGCGGCACAAGCACAAAGTCAGGGTTTGCCTACCTCGCAGCCGTCGTTGATCACCATCATTCGCGAAGAAGTCAAAGCAGGCCGTAACGCCGACCACGCCAAAATCGAAGCCGGCTGGCCCGCCGCCTTTGGCAAGGCCAATTCGCCCGATTACTACCTGGCGATGGTCTCGATGACCGGTACGCCGGAGGCCTGGTTCGTCATCCCGTCGGCGAATCACGCCGCCTACGATCAGTACAGCCGGCGCTACGACAACAATGCCGCGATGACCGCCGAGCTGGACAGGCTCAGCCGCGCTGATGCGGACGTTCTGAACAGCATCCGGACAATCCAGGCTGTCGCGCGACCGGATTTGAGCATGGGCGCCTATCCCGATCTGTCGAAGCAGCGGTACTGGGAGATTTCACTCGTTCGCGTGCGGCCCGGCCACGAGGAGGACTTCGACGCCGCGGCAAAAGCCTATGGGACCGCCGCGCAGCGCTCGGCACCGAATGCGCAGTACCGGGTGTATCAGGTCATCGCCGGCATGCAGACCCCCAGCTACATCGTGTTCTCGTCGGTCTCGAGCTACGGCGATTTCGACCAGATGATGGCGGATGGGATGAAGACGATGCAGAACGCGACCGCGCCCGAGCAGGCCGCGCTCCACAAATTCTCGACCGATGGCACGATCAGCTGGGAGACGAACCGCTTCCGGCTCGACCCGAAGATGAGCTACGTCTCGCGTGACGTGCGCGCCACCGACGCGTCGTTCTGGGGACCAATGCCCGCAACCCCGGCCCGTAAGCCATGATGAGCACCAGAGTATTTGCCGATCGCAGAAGCGGCAGCGACCGGCGGGACGAGCCGCGGCGTCAGCAGGTCATGATCGTCGCGCAGGAGCGCCGGCAGGTGGTCGACCGGCGTCGCGGCGCCGAGCGGCGCAGCACGCTCGATCGCCGCGGCCGCGCTTCACGACCGTTGAACGCCGAGCGGCCGGTCGAACACGTGCGCAACGCGCTGCAGCTGCTGCGCGAAATTGCGGTGACGGGAGAGTTGTCGACGGGACCGAGCGAAGACCTCGGCGCGGCGATCGAACGGTTGTACCGCGCCGTGGCCCTGCTCGAGCATCAACCGAGACGGTAGCTACTTCTTTTTGAACAGGGCCAGGTACTGGCCGTAGCCTTCCGCTTCGAGTCGATTGACCGGAATGAATCGCAGCGACGCCGAGTTGATGCAGTAGCGCTGACCTGTCGGCTGCGGCCCGTCGTCAAAGAGGTGCCCGAGGTGCGAGTCGCCATGCGCGGATCGCACCTCGATTCTTGCCATGAACAACGAGTGATCGCTCTTTTCCTTGATGTTGCTCGCATCGAGCGGCCGCGTGAAGCTCGGCCAGCCGGTGCGGGAATCGTATTTGTCCGTCGAGCTGAACAGCGGCTCACCCGACACGACGTCGACGTAGATCCCATCGGCATGATTGTCCCAGAACTCGTTCTGGAACGGGCGCTCCGTCGCTTCGTGCTGCGTGACTTCGTACTGCAACGGTGTCAACGCACGCCGTAACTCGGCGTCACTTGGCTTCGGCGTCACGGTATACATCCCTCCTCGTTGCGAACTTCCTGGCGCTGCGACACTCACCTTGCTGCTCCCGGCTTCGTCACCCCAGATCGCGGCGAGCCGGCGATCGCGCCCGCAGCCCGTGCGATACATGCCGTAGCGCTCCGGGTTTTTCTTCGCGTAATCCTGATGATATCCCTCGGCCGCGTAGAACGGCCCCGCCGTCAGGACCTGCGTGGCGACATCGCGCTTGAAGCGATCGATGATCTGCTGGCGCGACGCGCTGGCCGCCTGCCGCTGTCCCGTATTCCGAACGAAGACGGCGCTGTGATAGTTCGGGCCGATGTCACAGGCCTGCCCGTCGGTCTGGAACGGGTCGATGTTGTGCCAGAAGGTCCAGAGCAGCGTCTCGTAGCTGACCTTGGCGGGGTCGTAGATGACCTGCACCGCTTCCAGATGGCCGGTGTTGCCTTCCACCACCTGCATGTAGGTCGGGTTCTTGACGGTACCGCCCGCAAATCCCGAAATCGCCGTTACAACGCCGGGGACCTCGTCGAAAGCGTGCTCCATCGTCCAGAAACAGCCGCCGGCGAAGACAGCGGTGTCAGGCGGGCTGCTCAGTCCGAGCACGAGCAATAGTGCAATGTTCATGTTCTCATAATAATATCCCTCACCCCGTTCCCGAAGGATGCCTGATGCTCCGCCCCCTCCTGCTCCTCATGCTCATCGTGTCTGTCGCCCAAGCACAGCTACCCAGCATCCGTCGCAAGGCGAAAGAAGCCGGCACGGCAGCCGTCACCGGCCAGCCGGCGCAGCCGCATCGCCCGCCACCCAAGTTCGACAACACGATCCTCGAGCTGAATCCGCAGGTCGTCGCTCGGCTCATCGCCGGCCTCGAGGCCCGGAGCACGGCACGGGGAGCCGGAGGCCTGACCGCCGGCGAGTTGCGGAAGCGCTCGACCGCGGCTTCGGATGAAGCGGCGAGCCTCAACAACCAGCACAGCGACGACCGCGCCAAATGGGTCAGCGCGAACGAGGCCGCCGAGAGCTGTCTGAACGACGAGCTCGGCAAGATGGAGCAGCAACACGGCCAGGAAATGCAGCAGCGCATGATGGGGATGACCGGCGTGAACACGGCAGAGAAGCAGAAGTTCATGCAGGACTACAGCGCGGCAGCGCAGGAGCTGCAGCAGGCCACGATGGCGAACGACACGGCGGCGATTCGACGCGCGCAGGAAAAGATGTACAAAGCCATGGGCATCGACCCGCGTGCCGACACCACCAAGGCGCGAGCGGCGTGCCGCGCGCCCGCGGTGCCCGCCTGGATGCGGCGCGCCGATTCCCTCGCCGCACTCGGTGACACACTCGCGGTTCGCGCGCGTGATGCCGAAAGCGCCGGCAACGCGGCGGCCGCGCATGCGGCCGAGATGACGCCCCCGCAATTCGCGATGGCGGCCGAGCGCGCCGAGGGGTTCGTGGCGCTGAAGTCGTCGGGAAACGTCGGCAGCGGCTACGTGTTCAGCCCGACTGAGGAGCAGGCGCTCACGGCGCGTCTCACCGATCTCAAGAAATACTTCGGGTGATCGGTCGCACGGCAGGGAGCGTCATCGCGGTCGCGCTGTTCGCGGCGGCTGCGGGGCCGATCGAGCACGAAGCGACCGCTCGCGTCACCTGGCAGCGCGGGCAGGCCGGCGTCGAGTGGGCCACGCTTCCGATCCGTGGGCAAAGCGCAGCGGCCGCGGTCAGACTCGTCCTCGCGCGCGTCGATCCTCGGCTCGTCACGTTTGATCTAGTATGGGACGTCGAGAACGATCGGCCCGCGTGGACCGTCGATCGAGCGCCTGATGCCGCGCTTTCGCTCAATGCCGGAATGTTCGTGCAGCAGTTACCCTGGGGCTGGGTCGTGATGAACGGACGCGAGCGCCTCCCGCCCGGCATCGGACCGCTCTCGTCGGCACTCATTGGCCTCGGGGACGGCCGTCTCGTTTGGGTTGATGGCGACGACGTTTCGGCGTGGCGTGGTCGGACCGATGTGCGCTTCGCGTTTCAATCTTATCCCACACTGCTCACTGGTAACGGCGAAGTGCCGGTGGCGCTGCGTGACGGCGAAATCAACGAAACCCATCGCGACGCCCGGCTGGCGCTCGGCATCGATCGCGAGGGCCGTCTGCTCATCGCGCTGACGCGCTTTGACGTGGCGATCCCCGGCGCGGACCGCCTTCCGTTCGGTCTCACGGTACCCGAGATGGCGGCGGTCATGGGCTCACTCGGGGCCCGGCAGGCGATGTTGCTCGACGGTGGAATCTCGGCGCAACTCGCCATCGCAGATTCTGCGGGTACAACCAGAGCGTGGAAAGGATTGCGTAAGGTGCCGCTCGCCCTCGTGGCTCGATGAACACAGCCCTGCTGCTCGCGCTCTCACTGATTCAGGGCACGCCGCAACGCGATGACGGCCAGTGGACGATGCCGGGCCACGATTATGCCGCGACGCGTTTCAGTAGTCTCGCGCAAATCGATCGCACCAACGCGGCCCGGCTGAAGGCGGTCTGGAGCTTTTCGACCGGTGTGCTGGGTGGTCACGAAGGACAGCCGTTGGTCGTCGGCAGCACGATGTATGTCGTGACGCCCTTCCCCAACGTGTTGTATGCGTTCGATCTCACGCGCGAAGGGTACCCGCTCAAATGGAAGTACCGGCCCGACGTGAATCCGACGTCCCAGGGCATCGCCTGCTGTGACGCGATCAATCGCGGCGCGGTGTACGCGGACGGCAAAATCGTGTACAACCTGCTCGACGGTCATACCGTCGCCGTCGACGCCGCGACGGGCAAAGAGCTGTGGAAGACGCAGATCGCGGACATGGGTCAGGGCGAGACCACCCCGATGGCGCCGTTCATCGCGCGCGATCGCGTGCTCGTCGGCCCGTCGGGCGGCGAGTTCGGGATTTATGGATGGGTCAAGGCACTGGACCTTGCGAGCGGGAAGATTCTGTGGACCGCGCACAACATGGGCCCCGATTCCTTGATGATCGCGCGGCGTGGCACATTCACCGGGGGGGCCAACCTCGGCGTCTCGACGTGGAGCGGCGACTCGTGGCGCCGGGGCGGCGCGCCGGTGTGGGGCTGGATCTCCTACGATCCGCAGCTCGATCTGATCTACCTCGGCACCGGCAACCCGGGGCCGTACAACACCGAGCAGCGGCCGGGCGAGAACAAGTGGACCAACAGCGTGCTCGCGCGCCGGCCCAGCGATGGCGCGCTGGTCTGGGCCTATCAGTTCACGCCGCACGACAGCTGGGACTTCGACGCCAACGCCGAGATGATTCTCGCCGATCTGGTCGTGGGCGGCCGGATGCGCAAAGTCCTCGTCACCTTCAATAAGAATGGCTTTGCGTACACGCTCGATCGCGCCACCGGCGAGCTGCTCGTCGCCGAGCCGTTCGCGCACGTGACCTGGGCGAAAGGAATCGACAAGCGCACCGGTCTACCGATCCTCGACACGACCAAGGTCACCGGCGCGTCGCGCGGCAACGTCACGGGAATCTGCCCGAGCCTCGAGGGCGGCAAGAGCCCTGCCTCGCCGTCGGCATTCTCGCCGCGCACGGGGCTGTTCTACACGGCCACGAACAATCTCTGCATGAATTTCGAGGCCGCGCCGGTCACTCGCATTCCGGCGACGCCGTTCATCGGGGCCACGACGCCGTACGTCGCGGGACCGGGCGGGTACATGGGCGCCTTCATCGCCTGGGACGCCGCGCGGGGCCGCAAAGTGTGGGAGGTCAAGGAACAGTTCCCGGTCTGGAGCGGAACCGTCGTGACGGCCGGTGATATCGCGTTCTATGGAACGCTCGACGGCTGGTTCAAGGCGGTCGATATCCGCTCGGGCAAAGTCGTGTGGAAGTTCAAAGTCGGCTCGGGCGTCGTCGGTGCGCCGATCACGTTCCGCGGACCCGACGGCAAACAGTACGTCGCGGTGTATGCCGGGATTGGAGGAGACTGGTTCCTGCTGTCGGGTGATGTGCGCTCCGACGATCCCGCCGACGTGCGCCCGCCCGCCGACTTCGCACCCGAGCTGGGCCGTCACACGAGCCAGGGAGGGATCGTTTGGATCTTTGGCCTATGAACGCGTGCCTCGTGCGTCGTGCGTCGTACGTCGCTTTCCTGATGGCATGCAGCTCTGGAACCGCGGACAGCGGGCCGCCACCTTCTATCCGATATCCGAACCACGTCGCGGCCGGCGGCAGCCAGCCGCCCGCGGCCGAGATGAAGAATCCGTTCGCGGACGATTCGGGCTCTGCGGCGGACGGCTTGAAAATCTTCAGCACGATGAATTGCGACGGTTGTCACGGCGGCGGTGCGCTCGGCTGGGTCGGCCCGAGTCTCGTCGACGGCCGCTGGCGTTACGGCGGCAGCGACGGCGCGCTGTACCAATCGATTTTTTATGGACGCCCACGCGGGATGCCCGCCTACGGCGGCGTCATGTCTCCAGGGGCGATTTGGAAGGTGGTTACCTACATCCGCTCCCAGCCCGTCCCCAGTGTCGTTCCGACGCAGCGGTGGCCTAACGGGGAGACAGCGCCCCGGCCGGCACGCGAGCGGTCCCCCTAGAGATGTGATCTAGATTCCCACGGTCGAAGCGGCACGCATTATGTTGGTCCTCCGAGTTACCCCAGGCTCCGAGGTGCCTATGCGCGTCGCACGAGTCGCCATTTGCTTCCTCATTTTGGTCGCGCTGTTCGGTTGCAGCGGCTCACACCGGCAGGCGCACCAGCGCGTGTTGCTGCCGCCCACGTTGGATCTCGTTCCTCACAAGAACATCGGGCTGTTCATGTTCTCGGTGGAGAACGCGAAGGGCAACCTGCACGAGTTCGCCACGCGGCGCTTCGAGGAATACGTGCTCGCGGCGCAGAGCGGCATCGAGATGCGCGAATTCACACACGCCGACTCGAGCGCGCTCTTTTCCGCGCGTGATACCAGCGGCGTGCCGGTCGCCTTCTTTGGACACCTCAAGATCTCCAACGTGAAGCCGAGCGGTCATTTCACCGCTTCACTTTCACCGGTCATGCAGGCGACGGTGACGGTCGAGCTCTCGGTCTGGCTCGTGAACACGCGCACCGGAGGGATCATGTGGCGCCGCAGCTCGCAATCGACCGAGAAAGTCGGCGGCATGTCGTTCATCGGCGGGATGCCGACGTTCGAGGCGCACGATCCGAACGATGCGTATGGACGGCTGATCAATCAGCTGGTCTATAACGTGACGTATGATGTCAGGAGCACCTGGGTAGACCAGTAGCTGACGCGTGAAACGGGACACGAGAAACGGGAAACGTGAGCAACGACACGTTTCCCGTTTCGCGTTATACGTTTCCCCTCAGCATCCATGCCCCCACGCGTTCACCTCGTCCACAAAATTCGCGGCCCGCACCGTCAGCTCGGCATCCGTGATCGTCGCCATTCCCGCCTTCTCGAGGGCCCGATCGAGCGCGGACCAGAGACTCCACCGGCCGGCGTCGAGCTGAATCGCGCGAGCCAGCGGTCCGATTGCCGCATCCCACCAACCCTTGTCCGCGTAGATGTCGGCGACCTTTTCCATCGCGTCGACGTCTGCGGGGTTCATCTGCAACTGCATCACGAGTGAATCGAGCCGCTCACTGATCTCGATCAGCTCGTCGACTTCGTTCGGCGCCGGCTCGGCGACCGTGTAAGCGGGCTCCTGCAGGTCCGGCGCCAGGACCGTAGATGCTCCCATGATCCATACCAGATCGATGGCGACGGCTGCAGCCAGGCCTTTCCAGTAGCTCATGGCGTTCTCCGGTGGAGGTGTGCCAGGGGAGAACGCACGAGGCGCGCCCGGCCAGGTTCAGGCCGGGCGCGCCTCGATTGTGTTGCTCAGGACACTAGGACGACGCGGGGGGCGTGTCCTCCTTACCACGGTCCTTCTTATTGAAGAACCAGAACGCCACCGCGATGAGGCCGGCGATCAGGGCGATTTTAAAGACAAAGAAAAAGAGGGGGAGCAGCAGGCCCGCTGCCACCTTCCACAGGACGATGCCGACGATACCCACGGCGGCAAGCTGAAGCACTGGCTTCATCATCGAATGCGCTCGGAGAGAGAGGGACGTGGGCTATACGTAAATGAAACCGGACCAGGTTTCACTGCCACCTGGTCCGGCGATCTATGAGCTGCGAAGCGGTTTCGGTGCTCGGACTTAGGTGTTGGGGGGACTGCGCCGAGTCGAGAGCCGCTCTGGACTTACCAAAACTTCAGTCGGGAGAGCAGCGACCGCTTGGTGCGCCGCGCCGAAGAGGCCCGCGTGTGCGAGCGCTTCCCGCTGGACTTCTGTTTCGTGCTCACGGTCTTGCGTGCCATTGTCTCACTCCGTGGTTGATGGAGCGAATCAAGCGGCGCCCGAATGCGCGCCGCTTGAAAGCTCCGACTAGCTACACGCTGGTACTGCGTCGTCCAGCGACGAGTTGCCAGACAAAGGCAACAAGGGCCACAACGAGGAGCAGATGAATCAAGCCGCTCGACACGTGGAAGACGATAAAGCCAAGCAACCAGGCAACCAGCAGAATCACCGCAAGTGCGGCCAACATGGCAAGCCTCCGGGTGTGTGGGCTAACTCCGGTGTGGAGAATAAGAACAATCGCGGACGCGATAAATCGTCCGATGAATCGGTTTGGGATGGATGACCGAGCTAACTACTTGGGGTTAGGTCGGGCCTCGAAGTACTGGAGGCCGCCGCCCGCGGTCCCCACGATCACCGCGAGTGACCCGCGCAAATTGGCGAACGCGGGCGCCGCGTAGAGCGGCAGCCGCACACCGAGCGTCGAGTCCAACCCGCCGCGCTCGGTTCCCAGCAGCAATGTGCCGTTGAAGAAGCGCGGCACGACGCGCCTCCCCGTGCGGGTCCCGACGTAGTCGTCGCTGGCCAGCACGAATTTCGGCGCCTGCTTCGAGCCCTCGTTGCGGAAGAAGGCCACCCGCCCGCCCGCATCGCCGACGAACAGATCGAGATCTCCGTCGCCGTCGATATCGTGCAGCTCCGGCACGCCGTTGCTCCCATGTGGCAGGCGCACCACGGCGGAGTCCATCAAGACAAACCGCTCGGGCCCCGCTGTGCCGCCGTTTCGATACCACGCGACAGGATCCTGGAACTGACCGACGACGAGATCGGGAAGACCGTCGCCGTCCAGATCGCCGAGCGCCGGGGCCAGGTGAAACGCAGGAAGCACCGACAGATGCCCGCGCAGCCGCAGCGCCGGCGTCGATGCGGTTCCGGTGTTCTCGAACCAATACAGGCCCCCGGTGCGCGGGTTGTTCGGCTCGATCTTCGTGCCGACCACGAGGTCCTGGTCGCCGTCTCCATCGACGTCTCCGAACGCGGGGATCGTCTCGGCACCGAGATCGACGCCGTCGAGCAGGCGGTTCGTCGCGACCTTCCAGGTGTTGGGCCCCGTCTGATCGAGCTCATACAGATTCGCGGTGCTGGTCTTGTTCGGATTAAAGGCGCCGCCGAGGACGCCCATCACGAGATCGAGCCGGCCGTCGCCATTCAGATCGCCCGCCGCCGGCGCGTTGTAGCCGCTCGTCTCGACCGGCGCCCCCGGCGGGAATGGGATCCGCTCGCCGTGGAAATCGATCTGCGCACACGTGCCGTCATTGCGGATCCACAGGAGTCCCGGCTCGAAGAAGTCGCCCCACAGAATGTCCGGGTCCCCATCGCCGTCGACATCGAACACCGACATCGTATTGGCGCCGTGCCGGGACGGCTGCCTTTGGCCGATGATTTGAATGTCCTGGAATCGCTCTGTGAGAAGCTGGAATCGAGGGCGGCGAAGGGTATCGAAGTTTTGAAGCTCGTAGCGCGTAATCGTTCCGTCGACACGCCCAAGGAGCAGATCCGGCTTCCCGTTGCAGTCGATGTCCGCGAATTGCGCGATGTTCTGACGGTCGGCGTAGATCGCCTGGCCCAGGGCATCGAATAGCGTGTCGGCTGTGACGACGAATCGCGCTGCGGTGCGCGTGCCGACGTTACGGTAGTAGCGGATGTAGCTGAGCGGCGATTCGGTGAACAAATCGACCAGTCCATCGCCATCGATATCGGTGAAGCGGTACCACTCCCCGATGTCGAGATCCTGATAGCGGTCGGTCTTCAGCTCCCAGCCAGCGGCGGTGCGCTGAAACAGCGCGAGATCGTTCGAGTTCTCCTGAATGAACAGGTCATTCACGCCGTCGCCGTCGATATCGATGAGCTGCGGGCGCGGGTGCTCGAAGCCGCCGAGGAATGGGAGTGCGTAGGTGTGGCCGAGCGAGTCCGTGACTGGGAAAGGCGAGATCGCACGAACGAAGGTTGTCGAGGGTATCGAGGGCGGTGGAAGTTGGTGGAGGTGAGAGGCGCAGGCCGCGCACACGACCACGATCCACGAGAATCTCAGGGCTTCCCTCCCGCCACACCCAGGCCCGCGCCGTCGGGCGCCGTATCGACCCGACCCACCACGGCGCGCTTCTTCGCGTCGATCACGATCAGCCGGCCCGGCGCCGCCATGCCCGGCATCGGCATCGCCATGTTGATGCCGCCCATCGTCATGACGTTGTCGGTGTTGTGATTGGCGACGAACACCTGCTTGCCGTCGCCCGAAATCGCGATCCCGTCCGGCTGTGCGAACTCGCCCTTCACCGTGGTGATCACGCTCCAGCGCCTGGCATCCACCACCGTCACGTCGTTGGACCGCTGATTCGGCACCCACACCTCGGCGCCGTCCGGCGTGAACGTCACGAGCCACGGCCAGTCACCGGTGTTCACCCGCTGCACGAGCTTGGGCTGGTTCGGGTCGGCGAGATCGAACACGAGCAGCCTGCCCGTGAGCTGCGAGGTCGCAACGAGCGTTTTCCCGTCTGGTGAGACGGCGAGCTGCACCATCACCTGGCTCGTGTCGCCGCCCGGCACTTCGACGATTCCCACGTGCTCGCGCGCGGCTTCGTACACCGCGATCTGATTCGTGCCGAGGCTCGCGACGTACGCGTGTTTGCCGTCGGGCGCGATCGCGAGCCCGTGCGGCCGCGATACGAGCACTTCGACTTCGGTCGCCGTCATCGTCTTGCGATTGATCACGGCGATGCGGGCCGGCGCGTTGACCGCCGACATCGAACGCGTCGAGTACAGCAGGTCGCTGGTGCGATCGAGCGCGAGCAGTCCCGGTGTGACCGTCTCGGCTTTCGCCACGACATGGTTTTCGCGATCGAGCTTTACGACCGCGTTGTCACCCACGAGCGAGACGTACCAGTAGGAGCCATCCGGCTCGACCACGATGTGATGTGGCTTGGGGTGCGCGGAGAAACCGAGCGCCGTGAAGTCCACGGTGGCGGCGATCGAGTCGCTCGCCGGGTTGATGACCGTGACCTTCCCAGACGCCTGGTTAGCGACATAGACGAGCGTAGGACGGCCGGACGGCCTGACGGCCGGACGGCCCGTCCCCATGCAGCCCAACAGTAGCCCAAGTACTACCAGACGTCTCATGGAACGGGGGCCGTTGGGCGCTTCTTCAGAATGAATAAGCCTTCCGTCATGCTGCTCACCGCCACCACTCCGCTCTTGAAGAACGGATAGTTGCCCCAGGTGCCCTCGAATCCCGGCTCATCGGGTCCGACGGGATGCGTGTCGAAGAAGCCGACTTCCTTTGGCTTCAGCCGATCGGTGATATCGAGCACGCGCAGACCCGAGACGTAGTTCGACTGGTACATCGTGTTCCCGACCAGCCAGAGGTTGTGGTCGGTCGCTTTGTTCTTCGACATGTACTCACCGGCGAGCACCGGGTTGTCGAGGTCACTCACGTCCCAGATCAGGGTGCGCGTACTTTCGACAAAGCCCTGGATCTCGTCGAGCTCGTCGTCCTCGTACATGTAGCGATGATCGTCGGTAATCCAGCCCTGGTGTGCGTAGCCGACGTTCGGATAGGTCGCGCGCGAGATCGCGACGGGATGCGCTTTGTCCGTGACATCCGCAATCGAGAGATGCGTCTCGTTCCAGCCGAAGCAGATCTGCCGGCCCTGGTACTTGGTCGTCGGGCCGTGGTACACGACGCACTGCGCATCATGCGTATAGCCCGTCCCCGCGCGGCCGGTCTGTGGATCGGAGAAGCAGCCGGCGAACTTGGGGTTGAGCGGATCGCGCACGTCCACCATGTGCAGGCCGCCGCCGCAGGTGTTGCCCCCGCCGTTCGAGCCCGTGAGGTACATGTAGCCGCTGACGGTATCGGAGACGATATCGTGCACGCTGTGCACACCACGATAGATGTGATCCGGGGTGAATGTCTGTGGCGTGCGCACACCGCGCAGCCGGTTCAGGTCGAAGACCTGCATCCCCGCCTGGCGCGCGCCGTCGGCCACGATGAACGCGTAGTGCTTGTAGGTCTTGATCTCGCGCCAGAACGACCCGACCGAGCCCGCGGTCTTGGGCAGGTCGCCGAGATATACGGGCCGGCTCGGGTCGGTGATGTCGACGAACGAGGTGCCATCGACGCGACCGACGATCGCGATTTCCTTGCCCGTTTCCGGATCGTTGTAGCCCCACACGTCGCTGAGCTGCACGCCACGCTTACCGCCGATCTGCGTGACCGGCAGGAACGACATCAAGTCGACCTGATTGCAATCGAACATCTGAACCTTGCCGCCCTGGCACTCGCGCTGGGCTCCGGTGATGGCGCTCAGCGAGGCGACGTCGCCGACGAGCTTGGTCGTATACGCCCACGTGCCGGTCGAGCGGCGCGTGAACAGCGCGACGGCTCCCTCGCCGTAATCGTCGTTGCCGATGGTGACGGCGACGAGCGATCCCGCGGCGGCAATGCGCTCGCCGAATCGTTCGCCGTCTTCCACACCTGGCGCGCTCAGCTTCGTAGACCCGGTGAAGCCCGTCGTGTCACGCGTGATGCGATAGACCCTGCCGCTGAATCCATTCGCGCCGTTGCTGCCGACCCACAGCTCGTTTCCCACTTCGGCGATCGCCGCGCCGAAGCGCGACCCGAACGAGCCGTCGAACGGCAAGGCGCGGTTGACGGGGTTCCAGCGGTTCTGCACCGTGTCGCGCGCGAACACCCACACGGCGCCGGCGACACGATCGTTGACCGCGCCGATCAATGCGGTGTCGCCACGCAGCACGATGGAGCTGCCGAATTGCGCGTTCCGGCCGGTCATCGGACCCGGCGACGGAATGCGAACTTCCATCTTCCAGGCACCCGCGGGATCGCGATTGTAAACGTACACCGCACCCGTACCGGAGTCGGCACGGGAGCTGCCGATCATGAGGCGACTGCCCGAAGCGGCGAGCGCGGCACCGAACTGCGTATTAGGCATCGTATCGAGCTGCGTAAAAGTCGTTTCAGCCGCCCACGTGTTGCCGTTTCGCTTGAAGACGTACACGCTGGCCTGGCCGCGTTGAGGGCCGTTGGCGATATAGGCCCGATCGCCCGAAACGAGCAGATTTGCCCCGAAGCCGCCATCGGCTTTCCCCTGCGGTGCCGTAATCCGGCCGCTCTCGCGCCACCCGCTCGTCGCTTCGCGGGTAAACAGATACACCGCGCCGCGGCCGGAATCGGCCTTCGTCGAGCCGACGAGCAGCGTGTTGCCGTCGATCGCGATCGCGCTCCCGAAGCCGTCGCCGTTGGTCGCACCGGGCATCGTGAGCTTTTTGGTCGCGCGCCAGGCGCCGTTCGCGGCCGCCTGGAAGACGTAGACCACGCCCGGCCCGTACGCGTTGCCGGGTTGGCCGACATAGACCTCGCGCCCGCTGATGGCGAGCGCCTGGCCGAACTGACCTTGGGCGGTGAGACTGGTGGGAACGACGGCGACGGCAACGGCAGCTAATAACAGATATCGCGACACTAGGAACTCGTGCGTGAGAGTTTTGGGATCGGGGATGTGCTAGTGATTTTGGACAAGTTCGCTCCTGCATGGCAATTCCGCGAGGTGCACCGTATCGCGGTGCTCGCGCCCGCCGACGCCGCGCGGCGCGCGATCCGTGAGGTTACGGCGCGTGATATCCGCGGGTTTCGATTGTTGACGTGGCTGCGTCGCGCCGGGCGGCCTGGTCCTGCGGGCGGCAGCATCCTCAATCCGCCGCCCGACGAGCCCATTCTCAAAGTCGCGCTGCGCACCGGATTCATTCAGCTCGCCAATACCGAGCACGAGCTTGTGATCGGAACGTTCGTGATGTCCCCACCGCAGGCGAAACGCCAGCCCGAGACTCCTGACGATTTTCTGGCAATCACCGCGCCCGGGTACGCGAAAGCCGTCATGAATTTCCGCGTACGCGAATCCCAGCTCGCCATGTCGATGGTAACCACCGAAACGCGGGTTTGGGCGACGGACGAGCGCACCGAGCGCAAATTCGCGCTCTACTGGTGGACGATTCGGTTGGGAAGCGGACTGATCCGGCGGATGTGGCTGCGCGCGATCAGGCGAAGAGCTGAGAGGATTGGGAGCTAGAGGGCGGCGGCGGCCGCATCCCCGCGAGCGCCCGGCCCGCGTCGACCCAGCGCTGCCGCAGCCACTCGCTGAGCCACAGCGGCAGCGTCCGCGTCCGCTCGAGCGGCTCGTCGGTCACCGTCGGCTTGGTGCCGTTGAGCATCTCGCGCGCGAGCGTCTGCACGGCGGCCATATCGTTGCGTGTGGTCGCCGGCTTCCCGAGCGCCGACGCGATTCCCGTATCGACGACCAGAATTCCCTCATCGCTGAGCAACACGTTCTCGGGCTTGAGCTCGCCGTGCGCGATGCCGGCTGCATGCGCGTGCGAGAGACCCTGCAGGACGCCGCGCAGGATCTCCACGGCGCGCGCGAGGGGCACCGCGCCGTTGTTGCCGATCCAGGCGCGCAGCGTCGTGCCCTTCACGAACGGCCGCGTGTGGAACACGAACGACCCGGCACGACCGGCGCCCCGCGGCTTCACGAGATTCGGATGATGAAGTTTTGCAGCGAGCAGCAGAACCGAGCGCTCGAACTGCAGATCGTTGATGCCGAGGGAGAGCGCGGCGGGCAGAACCTTGATGAGCAGCTCCGTGCCGTGCTGCGACTCGGTCGCGACGAACAGCCGGTAGTCACCCACGGGCCGCA
>DATMZX010000298.1:0-39539 GCA_035573235.1 Gemmatimonadales bacterium
GCGAGAAGGTGTGGGCGGCCGCCAGGGCGTTCCACAGCTCCTCGAGCCGGATGGCGGCGTCGGTTTCACCCGCCTCCCACAACACGTTGGCGATCTCGGCGTAGATCCGCGTTCCGTGGCCCCGCGGCGCGAGGCGCGCGAGGACAGGCCCCAGCAGGTCCCGAAACTGCGCCCACTCCGTCTGGCCATTCGAGATGAGCTGCTCGATGATCGGCGTGGAATCCATCACGGCGAGCTGGCCCGAGTCCACGAGCGATTTGATATGGACTTTTCCGTCCCCGAGCCGGTCGAACAGCTGCTCCACCCGCCGGGAGGGCGCGATGACCAGCAGGCTTTTGCCGTGCCGCAGTCCTGATTGGAGAAAGACGAAGGCCGTTTCGGTGAGGCGATCGGCGTCGCGATGAAACTGGGCGAAGTGGCGGCCTGCCGGCGCCTCGACCAGGAGAGTCACGAACTACTGCAGTGATTCGTCGTAGTAGCGGCGGGCCCGCTCCAGCAGCGCGGCGCTAACGGATGGGAGGTTTCGCTTCACCCACAACATCGTGCGCTGGCCGCTCGGGAAGCGGCGTTCGCCCGCCTCGTGATGGCGGCTGAAGCCGACCATTTGCGACAGCGGGACGCCGAACACGTCGCGGCTGGCCGCGTCCAGGGCCACCCGAAACCGCTCGTCGTCGGACGTACCGAGAACATCCGAATGCGTGCGGCCGATCTCCTCGAGTGGCCCCTCGTACGCGTGATCGTGATGCACGTCGAGCATGTAGCTGCAGAACAAGGAGAACGGATACAGGCGTGCGAGCTCGTTCCAGTACTCTTCGAGGCGAATGGCGGCCTCCTGCTTACCCTCTTGCCACAGCAGATTCACCATCTCGCCATACGCTCGCGTCGTACCGCGCCCGAACGCCCGTACCCGCTCGAAAACCGCCCCGGCAGCCCGGCGAAAATCGTCCCAATCCGGCGTGTCGTTGCGCATGAACTTGCGCAGCGTGAGCTCGGCGTCGTGCAGCTCGAGCTGGCCGGACTTGAGAAACTCGCCGGGATCGAGGTCGTGCTCGCGCAGCCGCGTGAGGAACAGATCCGCGTGCTCCGGCGCCGCGATCACCACCACGCCATTGCCGCGCCGCAGGCCCGTCTCCAAGTACAGCGTGACGGCGTCCGTGAGGGCCTGCGGGTCGCGATGCAGCTGCGCGAAGTGCCGGTTGACCGGCGCTTCGATCAGCAGCGCACTAACGAGTGGTGAGGGCATGGGGGGAGTGTAGGACTAGCCCAATCGGGTAACAATCAATCTTTCGGGCAATCCACGGCCCAATCCGATGGACTAGACCGTTGGGGCGATTTTGCCAAAACTGAGCTTGATCCCGTCGAGGATGAACTGGACCGCGATCGCGCACAGCACGAGGCCCATCAGCCGGGTCAGGATCCGCATGCCGGTCTGCCCCAGGCGCCGCTCCACGAGGCTCGCCGCCGAGAGCACGGCGTAGGTGAGCACCGCGGTCAGCGCGATCGACACGTACACGGCGGCGATGGTGGCCGGCGTCTTCGCGCCGAGGGCGAGGACCATGACCGTGGAGATCGCGCCCGGGCCCGCGAGCATCGGCACGCCGAGCGGCATGATCCCGATGTCGTCCTTCTGAATGCCTTCGGCCTTTTCGACCGGCGTCTCCCGCTGCGTGCTCTGGCGCGCCTGCACCATGTCGAGCGCGTTCAGCCCGATCAGGACGCCGCCGGCGATCTTGAACGCGCCGATCGTGATCCCGAAGATCTTGAAAATCAGGCTGCCGGCCAGCGCGAACGCGACGAGCGTGATCGCGCACGTCCACGCCCCGCGCCGCGCCAGGACGCGGCGCTGCGGGGGCGAGTCGCGGTACGTCATGGCGAGGAAGGTGGGAATGACGGCGAACGGATCGACGATGAAGAACACCGACGTGAAAATGAGCAGCAGGTCCATCACGCGCGAATTCATCGCGCGCTCAGATCACGACCTGAACGACGCGGTCTTTCCCCGCCTTCTTGGCGTCGTACATCGCCTGGTCGGCGCGGCGCAACAGGTCGTCGGTGCTGGCGTCCGTCGCGGTGCACGACACGACGCCGATGCTCGCCGTCACGCTGGGTGTGCCCTTGAACACGTTGCGCAGGCTCGCGACGAGGCGCTTGGCGGCGGCATCGGCCAGATGCGCGTCCGTTTCGGGCATCAACACCCCGAACTCGTCGCCTCCCAGCCTCCCGACGACATCCGCGGTCCGGACCGATGTGCGCATCGCGTCCGCGACGAGCCGGAGCACGGCATCGCCGGTCTGATGCCCGTGGGTGTCGTTGATGAGCTTGAAGTTGTCGAGATCCATATAGATGAGCGCGAGCGGGCGGGGATAGCGGCGGTTGCGCTCGAGCTCTTGGCCCAGGCGCTCGGCGAACGCGCGCGCATTCAGCACGTTGGTCAGCACATCCTGCGTGACGAGCTGTGCCAGCTGCGCCTGGCTATGCCGCAGCTTCTGGAGTCCCGCCATCGCCACGGCGACGACCAGAACGTAGGCCGCGGCGTTGCCGATGCGCCACAACAGCGGCGTGTCGCCCGGCATCTGCGACCACGCCACCGTTTCGCGCAGCGCGATCGACGCGATGCCGAACACGATGCCCCACGTCAGCCCCTCGGTCCACGTCACGAGCAGCACCGGAATGACGTACAGGACACCGAGGCGCGCCGCGGGCGGGGTGGTCACGTTGATCCAGTAGACCGCGAGCGTGAGCAGCAGATAAGCCGCCACGCGCAGCGCGCGCCGGAGCAGCGGCGAAGCGACCAGCGGCATCAGTAGGGCGGCTCCGCGACGTGCTGCGGATCATCGAGCACGATCGCGTCGAGCTCGGTCCCCACGGCAACCGTGGACATGTCGGCGGGGACGATCAGCAGTGCATTAGCGCGCGCCATGCTGGTGAGAATGCCAGACCCCTGCGGTCCTGTCAAACGCGCCTCGCTCCCGGTGACGATCGCACGAAGATAATGTCGCAGCCTGGGACCGAGCGTAATCGGTTCCCGCACGGCGACGCGCACGGTGCGGCGAAACGGCAGCGGGTGTCCCTGCAGGCGCCGGATCGCGGGCCGGACGAAGAGCTCGAAGGTCACCATCGTGCTCACCGGATTCCCCGGCAATCCAATCCACGGAACGGCGCCCAGCAAGCCGAACCCCACCGGCGCGCCCGGCCGCATTCCGATGCGCCAGAACTTCAGCTCGCCTCCCAGCTCCTGAAGCACGTCGCGCACCAGGTCGTGCTCACCGACGCTGACTCCTGCCGTCGTCACGACGAGGTCGGCGTCGTTGCCGCCGCGCAGGTGCTCGCGCAGACTCTCCCGCGTGTCGCGCGCGACGCCGAGGTTGAGCGGCGCCGCGGCGCAGCGCCGGATCAGCGCGTCGAGCGTATAGGAGTTGGACGTCGCGATCTTGGTGCCGGCCAGGATCTCCTGTTTCTGATCGAGATCGACGATCTCGTCGCCCGAGCCCATGAACGCGACGCGCGGCGAGCGGTGCACCAGCGGCTGGTCCTGCGCGATCGAAGCGAGCACGCCCAGCTGCGCCGGGCCGAGGGCGGTGCCGGCGGACAGGACCACCGTCCCTTTCCTTATATCTTCGCCGCGCCGGCGAATATTCTTCCCGGCATCGCGCGTGGTGCGGACCGTGACAGCGCCGTTCGTGCTCGCGTCGGTGTCTTCCTGGCGCAGCACCGTATCGGCGCCCTGGGGCACGGGTGCGCCGGTGAAGATGCGAATGGCCTGACCGGCGTTCACGCTCTTCCGGGGAAATTGGCCCGCGGCCACGCTTTCGATGACGGCGAGGCTGCCGCCTTCGCGTAAATCCTGACTCCGCACCGCGTAGCCGTCCATCGCGGAGTTGTCCCACGGCGGCAGATCGATCGGACTCGCGACATCCTCGGCGAGCACGGCGTCGAGCGCATCGCGCAACGGCCGGCGCTCGGCGGGGAGCGGCTGGACGCTGCCCACGATCACGCGCGCGGCTTCGGCTGGCGTCATCACGGTGGAAGGATCTTGGCCCGATCCCAGGCGAGATTGGCGATCGTCACGAGCCACGACGTGTCGGTGAAGCGGAACACGGGGAAGGGCGCGCGCAGGCTGGCATCATCCGTGACCATCGCGACCCAGTCGGCGGGATCGTGCACGGCCGGATCGAACACCGGCTTCGGTCCCGCCTCGCGCCGGTAGACCTCGATCCTGGGTAGCGGCGCGCGCTTGAATCCCTCGACCAGGACGATGTCGGCGCCACTGAGGAAGCGTCGCGCCAGCGTGATCGGATCGGATTCTTCGGTGGTGCGCTCGAACAGCACCCGCTGTCCCGGCGCTTCCATCAAGACGCGCTCGGCTTTGCCCTCGTGCCAGTGCCGCCAGGTGTCCTTGCCCTTCTGATCCATGTCGGCGGGATGCGAGCCGTGCTTCAGCGTCATCACACGGAATTTGCGGCGCACGAGCTCGGCGGCGAGCGCGACGAGAAACGTCGTCTTGCCCGCGTTCTTGAGCCCGATGATGGAAATCATCCGCGTCGCTGCCACAACGCCTCCGCGCGCGCGAGATCGTCCGGCGTATTCACGTTGAAGAACAGCTCGTCGGGGTCTCCGAACCGCCGCACCTCGGCGAGCGGGACGATACCGACCCGCACGTCCGCGTGGAAGGAGATGGCCATGAGATCGCCCTGGTCGAGCCGCCTCGCAATGGCAGGGGCGCACGCCGGCCCATAGACCGCGCACAGCGGCTCGAGCCCCCGGCGCCCCGAGCTTTCCGGCAACACCGCGTCGTAGCTGCCCGTCGCCATGCGATCGCACAACACCCGGAGCAGGGCTTCAGGAACGAAGGGCATGTCCCACGCGACGCACAGCACCGGTCCGGGAGCGGCGGTCACGGCCGTGTAGATTCCGCCGAGCGTACCAAGCCCGGGTCGCGCGTCGGCGAGTGTTTTCAGGTCGGGGCGCCACGCGGCGGCGTCGGAGGCATTCGCGATCAACAGCGGCGGCGTGCCGGTGACCGCCTGGACGGCGTCGACGACGCGATCGAGGATGCGGCGTCCCCCCACGGTCAGCAGGCCTTTCGGACTTCCGCCGTAGCGGCGAGCGGCGCCGCCCGCCAGCACGGCCCCACACACTCTAGTAACGCCGGCCGCGCTTTTGCTCCAGGACGACGTCGAGCGCCATGACGAGGCCCCAG
Source organism: Gemmatimonadales bacterium (assembly GCA_035573235.1). Lineage (GTDB taxonomy): Bacteria > Gemmatimonadota > Gemmatimonadetes > Gemmatimonadales > GWC2-71-9 > 20CM-2-65-7. Next base: position 5,201 of record DATMZX010000298.1, read on the forward strand.
TGGTGATAGTACTTGCTGTCGGTGGGGGCGATCGCGAGGTCGTTGGCCGGTCCCGTCACGCGCGTCAACGACGTGATGACGTCCCGCGCCTCGAGTCGAAACTGATAACCCTTTCCGATCGACGTCGTGATCCCTGCCGCGAACCCCGTCATGAACCGCGCGCCCTGCCCGTTGATATCCTCGATGATCTGGCGCTCCTGAATACCGCTGGCAGCCACATACGCGCCCACCACCTCGGTCGTACTGGTGGAAATGTTCACCACGCCCACGTTGAACCGCGCGTAGGGGCTGATCGACTTACGGGGTGCGGCGCGCACCGTCGCGCCGACGAAAAGGCTGATGGCGCCCCCCGTGCCCTTGTCGGCGGTGATGTTGTCGCACATCTGCTGCGCCCGTTCGTTCGGGGGGTCGGGATTGAGGAACATCGGGGTGCAGGTGTCGTCGAGCGGCAGGCCGAGGTAGGAGATCTCGGCGTGAAATCCCAAATGCGGCCACGGGAAGTACGTGCCGGACGCGCCGATGATCAGGCTCGGCGAAATCGAGCGCGCGATGCGCAGCGTGTCGTACTGGCCGGTGCACACGCCGCCGCCCCCAAGCAGGCAAATCGGTTGCTTGTCGACGGTCCACAACCCATGTCCCGTGACGACACCGGCTCCAATCGTGAGCACGAGGTTGGGCTGGGACGTGGTCTGTGCGGCGGCGGACGACACGACGATCAGCGCAAGGGTCACACACAGGACAGGACGCATCAGACCTCGAGGTGACGGTGTTCAATCGCCAGACAGCGATCCATCACGAACGGAATGCCGGCGGCGGCGGCGCGCTGCGCCGCGGCGTGATCCTCGACACCCTGCTGCAGCCAGATCAGCTTCGGCGGCGGGCGCAGCGCGAGTGCCTGATCTACCACCGCCCCGGCATGCTCGCTACGGCGGAACACATCGACGACATCGATCTCGTGATCGCGCGCGGCGGCTTCCAGCGTCGGATAGCTCTGCTCGCCGAGAACCGTGTCGTGCCCGGGATTGATCGGGATGATCCGATAGCCCGCGCGCTGCAGATAACTCGAAACGGAAAAGCTGGGCCGGATCGGCTTCGGCGACAATCCCACCACCGCGATCGTGCGAACCTGTCGCAGCAGGTCCCGCAGCTCGTCGAACGAGGGCGTCACTTGTGAAGATGCGGCGTGCCGCTGACCGCGCGTCCCACCAGCGTCATCCCCGAGCGTTCCGCGATCGTCACCGCGAGCGTCGACGGCACGCTCGGCGTCGCCACCCAGGCGACCCCCGCGCGAGCGGCCTTGAACGCCAGCTCGGCGGAGATCCGGCCCGTCACCAGCAGGCCGCGGCCTTCGATCGGGGTCCGCGCCAGCACCGCGGCCCCGATCACCTTGTCGACCGCGTTGTGCCGGCCAATATCCTCGGCGTGGAACAGCAGCTGCGCGCCATCGGTCAACGCCGCGGCGTGAATTCCGCCCGTCTCATTGTAGCGGACGCCGGCGGCGAACAACTGTTTGAAGAGTGTGCGGAGGGTTTCGGTCGCCGGCGGCTCACCGCGACCCGGAACAGCGCCCAGCGTCTGCGGATCGGCGAGCATCGTCGTCACGGCGCCGCATCCCGAGGCGAGGACGCGCTTGCGATTCTCGCCTTTGACCTGGGCCACACGCTCCGGTTTCACGTCGGCCCAGAACCCGAGATCCGGCGCGCACGGTCTGAGCTGAATCAAATCGGAGATCGAGCCGATGTAGCCTTCGCCGTGCAGCCAACCGACCGCGAGCTCCTCGAGCTGATCGGGCGTGCACATCCACGTGACCGCCGGCTCGCCATTGACCTCGAGCCACACCGGCCATTCTTCGACGACCGCCGAGTCCGCCTGCATGCGGCCCTTGCGGTCGCCGGGCTGCTTACGGTTCTCCGTAGTATTCGGAGTAGAGATGGGGCCCCTCCTCGATGCGCACGCGGTGCAGCCGCACTCCGGGCGGCAGGCCGCCCATGATTCGTTCCCAGAGATACACCGCGAGCGCCTCGCCCGTCGGAATGGAGACTTCCTTGTTAATATGCCGCCCATCGAACCGGTCTACGACTTCGCTCCGGAGCAGCGCGTCGAGCGCGTTCAGGCTCATGACGCCACCGCGCGTGGGGTCGAACGGCCCCTTGATGGTGACCGCGCAGCGATAGCGATGGCTGTGATCGTGCGTCGCGCCGTGGAATTCGGGCAGGTCGGGAAAGCTGTGCGTCGCCGTAAACTCCACGATGCGCGTGAGATACCCGGTCGGCATAGCCTAGAATACCTGCACGGCGGTGGCCTTGAAAGAGAACACGACCTTCACCCCCGGCCCCAGGCCCAAGTCCTTCGATGCCTCGGCCGTGACCGCGGCTACGAGCTCAATGCCGCCGACGTCCGCCCGTACATGCACGCCCGCCCCGCGATGCTCGATGGCCATCCCGGTGATGCGTCCCGCCAGGACGTTGCGCGCGGAGGAGGGCAGCGGCTCCTTGCTGACGAAGATGTCGGTCGGCGGGACGGCGACGACCGCGGGACCGCTGCGATCCGTCATGACGAAGAAGTCGGCGTCACCCACGCGGATGCGCTTCACGCCATCGCCCGGCGGCAGCTCGACGCGAAACAGGTTCTCGGGTGTCACGGGCGAGAGCCGACCTTCCGCGAGCGCGCGGATGTCGTCGCCCCAGCGGTACGCATCCTCGAGCTGATGCGAGGCGATGCACACCGCGAACGGCCGAGCCGCGCGCTCGGCGGCAAGCGCGCGATACAACGCGCCGGCCGCGGCGCGATCGGCGGAGCTGGCCGGCTCATCGAGCAGCAGGACGTCCGGCCGCAGCGCGAGGGCCCGCGCGACGGCCACGCGCTGGACTTCTCCATCGGAGAGCTCGTGACGCCGCCGCTCGAGCAGTGGCTGAAGACCGAGCTGCTCCACGACATGACCGATCATTCCCGCGGCGGCGTTGGTGCTCAGATCCCGCAGCCGTAGTCCGTACTCCAGGTTTTCGCGGACCGTCCCCCTGAACAACACCGGTCGTTGCTCGACGAGCGTCACCCGGCGCCGCAGCGCCGGCGGGGCACGCCGAGGCACGGGCTGGCCGTCGAACAGGACCTGGCCTTCGGTCGGCGTCTCGAGCAGCGCAAGCAGTCTGAGCAGCGTGCTCTTGCCGGAGCCGTTGTGGCCCACGACGGCCAGCGCGCCCGTGCGCGGCACGCTGAATTGGTCCAGGTCGAGCACGACGCGGCTCGCGTAGCGATGCTTGATGCCGCGGAGCTCAACCACTGCCACGCCCCTGCAGGACCTGCAAGGCGACGTTGACCAGCAGCGCCATCGCGAGCAGCACGAAGCCGAGCGCGAGCGCCATTCCGAAATCCCCTTGCGACGTGAACAGCGCGACCGCGGTCGTGAGCGTGCGCGTCGAGCCGCGGATGTTGCCGCCGACGATCATCGCGGCGCCGATTTCCGCGACGACCTGCCCGAACGCCGCGGTGATCACGGCGGCGAGCGCGAAGCGCGCTTCGCGCGCCACCGTCCAGGCGACGCGCCACGATCCCGCGCCGAGCGTTTCGGCGGTGCGACGGATGCGCGGATCGACCCCCTGGATCGATGCCGCCGAGAGGGCGGCCGCGATCGGCAGCGCGAGCAGGACGTCGCCGACGACGATCGCCTGCCAGGTGTAGAGCCAGCCGATGGCGCCGAGCGGACCGCGCCGCGACAGCAGCCCGTAGAGCAGCAGCCCGACGACGACGGTGGGAAACGCGAGCGCGGTGTTGACGACGGTGAGCGCCGCGCGGCGGCCCCAGAACCGGCGCGTCGCGAGGAAGTAGCCGAGCGGCAGCCCGATCGCGCACGCGATGAACGTGGCGACGACCGCGACTCGCAATGTCAGGAGGGCGATGCCGTAGACTTCTGAATCACCCGTGACGAGAAGATCCCAGGCGCGTCGAAACCCTTCGGCTAGAAAGTCCATCCCACGCCGAGGCTCATCCAGGGGTGCGTCACCCAATCGGTGAGGTTTTGGGTGATCGGGACGACGCGCGACCCGTCAGGCGAGAGCTGCGCGTGAAATGACGACGGGTACTTGAGTTTCCACCACTCCAGCCGCGCTTCGGGGTTGAGGAAGAGGTGCCGCGTCGCGTACCAGCGGATGCCGCCGGCCGCCGTGAGGCCGACTTTCGTTCCGAACTTGTAGCCGCTCTTGCTCGTGTCACCGGGTGAATGCACGTCGAACGTCACCCCAAGTCCGAGACCGGCATAGGGGCCGATGCGATGCCACGACTTGTTGCCGGTGAGCCGCAGATGCAACACGATTTCGGTGAGAACCAGATTGCTTTCGTACGGCCCTGTCTTGCGCTGGGGCGACGATGAATCGGCGAACGGATTGATGATAAACCGGTCGCCCATCAAATAGGCCACGTTGAACTGGAACAGCATCGAGCGCCCGCTCGGCAGCTCGTAGCGGAGCCCGATCGTGTTGGCGTTGCTCGGCCCGGCATCGACCCGGCCGCGGTCGCCGCTCAGGTGGCCGGCATACACCCCGATTGCCGGCAGCAGCGTGATGTCGCGATAGGGGGAGGAGCCGGCGTCGTGCCCTACTTGGGCGGTTAGGCGGTTGAGCGGTTGGGCGGTCAGGAGGACCGCCGCCGCCAGAGCATAGCTAACCGCCGAACCGGCAAACCGCCTAACCACTCGTGCCATCAATCAGTCTCCCTGAGGTCGCGCCCCGTCATCTCCGCGGGCGGTTCAATCCCGAGCATGTTCAGAATCGTGGGTCCAACATCTCGCAGCGCCCCACCGGCACGCAATGTCTTCGCGCCGGCCCGATCGCCGACGATCACCAACGGCACCGGATTCGTCGTGTGCGCCGTGTGCGGACCGCCCGTCGCCGGATCGATCATCAGCTCGCAGTTTCCGTGATCGGCCGTCACCAACACCGTGGCACCGGCTTTTTCGGCTGCCGGGAGCACGCGCGCGAGGCAGCGATCGACGGTCTCCACGGCCTTCACCGCCGCGGGGAGCACGCCGGAGTGCCCGACCATGTCTCCGTTGGCGTAGTTGCACAGAATGAAATCGTGTTGTTTCTGCTCGATCGCTTTGCACAGCACGTCGGTCACGCCGGGAGCGCTCATCTCCGGCATCAGGTCGTACGTCGCGACTCTCTGGGACGGCACGAGCAGCCGCTCTTCGCCCTTGTACGGCGGCTCGTAGCCGCCGTTGAAGAAGTACGTGACGTGCGCGTATTTCTCGGTCTCGGCGGTCCGGAACATCGTCTTGCCGTTCTCGGACAGCACTTCCGCCACGATTTGCGACAGGACGATCGGGCCGAATGCGGCGGGGAAGGGCAGCGTTTTGTCGTACTGCGTCATCGTGACGAGCCGCACCTTCGGCCGGCCGAAGATATCGAAGCCGTCGAAGTCCGGCACCGCCAAGGCCCGCACGATCTGGCGCATCCGGTCGGCTCGATAGTTGAAACAGAACACGCCATCGCCGTCCTTGATGAGCGGCGCGCCCTCGACCACCCGCGGCTTGACGAACTCGTCGGTCTCGCCGGCACCATACGCCTGCTTGATGGCCGCGATCGGATCGGAAACCTTGGCTCCGATGCCTTTCACCATCGCGTCGTAGGCGAGCCGAGTCCGCTCCCAACGTTTATCCCGGTCCATGGCGTAGTACCGACCAACCACGGTCGCTACTACCGTCCGACCGTCCGACCGTCCGACCGTCCGACAGAGCTCCTCCATGAATTCGAGCCCCGACTGCGGCGGCGTGTCGCGTCCGTCGAGCCAGGCGTGGATCGCCACTTTGATGCCCGCGCGGCGGCCGAGCTCCACGGCCGCGAACAGGTGCTTGTCGAGCGCATGGACGCCGCCGGTGCCGATCAATCCCATGATGTGCAGCGTGGCATCGCGGCGACGCAGGTCGTCGACCAGGTCCACGAGCACGGGGATGCGGAAGAACTCGCCAGACTCGATCGACTGGGAGATGCGGACCAGATCCTGAGGCACGACTCTGCCGGCGCCGAGGTTCAGGTGACCGACTTCGCTGTTGCCGATCTGGCCGGCGGGCAGCCCCACGGCGAGGCCGGACGCTTCGAGCAGCGTGCGCGGCGCGCGCTCCCACAGCCGGTGCCACACCGGTGTGTCGCCCAATTCGATGGCGTTTCCGTCGCGACCCGGTCGAAAGCCCCACCCGTCGAGCACAATCAGGACGACCGGGGTGCGCGTGCTGCGGCTCATTGTCATATTGAAGGGGATGCAAGTTAGCCAGATCGTTCCTGCGCTACTAGTTGTGGCGGCGCTCGCGACGCCGCATGCCCCCCCCGCTCTTGCACAGGGCGCTTCCCGCTATCGCGTTACCGCCGACAACACGTGGTTTTTCGCCGATGTGGCGGGCCGGCGCATCGCCCGGCTTGCGAATGGCGCGGTCCTGACGGCGACTGGTGCGACCCGCAACGAGTGGATCGAGCTCACGCTCGACGGCTTCATCTTCGCCAGCTCCGTCGGGCCGAGCGATCGCCCCGACTTCGATCTGCTGGTGACGCGCTCACCGAATGAGAATCTGCGCGGTGCCCCGGCGGGACCGCTCCTGGCCGTGTTGTCCCAGGGCTTTGGATTGAAACGGGCGGCCGCGGGCGACAGCAGCGGGCGCTGGGTCCACGTCACGCGGACCGGCTGGGCGCAGCGCAGCGCGCTGGCGCCCGTGGCCGACGTCGTCGCCACGCGCACCGCCGAGTCCGCGGGCAACGACACGTCCGGCGACGGGAGCGCCGCGGGGGCCGGGGACTCGACGCGGGTGGACTCCAGCCGCGCGCAACCTGTGCGCATGACGACGCTGTATCGCGCGCCCGACGGTCCCGAAGCCGGCACACTCGCGGCCGAGATCCCGCTGCGCGTGTTGAGTCGCAACGGCGAGTGGACGCGCGTGCAATTCGAGGGCTGGGTGAAGGGCGGAGAATTACAGGCGGCGCCCGCCGGAGTTCTGGTCGGCGTCACCGCCGCCGAGCTGCGCGCCGAGCCGCAGCGCTACGTGGGACAGGTGCTGCGCTGGCGGCTCGAGTTCATCGCGATTCAGAAAGCCGACGAGCTGCGGCCCGACATTCCGGCCGGCTCGTCCTACGTCCTTGGCCGCGGTCCGCTACCCGAGCGCGGCTTCGTGTACATCATCGTTCCCGACAGCAAACTGCCCCTGTTCCGCGCGCTCACGCCGCTCGTGGTCATGCAAGTCACCGCGCGAGTCCGCAACGGACGCAGCCGCTATCTCGGCAATCCTGTCGTGGATCTGATTTCGCTGGAGGGAGGCGTCACACCGTGAACGACGTGTTGGCCGAACGCATCCGCCGCAAGCTCGATGTGATGCCCGACGAGCAGGCGTATCAGGTGCTCGACTACATCGAATTCCTCGAGTCCAAGTACGCGCAGCGCGCCGCCGGCGCGCCCGCGTTCCAGAAGGTCGCCGAAACGCTGGAAGACACGATGCGCGCCGGCCGAGTGCCGGTCACCATCATCAAGGGCACGATGGACGCCGTGGGCAAAGCCGGGCGGTTCTTCGAAGGCGTCGTGGCGGCGGGCAAAGCCGCGGTTGAAGAAGCGACCAAGAAGGCGGCCCCCCCGAAACCGGTTGAGGAAAACAAGCCGGCCCAGTAACTTCCGCCATGGGAACCTTCCGACCCGACGTCGCCCTGACCTTCGACGACGTCCTGCTCGTGCCCCGTCACTCGACGGTGCATCCCCGCAACGTCGCCGTCGCCAGCCGCTTCACGCGCTCGATCCCCCTGAACATTCCGATCGTCTCCGCCGCCATGGACACCGTCACCGAAGCGGAAATGGCGATCGCGATGGCGCAGCTGGGCGGCATCGGCGTCGTTCATAAGAACATGTCGATCGACCGGCAGGCCGCCGAGGTCGATCGCGTGAAGCGCAGCGAATCGGGCATGATCATGAACCCGATCACGCTCGGGCCCGACCGGCCGCTGCGCGAGGCGCAGCAGCTGATGGTGCGCTTCAAGATCTCCGGCGTGCCGATCGTCGACGGGGCGGGGAAGCTCGTCGGCATCATCACGAACCGCGATCTGCAATTCGAGCGCGAGCTCGACCGGCCGATTCGCGACGTGATGACCAAGGACAAGCTGGTCACGGCCCCGATCGGCACCACGCTCGATGAAGCCGAGCGCATCCTCGCCAAACACCGCATCGAGAAGCTGCCGGTCGTCGACAAGCAGGGGTTGTTGAAGGGCCTCATTACCATCAAGGACATCTTCAAGCGCCGGCAGTATCCGGACGCGAACAAGGACTCACACGGTCGGCTGCGCGTCGCCGCCGCCGTTGGCGGCACGCCTGAGGCGCGCGCCCGCGCGCAGGCGCTCATCGACGCCGGCTGCGACGTCGTCGTGGTGGACTCGGCGCACGGGCATAGCCAGGGAGTGCTCGATACCGTCGCGTGCCTGCGCGACGCATTCCCCGATACCCAGCTCGTGGCCGGCAACATCGCCACGGAAAGCGGGGCGAAGGCTCTGGTCGAGCGCGGTGTCGATGCGGTCAAAGTCGGTGTCGGACCCGGCTCGATCTGTACCACGCGCGTCGTGACGGGCATCGGCGTCCCGCAGATCACGGCGATCGTCGACGCGGTGCGGGGCGCGGGCGATATCCCCATCATCGCCGACGGCGGGATCAAGTACTCGGGCGACGCGGTGAAAGCGCTCGCAGCCGGCGCCGAAAGCGTGATGATGGGCTCGATGCTGGCGGGGACCGAGGAGAGTCCGGGCGAATCGTTCCTGTTGGAGGGACGTCGCTTCAAGGTGATCCGCGGCATGGGCAGCCTCTCCGCCATGGAAGAAGGCTCGGCGGATCGCTACTTCCAGGAGGGCGAGGTCTCCCAGCAGAAACTCGTTCCCGAAGGTATCGAAGGGCGCGTACCGTATCGCGGCCCCGTGGCCGACGTGGTGTTTCAAATGGTTGGTGGGTTGCGCAGCGGCATGGGTTACTGCGGCGTGTGCGACATCAAGGCGCTGCGGACCGAGACTCAGTTCATCCGAATCACCGCCGCCGGGCTGCGGGAATCCCACCCTCATGATGTGGTGATCACCCGTGAAGCGCCCAACTACAGCCTGTAAGGCTATAGTCTCTAACACCGTCCTCTATTGACAGATCGGGGACCCCGGGGAACGTTGGGGTCCGTCTACCGACGTTTCGTCACTTCCTGAACGGAGATCGTGCATGAGCTTGTTTGCTACGAAATCCATCGCAAGCCTGCGCGCTGAAGCCGACGAGGCCGGCGAGCACCAACTCAAGCGGGCGCTGACGCCGCTCAACCTGATCACGCTCGGCATCGGCGCGATCATCGGCGCCGGCATCTTCGTACTCACCGGCCAGGCGGCCGCGGCGCATGCCGGGCCGGCCGTGCCGATCTCCATGGCTCTGGTCGGGATCGCGTGCGCGTTCGCCGGCCTCTGTTACGCCGAGATGGCGAGCGCCGTCCCGGTTGCGGGGAGCGCGTACACATACTCCTACGCCACGATGGGTGAGCTCATCGCCTGGATCATCGGGTGGGATCTCGTGCTCGAGTACGCCGCCGGTGCGGCGACCGTCGGAGTCGGCTGGTCGGGTCACTTCGTTTCCCTGCTCAAGAATTTCGGACTCGCGCTCCCCCCCCATCTGGTCGGCTCACCGACGCGCTGGTGCACGCAGGCCGAAGTGGACGCCGCGGTCGCCGGCTGCCACCAGGCCGGTCTGGTGTTCACGGGCGCGTGGATCAATCTCCCGGCGGTCTTCATCGTCATCCTGATGTCGACGGTCCTCGTCATCGGCATCAAGGAATCGGCCACCGTCAACAACTTCATCGTCATCCTCAAGGTCACGATCATTCTGCTCGTGGTCGCGGTGGGCCTCGGGCACATCACGCCGGAGAACTACAAGCCGTTCATTCCGGACAACACCGGGCACTGGGGCACGTACGGCTGGTCGGGCGTGCTGCGCGGCGCGGGTCTCGTCTTCTTCGCCTACATCGGCTTCGACGCCGTTTCGACGGCCGCGCAGGAAGCCCGCAATCCGCAAAAAGACATGCCGATCGGGATTCTGGGTTCGCTGTTCATTTGTACGCTGCTCTACATCGTCGTTTCCGCGATCCTGGTCGGGTTGGTGCCGTTCAAGGAGCTCAACGTCGACGCGCCCGTCGCGTACGCGATGGAGAAGGTCGGCGCGCCGGGCTGGGTGCGGATCGCGATCGACATCGGCGCGGTGCTCGGGCTGGGATCGGTCATCCTGGTGATGTTGCTCGGCCAGTCGCGCGTGTTCTACTCGATGTCGCGGGACGGGCTGCTCGGCAAATGGGCGAGCGCCGTGCATCCACGGTATCGCACGCCGTATCTCTCGACGATTTTCACGGGCGTCGCGGTGATGTTCGCGACGGGGTTCCTGCCGCTCCAGCTCCTGGGCCAGCTCGTGAACATCGGGACGCTGCTGGCGTTCGTGCTGGTGTGCGCGGGCGTGCTGATTCTGCGAAAGAAGCGGCCCGATCTCGATCGGCCCTTCAAAACCCCGTGGGTGCCGTTTGTCCCGATCGCCGGCGTCATCTGCTGCGCGGGACTGATGGCGACGCTGCCGCTAGACACGTGGATTCGGCTGTTCGTCTGGCTCATCATCGGCTTCGTGATCTATTTCGGCTATAGCCGCAAGCACAGCAGGCTGCAGCGGGAGCTGCGCGGGCAGGCGCAGACCCGCTAGAAAACGGGACTTGGGACTGGGGCTTGGGGGCTAGGGTAGTCCCAGCCCCTAGTCCCAATTCCCCAATCCCCAACCAAAGAACTAGTCCATAGGTTTGGTTGCGACTGGTAACCAATACCACGCGATTATCTTGCCCACGATGAATCCGAACGGCGTTCCCGTTCCGCCCGAGCGTGCCCAGGCGGCGCGCGATGTGGCGGCGGCGCTTTCAAGCGCCCGCCACGTCGTGCTGACGACGCACGTCAATGCCGATGGCGATGGCGTCGGCAGCGAGATCGGCTTGTGGCACTTGCTGCGCGCGCAGGGCGTCGATGCCCGGATCGTGAACCCCACCGGCATTCCGGAGCGATTCAGTTTTCTCATTCCCGAAGGCGCCGATGCGAGCAGAGATGCGGTGCGCCAAATCGAGCGCGCCGACATCGTCGCCTCACTCGACATCGGCGACCTGACGCGACTCGGCGCGCTCGCGGCATTGATCAACAAGCGGCAGCCGCCATTCGTCTGCATCGATCACCACGTCGGCCCGGCGAAGCTGCCGGCGGGCCCGTGTCTCATCGCGCCCGAGGCCACCGCGACCGCCGAGCTCGTGTTCGATCTCGCGACGGTGGCGGGATGGTCGCTGACGGCCGAGGTCGCGCAGGCGCTGTATGTGGGTCTCCTGACGGACACCGGCGGGTTTCGCTTCTCGAACACGACCGCGCGCGCGCTGCGCGTCGCGGCGGCGCTCCTCGAAAAGGGCGTCGATCCCGAATCGATTTACGCCTCGGTGTACGCGAGCGCGCCCGAAGGCCGGGTGCGACTGCTCGCCGAAGTGCTGCAGACGCTCGTCGTCGAGCCGGAAGTGGGCCTCGCCTGGGTGAGCGTCCCGGCCGACGCGCTGCGTCGTCACGAAGTGACGGCCGACGACCTCGACGGCATCGTCGAGTTTCCCCGCTCGATTGCTGGCGTGCGCATGGCGCTGCTGTTCCGGCACATCGGTAATGGGAAGATCAAGGTCTCCTTCCGCTCGATGGGTGAAGTGGACGTCGCGGCGTTGGCGGGGCAGTTCGGCGGCGGCGGGCATCATCGCGCCGCGGGCGCGTCGCTCGCCGGATCGATGGCCGAGGTCGAAGAAAAAGTCCTGACGGCCGCGCGCGCGTTCCTGCTGGACGGACAACCGGCGTGAGCGCGGCCACCGTCGAGTCGCGCGTGCGCGAGGCGCTCGGCGCGATCACCGAGCCGCGACATGTGCGTGATCTGGCGGTCGACGCGGAGGGCGCGGTCACGTTCACCTTCGTGCTCACCACCGCCGATCCCGGATCGCTGGCGCGGCGCGCGCGCAAGGCGGTGGAAGGCGTCGCGGGGGTGAGCAGTGTGAAGATGAGCGTCGTCGACGCGGTGCCGGGCGGCGGTCCGCCGCGTCCGTCTCCGGCGCCGGGTCCGCCGCCGCCACCGACGGCGGACGAGATGCCCGCGCTCGGCAAAGTCCTCGCGATCTCGAGCGGCAAGGGCGGCGTCGGCAAATCGACCGTATCCGCCAATCTGGCCGCGGCGCTCGCGCGCGAGGGGCACCGTGTCGGGCTCATGGATGCGGACATCTACGGGCCCAACATCCCGCGCATGTTCGGCCGGAACGACAAGCCGGAAGTGCAGGGCGGCAAGATTCAGCCGCTCGAGGCGCACGGCGTGAAGCTGATGTCGCTCGGCTTCATCGTGGAGCGCGACGCGCCGGCGATCTGGCGCGGGCCGATCATCATGAAGATCATCGGGCAGTTCCTGAAGGACGTGGCGTGGGGCGAGCTCGACTATTTCCTGGTCGATCTCCCGCCCGGCACCGGCGATGCGCAGCTGTCGCTCACGCAGATCGTGCGGCTGCATGGCGCGATCATCGTGACGACGCCGCAGGAAATGGCGGTCGGCGATTCGCTGCGCGGCGCGAAGATGTTCGAGCGTGTGGGGGTGGGCGTCGTCGGGATCGTCGAAAACATGAGCTACTTCGTTTGTCCGCACTGCCACACGCGTTCCGAGGTGTTCCTCGCGGGCGGCGGGGCGCGGCTCGCGGCGGAGCTGGGCGTGCCCTTGCTCGGCCAGGTGCCGCTGCAGGCGGGGATGGCCGAGCTGGCCGACCAGGGGGAGCCGATCGTCGTCAGCCAGCCGGACTCTCCGGCCGGTGTCGCGTTACGTGATTTGGCTCGAACCGTGAGTGCCCGCACGGCGCATCTGACGGCGGCCGTTCCGATTACCGGCGCGCCGCGCTGACGTGCCGGCGGTCCTCGGATTCATTCTCCTGCTGCAGGGCAGCGCGCCGCTGCGTGCCGGCCTGGACACCCTGTACAGCGGCGATTTCGAGCGCGCCGCGGCCTATTTCGCCGGGTTAGCCGCGCGCGACACGACCGATCCCGCCCCAGTGGTGTTTCAAGCAGGCGCCTACATCTGGTGGGCAGCGGCGCTCGATTCGTCGGAGTTCGAGCTGGCGCGCATCGATTCACTGCTCGATGTCGCGTTGCGGCGCGCGCAGCCGGCCGGCGCCGAGTTCTGGCGCGCCACCGCGCTCGGGTATCGCGCGCGCCAGCGGGAGGAGCATGGACATTCGTTCAGCGCGGCCAAAGACGCGAAAGCGATGCGCGATATCTACCGCCGGCTGCTCGCCGCGGACTCGAGCTGCGCCGACTGTTATCTCGGGCTCGGCGTCTACGACTACGGGCTCGCGCGCGCCGGCGCGCTCGCGCGGTTTTTCGCGAGGCTCATCGGACTGGGCAGCGGCGACGCCGAGCGCGGAATCCGCTACATGCGGCGCGTGGCGCACGACGGCGATCTCGCGCGCGTGGAAGGGACCTGGGTGCTCGCCGCGGCGTTGATTCGGGAAGCCGCGCGCGACCCGAACGGCAGCGCCGTCCTGGAAGACGAAGCGCGCGGCTACGTCGTTGGACTCGCCGCGCGCTATCCGGGAAACCCGGTCTTTCAACGTTTCTTACAAGAAGTCCCGGCTCGAACCTCAGCGCGTAAATCGGTACGAACGTCGCGACGTCCCACGCCTGCTGCGATTGCCCTGCCGGCGCCGGTCGGGCGGCGTGAGCGCGGCCAGCTTGCCCAGCATGTTGTGCACGTGACTCTTCACCGTGTTCGTCGCGATGTTGAGCCGCTGCGCGATCTCCTTGTTGCCGAGGCCGGCCGCGATCAACTCTTTGATCTCCTGCTCGCGCTTGGTGAGACGCACCGCACCGCCGCCCGGAGTCGTCGCCGCGCTGCCGGATTCAACGGCAGCGCGTGGCGCGGCCGGTGGCGGCGGCAGATCGGTTCCGCTCGCGACGGTGCGAATCGCTTTCGCGATGTCCTCAGCCGTCGCGTCCTTCATGATGAACCCGTTCGCGCCGCCGTCGATGAACTGCGTGACGTCCTGCTGCGCCGGCACGAAGTCCATCACGATCGCCTTCGCGTCGGGAGCGGTCTGCTTCAGGCTGGACAGGAACGCGTAGCTGTCGCCGTTGGCGAGCGCGGCGTCCAGCAGCACGACCTGCGGTTTGGCGTCCTTCAGCTGCTGCGCCGCGGCGGTGGCGCTCTCGGCGCTCGCCACGATGTCGACGTCCGGATACGCGCTGAGCAGGCGCGCCAGGCCGTCACGCATCAGACGATTGTCCTCGACGACGAGGACACGAATACGCGTCGCGGGGACCGGCGCAGAAGCCGCACGACGCTCCGCCCGGCGACGGTTCAACGAACCTTCACGCTCGACTGCTCGGTTATCGATTCCGCGCCTGCGTTGGGCCGATACCCGACGCTCGACACGGCGAATGGTCCAAGGCACACTCCACCCCCGTTCTTGGACGTAATGTATTTTTCGGGAGGATGCAGCGGCATTACTCATGGGGATGAGGCCGCTCATGCCTAATCCCCCATTCAGCTTAGGCCGGATGAGCCAATCATTACGCCGCATCCTCGTCCTGTTCGGCCTCGCAATCATTTATTACCTCGCGGCGCGCCTCGGGCTGCGATTCGCATACGTCAACAGTTCGGTCACGACGATTTGGCCGCCGGCCGGAATCGCGCTCGCCGCCTTTGTGTTGCTCGGGTACCGCGTCTGGCCCGCGATTCTGCTCGCCGCATTTCTCGCGAACTACATGACGGCCGGTGTCGTCGTTCCATCGCTGGGGATCGCGGTCGGGAACACACTCGAGGGCTTGCTCGCGGCGTATCTCGTCAACCGGTTCGCGCGCGGCGGGCGCGTGTTCGATCGCGTGCGCGACATCTTCCGGTTCACGCTGTTCGCGGCGCTCGCCAGCACGACCGTCTCGGCGTCGATCGGCGTCGCCGCGCTGGTGCTCGGCGGGCTCTCGTCCTGGCACGAGGCGCCGCGCGTGTGGCTCACCTGGTGGCTCGGCGATGCCGTCGGCGACATCGTCATCGCGCCGGCGCTCATCATCTGGGTCGGCGTGCGGCCGGTGCCGGCGTGGACCCGCGCGCAGCTCATCGAAGGGCTCGTCCTGTTGTTCGTGACGATCGGGGTGGCGTACGCCCTGTTCGGCGGTGTCTTTCCGACGAAGCATTACCCGCTCACGGTGCTGCTCTGGCCCGTGATGATCTGGGTGGCGTTCCGGTTCGGCCCGCGCGAAGCGGCCACGGTGATGGTGGTGATTTCCGCGATCGCGATCGCGCGCACGCTCGCGGGCGTGGGCCCGTTCTCGGTCTACGCGCGGAATGAATCGCTGGTGCTGCTCCAGGTCTGGACCGGCATCACCGCCGTCACGAGTCTGGTGCTGGCCGCGGTCGTCGCGGCGCAGCGCGACATTCAGGGCACGTGGCGCGAGCTCGCGGTGACGGATCCGCTCACGGGACTGGCGAATCACCGCCAGCTCATCAATGCGCTCGAGTCCGAAATCCGCCGCTCGCGGCGCACGGCGCAGCCCCTCGCCGTGGTGCTCCTCGACCTCGACGGTCTCAAGCAGATCAACGACCGCCACGGGCATCTCGCGGGCAGTCTCGCCATTCGCCGGGTGGCCGAGGCGCTGCTGGGATCTTGTCGCGCCACCGACACCGCCGCGCGCTTCGGCGGCGATGAATTCGCGCTGGTGCTCCCGGAAACGGGGGAAGCGGCCGCCTGGCATGTCGCGCGCGGCGTCGTGGACCGGCTGGCCACCGACGCCGAGAAGCCGAACCTGTCGATCAGTGTTGGGGTAGCAGTGTACCCTGGTCACGGTGAGACAGTGGAGGCATTGCTGAACGCAGCCGATGTTGCGCTCTACGAGACCAAGGAACGCCGCAAGACGCGGTCTGCAGGTCTTGCTCCCTAAACTCACCCCACTAGGTTTGGAACATGGCCGACACTAAGAGAAGCATGAGTGTATCGACGCGTGCCGCGGATTCGCCCGCCCTGAGCGAGTCGTCCGCCGGCCTCCTGCGCGAGCTGGTCGCGCACCTCCGGCAGAATCGGACCCAGCTGCGCGAGGAATGGGCCCGTCGCATCACGCGCGCGGAGCTGCTGACGGCGATGACCGAAGAAGAAATCTTCGCCGAAGCCACGGCCGTGTACGACAACTACGTGGAAGCGCTCGAGACCGGAACGTTCGAAGCCCTGCAGGCGTATTCGCGGCGACTGTCGGAGCGAATCATTCCGCGAGGCGTCGAAACGGACGAAGTCGTCGGAATCGTACTGCTGCTGCGTGACGTGCTCGCCCGCTCGCTGTTCAACAAATACCAGGACAACGTCGAAAAGCTGAACCGGATTCTCGACTCCTACGAGCCCGCGGCGAACCGCATCGCGAACACGGTGGCCGTCGGATTCGTCGAAGAGCGCGAGCGCATCATCCGCCAGCAACAGGAAGCCATCCGGGAGCTGTCGACGCCGGTGTTGCAGGTGCGCGAGCGGCTCCTGATTCTGCCGATCATCGGCGTCATCGATCCCCAGCGCGCCCGGCAGCTCACCGAGCAGCTGCTGCGCGCGATCCGCGCCAACCGCGCCAAAGTCGTCGTCATCGACGTCACCGGTGTGGCGGCCATGGACTCCGGGGTCGCGAACCACCTGGTGCAGACCGTCGAAGCGTCCCGCCTGCTGGGCGCCACCGTCATCGTGACGGGCCTGTCGCCCGAAATTGCGCAGACGCTCGTCACGATCGGCGTCGACCTGTCCGAAATGGCGACGGTCGGTGACCTCCAGGGAGGCATCGAAGAAGCCGAACGCCTGCTCGCGGATCGCGCCGCGCCGACCTTGGGTTCTCTGGCGACTCGCGAGATCGCGCCGGAATCTCAGCGCTAAAGGGAGGGAGCCGTGGAAGTCCCTATTCTGCGGCAGGGGCAATATCTCATTGCCTCGATTCAGTCCGCCCTCACAGACGCCGACCTCTCCCATCTCCGCGAAGCACTGATCGCGCAGGTCGGGCGCTCGCGCTGTCGCGGCGTCATCGTCGACGTGACCGCTCTCGACGTCATGGACTCGTTCGCGGTCCGGACGCTGCGCGACATCGCGCACATGGCGCGCCTGCGCGGCGCCGAGACGGTGATCGTGGGCATCCAGCCCGACGTCGCGTTCGCGATGGTGCAGCTCGGTCTCACGCTGAAGGGCGTGGCCACCGTGCTGGACCTCGAGGAAGGCCTCGCGTTCCTGGACGGCCGCACGAAGGACCGCGGCCTCGACACCAGATTCAAGCGCCCGCCGAGCAACCCGCCCCGTGGGTGAAGAGCTTCGGCTCCCGATTGCCGCGGACGTCGATGTCGTCGAAGCGCGACAGCAGGGCCGTGCGCTAGCCGCCGTCGCAGGGTTTTCCAGCGGCGAGCAGACCGTCATTGCCGCCGCCATCTCCGAGATCGCGCGCAACATCCTGATGTACGCCAAGAAGGGCGAGATCACCCTCAGTCTCGTCCAGAACGGCGACCGTCAGGGTGTGTCGATCGTGGCGGTCGACCAGGGTCCCGGCATTCCCGACATCGATCGCGCGATGCAGTACGGCTATTCGACGTCGCACGGCGTGGGCGCGGGCCTTCCCGGCGCCAAGCGGCTCATGGACGAGTTCGAGGTCGACTCCGTCGTCGGGCGCGGCACGACCATCACGATGAAAAAGTGGCGGCGCGCGATTTGAAGATTGATACGGCGTTCGCGACTCTGCCGTTGCCGGGGGAAAAAGAGTCGGGCGATCTCTGCCTGATCAAGCGCGTCGGGGTCGGGACACTCGTGGCCGTCGTTGACGGCCTGGGTCACGGAGAGGAAGCCGCGAACGCCGCGCATGCCGCCGTCGGCGCGCTCGAGCGCTACGCGCGCGAGCCGCTGTCCGATCTGGTGCGGCGCTGCCACGAGGCGCTGCTGGGATTGCGCGGCGTGGTGCTCGGCCTGGCGTATCTCGATCCGCAGGGCGCGACGCTCACGTGGCTCGGCGTGGGCAACATCGGCGGGATCCTGCTGCGCGCGGACTCGGGCAGCCGGCCCGCGCGCGTCACGCTCGTCCCGAGCGCGGGATTCATCGGCGGCGATCCGCCGCATCCCACCACGCGCTCCGTGCCGCTCGCGTTGGGAGACACGGTGCTGCTCTTCTCGGACGGCATCAAGGAAGGATTTGCCGATTCGGTCGTGGTCACCAACACGCCCAAGGAGATCGTGGACTCCGCGATCAGCCGGCATACCAAGGGGAATGACGACGCGCTCATCCTGGTAGCCCGCTACGCCCGCTAATCCGCCAGACATAACGTCAACTCCCGCGCAGGGCGGAGCACTGACGGTTGGGCCGCTGCGGCCCACGGTGCTGCGGCTCGCGGCACCCGCGGTCGCCATGATCGCGTGCAGTTTCTCGTTCAACCTGATCGATACGATCTGGGTCGGCCGGCTGATCGGACCGGCGGCGCTCGCCGCGGTCTCGACCGCCGGCTTCTACGTCTGGGTCGCGTTGAGCCTTGGTGAGATGGTGGAGATCGGATTGACGGCGGTGGCTGCCCGCCGCCACGGCGAAGGGGCGCCGGAGCGCGCTGCGCAGGCGGCGGCGGCGTCGGTGGTCTTCGCCCTGGGCTTGGGATTCATCGTCGCCGTGGCCGGGCTGCTCGTGGTCGATCCCATGCTGCGCCTGATGGCGGTGCCCGCCGATGTCGCGGTGCTCGGGCACGAGTATCTCTCGACGTGGCTGCTGGGCTGCCCGCTCGTGTTCGGCTTCTTTGCGATGGAAGCGACTTTCCGGGCCGCGGGCGACACGCGCACGCCGTTCCTCATGCTCGCGGGCTCGGTGGGGGTGTCGATCGCGCTCGACCCGCTGCTCATCGTCGGCGTCGGCCCGTTCCCGCGACTCGGCGTCGAAGGCGCCGCACTCGCCTCGGTCATGGTGCGCAGCGGCGGGTTTCTGCTCGGTTTGGGTCTGGCGCTGCGTCGCCGGCTGCTGCGGTTCAGCGCACCGGATTGGCGCGCGGTTCCGGTCGTCGTCCGCATCGGCATGCCGCTCGCGCTCGCGGGCGTGCTGCTCTCGGTCATCTACATGTGGCTGACGCGCTTTACGTCGCGCTTCGGGACGCCGGCGCTCGCCGCGCTGGGCATCGGACATAAGATGGAAGGGCTGGGATTCGTCGCGATCAGCGGCTTCTCGCTCGCGGCGAGCGCGCTGGTCGGGCAAAACCTCGGCGCGCGTCAGGAGGACCGGGCCCGGGAAGCCGTTCGATTGACCGTGCTCTATTGCCTCCTAGTGACGGCCACGACGGCCCTCGCGTTCCTGGTGATTCCCGAGCGTCTCGTTGCGCTGTTCACGGCCGACCCCGACGTCATCCGGGACGGGGTGTTGTACCTTCGCGTCATTGCGTTCGCGCAGATCGGCCAGAGCTTCGAGCTGATTCTCGAGGGCGCGCTCGCGGGGGCGGGCTACACGTTCTGGCCGCAGATCGTCAGCACGTCGCTCACCGGCCTGCGCATCCCGCTCGCGGCGTGGTGGTCGCGGGCATTCGGATTGCTCGGCATCTGGGTGGCGCTGAGCGCGACGGCGATCGCGCGGGGCGTGGCGATGATCCTGTTCTGGAGAAGCGGCCGCTGGAGGACCGCGAAGGTCTGATGATCATCACGCTGCTCACCGATTTCGGCACGTCCGACAGCTACGTCGCAGAAGTGAAGGCGGTGCTGCTGTCCGCTGCCGCGAACGTCACGCTGGTCGATGTCAGTCACCTGGTGGCGCCCGGCGATATTCGCGCGGGTCAGTACTTGCTCAGCCGCACCTGGAAACATTTTCCGCGAGGGACCGTCCACGTCGCCATCGTCGATCCGGGCGTGGGCACCGCGCGGCGCGCGCTCGTCGCGGAGTACGACGGTCATCGCTTCGTCGCGCCCGACAACGGGGTGCTTTCGTTCTTGCCGAAGGATGCGCGCTACGCATCGCTCCCGGTCGCGCCGTCCGCGGCGGCGACGTTTCACGGGCGCGACGTGTTCGCCCCCGCCGCGGCGCGCCTCGCGACCGGCGCGGCGCTCGACGAGCTCGGCGAGCGCATCACCGATCCCTGCTACATGCCGCTGCCCGCGGCACGACACGATCACCTCACCGTCATCGGCGAGGTGATCTACGTGGATCGATTCGGGACGCTCGTCACCAACATTCCAGGCGACGCGGTGCAGCCCGGCGCGCGCATTCGCATCGAGGATTCCGAGGCCGGCTCGTTGCGACGGACGTTTCGCGACGTGGCGCGGGGCGCGCTGGTGGCGTTCGTCGGGTCAGGTGGTACGGTGGAGATCGCCGTGCGAGACGGCAGTGCGGCGAGGACGCTGGGAGCGGGGGTGGGAGCGGAGGTTAGGGCGTAACAGCAGATAGCGGCGCAGCTCTCGCTGCGCCGCTACGTGGTTACGCTTTCCAGCTGTCCGACGGCGTCGGCACCTTCACTTGCGCCATCACGCGATCGGCAAAGCCGGCGGTCGGTGCAAAGTGCGGGAGCTGCACCAGCTCCAGGATCACCTTGCGCTCGCGATCGGCTTCGACGCGGCACAGGGAGCATTCGGACAGGTGCAAAGCCCGGGCGGCAGGCAGCAGACCCTGGGCCCAGAGCTCGATTTCGTCGGTTGTGAGGTGAAGGGTGGTTTCAGTCATGGGGTGCCCTACGGCATAGGTTTGGGGCCGGTTTCAGTCGCGCCGGTCTTCCAGGTAGCCACGCAATTCATTACGGGCCCGGTGGATATAGGTTTTCACCGTCCCCAGGGGGAGATCGAGGGTTTCGGCGATCTCCTCGTACGAATACCCCTCCACATGTCGTAGCATAATGCACGACCGGTATTCGGGTCGCAGCCGGCCGATTGCCTGCTCGATCGCCGTTCCCAGCTCCCGATTCTCGACCTCATCGAGCGGACTCTCGCCGCGGTCACCGAGCTGCAGTGACGTGGCGCGCATCTGCTCCGGAGTTTCGGCGCTGGGCGCGCCGTCGAGCGACAACGTGTCGATGTTCTTGCGGCGCAGGTGATCGATCGCCGCGTTGTTCGCGATCTTGAAAATCCACGACGAAAACTTGAATTCGGGCCGATACGATTTGATGCCGTTCAGCACCTTGATGAACGTTTCCTGCGCGAGGTCTTCGGCGAGGGCGCGGTCGCGCACCATCCGGTACAGCAGCGAGAACACCGGCCGTTCGTAGCGACGGACCAGTTCGCGGAATGCCGCGTCATGACCTTGTTTCGCCCACGCGACCACTTGCTGATCGCTGGCGGCGCTCAAGTGGTCCGGTCTATCTTTCGCGCCTATGGGTCGCTCCGCTGCCTACGTGCGAGACATGTTTACGGCGATCGCACCGCGCTACGACTTCCTGAATCATCTGCTCAGCCTCAACGTCGACCGCTCGTGGCGGCGTGCCGCAGTCCAGCGGCTCGGCTGGGAAGCGAAGCCGGACGGCACGTACCTCGACTTGTGCGCCGGGACCCTCGACCTCGCCGCCGAGCTGGCGCGCCGCGATGGATTTCGCGGCCGAGTGATCGGGGCCGATTTCGTCGTACCCATGCTGGCGCGGGGACGCGACAAGGCTCCTCGCACCGCTCCCGTCGCCGCCGATGCTCTGGCGCTGCCTTTTCCCGCGGCGCGGTTCGACGGTGCGCTGGTGGGATTTGGCGTACGTAATCTGGCCGACCTGGACGGCGGTTTGCGTGAAGCCGCCCGCGTGCTCAAACCCGGCGCGCGCTTCGTGATCCTCGAGTTCGCCACGCCCCGGTTCGCGCCGCTGCGCGCGGCGTACCTCTTTTACTTCCGGAAAATTCTGCCCGCCATCGGACGGCTCGTGTCGAAACATAGGGACGCGTATACCTACCTGCCAGAGTCGGTCCTGGCATTCCCGGAGCCGGAAGGGTTGTCGCAGCGGCTCCGCGACGCAGGATTCTCGCGTGTCGGCTTCGAGCTGCTCACTGGCGGGATCTGCTCCGTCCACTATGCCACTCGATAACCTGCGCGAGTTTCTCGAAGCGATCGACAAGAAGGACGAGCTCGTCCGCATCGATCGCGCGGTGTCGATCGACAAGGAAATCACCGAAATCGCCGACCGTTGCATGAAGTCACCGGGCGGCGGGCCGGCGTTGTTGTTCCAGAAGCCCGTGCTGCGCGGCGGCGCGGCCGCGCGGTATCCCGTCGCCGTGAACCTGTTCGGCTCGGAGCGGCGCATGGCGCTCGCGCTGGGCGTCGATTGTCTCGACGACATCGCCGCGCGGATCAGCGAGCTCGTCGCGCTGAAAGTGCCGGAAGGGTTGATCGGCAAGCTCGCGATGCTGCCACGGCTCGCCGAAGTCGCCAAGTTCCCGCCGAAAACCGTCGGGCGTGCCGCGTGCCAGGAGACGGTCCTCAAGGATGCCGACGTCGACCTCACGCAGCTGCCGGCGCCGATCTGCTGGCCCGAAGACGGCGGGCCCTACATCACGCTCGGCGGCGTCATTACGAAGAATCCGGAGTCTGGAGTCCGAAACGTCGGCATGTACCGCGTGCAGCTGCTCGGCAAGAACGAGCTCGCGATGCACTGGCAGCGGCACAAGGTGGGCGCGGCGCACTGGCGCACGATGGCGGAGCGCGGCGAGACGATGCCGGTCGCGATCGCGCTCGGCGGTGATCCCGCGAGCATCTACTCGGCGTCGGCGCCGCTGCCGCCCACGATCGACGAATTCCTGTTCGCGGGATTCCTGCGCGGCGCGCCCGTGCGCCTCGCGAAAGCGGTGACCTCGGATCTCGAGGTGCCGGCGGAAGCCGACTTCGTCATCGAAGGCTACATCGACCCGCGCGACGAGCTGGTGCTCGAAGGCCCGTTCGGCGATCACACCGGCTTCTACTCGCTCGCCGACTACTATCCGAAAGTGCACGTCACCGCCGTGACGATGCGCGACAATCCCGTGTGGCCGCACACGATCGTCGGGCGTCCACCGATGGAAGACTATTACCTCGGCCATGCGACCGAGCGGATCTTCCTGCCGCTGCTGCGGCTGACGATTCCCGAGATCGTGGACCTGCACATGCCGGCCGAGGGAATCTTTCACAACCTCGTGTTCGTGAGCATCGACAAGCAGTATCCGGGGCAGGCGTACAAGGTGATGAACGGCTTGTGGGGACAGGGGCTGATGTCGCTCGCCAAGGTCATCGTCGTGGTCGACAAGGACGTGAACGTGCGCGATCCCAAGGAAGCGTGGTGGGTGGCGCTGAACCATATCGATCCGGAGCGCGATGTGCGATTCACGATGGGGCCGATCGACGTGCTCGATCACGCGAGCCGCGCGTTCACCTACGGCTCGAAGATGGGGATCGACGGCACGCGGAAATGGAAAGAGGAAGGCTTCACCCGCGAGTGGCCGAACAAGATCGTAATGGACGATGCGACGAAAGCTCGAGTGGACGCGATGTGGCGCGAGTTGGGAATCAAATGACTCCACTGACGCGACGCGAATTCACGGAGCTCACTTCGCTCGCCGTTTTGAGTGCGTTGTTGCCGCCTTTGCCCAACGGCTTCGCGCTCGAGGAAACGACGATCGCGCAGCTCCAGAACGGCATGAAGGCAGGCCGTCTCAGCGCGCGCAGCCTCACGAAAGCCTATCTCGATCGAATCGCGGCGCTCGACCGCAAGGGTCCCATGCTGCGCGCGATTCTCGAGACGAATCCCGATGCATTGGCGATCGCGGACGCGTTGGATGCGGAGCGGCGGCAGGGCAAGGTGCGCGGGCCGCTGCACGGGATTCCGGTCGTCATCAAGGACAACATCGACACCCACGACCGGATGCAGACCACGGCCGGCTCGCTCGCGCTCGAAGGCAACATCGCGCTGCGCGACGCCTCTATCGTGGAGCGACTGCGTGCCGGTGGCGCCGTGATCATCGCGAAAGCGAATCTCTCGGAGTGGGCCAATTTCCGGTCGAGTCGCTCCTCGAGCGGCTGGAGCGGGCGCGGCCGCCAGTGCCGGAATCCCTACGTGCTCGATCGCACACCCTCGGGCTCCAGCTCGGGGTCGGCGGTGGCGGCGAGCGCCAATCTCTGCGCCGTGGCTATAGGCACCGAGACGGACGGTTCGATCGTCAGTCCGGCGAATGCATGTGGACTCGTCGGCTTCAAGCCGACGGTGGGGCTGGTCAGTCGCGCCGGGATTATCCCGATCGCCCATAGCCAGGACACGGCCGGGCCGCTGTGCCGCACGGTGGCCGATGCGGCCGCGTTGCTCAGCGTGCTCGCGGGCGTCGATCCGCGCGATCCGGCAACGGCGCAAGCCGAGGGGCACATCGAGAAGGACTACACGGCGTTTCTCGATCCGGCTGGTCTCAAAGGCGCGCGCATTGGTGTTCAGGCGCGCAACGGCAATAACCCGATCGTGGACGAGGTGGTGGAGCAGGCGATTGCGGTACTCAAGACGCAGGGCGCCGAGGTGGTGGATCCCGCGCCGATCGAGACGGCGGGGCAGCTGGGGACCGCCGAACGCGACGTGCTGCAATACGAGTTCAAGGCCGATCTCAACGCGTACCTGGCAACGATGCCGGCGAACATCAAATACCGCACGCTGGCGGATCTGATTGCCTTCAATGAGGCCAACAAGACTCTGGAGATGCCGTTCTTTGGACAGGAGCTGTTCATCGCCTCGCAGGCGCGCGGGCCGCTGACGGAGCAGGCGTATCTCGATGCGCGCGCCAAGTGCATCGATCTCACGCGGGCGAAGGGGATCGACGCGACCATGGAGAAGTACAAACTGGATGCCATGCTCGGCCCGTCGGGTGGAATCGCATCGATCGTGGACCTCGCCGGCGGCGGCGGCGGGGGCGGTGGGCCGAGCAGCTCGCAGTTTCCGGCCGTCGCCGGCTATCCGCACGTCACGGTGCCGGCCGCGTTCCACCTGGGTCTGCCGCTCGGCGTCTCCTTCTACGGCCGGGCGTGGAGCGAGGCGGTGTTGTTCCGCGTGGCCTATGCGTTCGAGCAGGCGACCAAGGCACGGCGCGCGCCGAAGTTCGTCAGAACACTCGAGCTGAGCTGACCATGGCTGTTGGACGGGAAGGTCAGACGTTCGAGGGCGAATCCCTGTTCGTGCGGTACATCAATTTCGTGAAGCTGCCGCACACCGTGTTCGCGCTGCCGTTCGCGCTGCTCGGCGTGATCGTCGCGTCGTATCGCCATGCCGTGACGTGGCGCGCCGCGATGCTCGTCGTGATCGCGTTCACCGCCGCGCGCTTCGTTGCGATGGGGTTCAACCGCATCGCGGATCGCCGGATCGACGCGCGCAATCCGCGTACGCAGGGACGCGAGCTGCCGGCCGGCCGCCTGACGGTTTCGCAGGCGTGGGCGGCGGTGATCTTCGCGATGGTGGTCTTCCTGTATGCGGCGTGGGCGCTGAATCCGCTGTGCGCCGCGCTCGCGCCGTTCGCGCTGATCTGGATCGCGACCTATAGCTACACCAAGCGCTTCACTGATTGGACGCACCTGTGGCTGGGCGGCGCGCTCGCAATCGCGCCGGTTGGGGGATACGTCGCGGTCACGGGCGCGTGGAGCGAGCCGTGGTGGCTGCTCTTCCTGATCGCGTTTGCCGTGATGTGCTGGGTCGCGGGATTCGACGTTTTCTACGCGCTGCAGGACGAGGCGTTCGATCGCGCCGAGCGGTTACGGTCGCTGGTCGTGCGCCTGGGGAAGGGCCCGGCGATCAGCCTGGCGAAGACGCTGCATGGCTTCGCGATCGTGGCGCTGCTCGCGTTTGGCTACGGCGCGAGACTTGGCTGGCCGTATTATGCCGGCGTCGCGATCGGGGCGATGATCATTGCCTGGGAGCACCAGCTGGTGAAGCCGAGCGATCTGTCGAAGCTCAACGCGGCGTTTTTCACGGCGAATGGGATTGTGAGCATCGTCGTGTTTCTGGGCGCGTTGGTGGATCGGATCATTTGAAAAAGGGGAAGGGGGAAGGGGGACGCGGGAAGGGTAAACCGGCCGGCGAGCGCCGTGCGTTACCCTTCCCCCTTCCCGCTTCCCCCTTCCCCAAAGGTCCGCCACGGCATCCGAAACGTTCGCCTACACCGAACCGTCGAGGCCGTTAAGGCGTCGGTTTCTCCTTGAATCCCGCCAGATCCAGCAGGAACGCGTACTCGAACGCCACATCCCGCCAGCGCTTGTAGCGCCCCGAAGCGCCGCTGTGGCCTGCTTCCATGTTCGTGCGCAGGATCAACCGGTTCGAATCGGTCCGCATCGCGCGCATCCGCGCGGTCCACTTCGCGGGCTCGACATACAGCACCTGCGTGTCGTATAGCCCTGCCGTGATCAGCATGTTGGGATACGCCTTCCGCTCGACGTTGTCGTACGGTGAGTACGACAGCATGTAGCGATAGAACGTCGAATCGTGGGGGTTGCCCCACTCGTCGTACTCGCCGGTCGTCAGCGGAATCGTCGAGTCGCTCATGGTCGTGATGACATCGACATAGGGCACGCCGGCGACGACGCCTCGCCAGAGCTCGGGTCTCATGTTGACCACGGCGCCCATGAGCAGGCCGCCCGCGCTCGCGCCGCGCGCGAACAGACGGTCCGACTTGGTGTACCCACGCTTGATCAGATCATCCGCGACATCGACGAAATCGTTGAACGTGTTCTTCTTTTGGAGCTGGCGGCCGTTCTCATACCAGGCGCGGCCCATCTCCGAGCCGCCGCGAATGTGCGCGATCGCGAACACGAAGCCGCGATCGAGCAGCGACAGCCGGTCGGACGAAAAGGTGGGATCGCTGCTCGAGCCGTACGATCCGTAGCCGGTGAGCAGCAGCGGCGCGGGACGGGCCGTGCCCTTGCGATAGACGATCGACACGGGCACACGGGCCCCATCGCGCGCGGTCGTGTAGACCCGCTCGCTGACGTAGTTCGCGGGGTCGAAGCCGCCCAGGATCGAGTCGCGCTTGAGCAGCGTCTTCTGCCTGGTCCGCATGTCGTAATCGTAGGTGGAGTTCGGCGTCGTCAGCGACGTGTAGCCGTACCGCAGCACGGGCGTGTCGAACTCACGATTGGTGCTGACGTACCCGAGGTAGGCCGGCTCGCCGAAGTCGAGGTAGTACTCGCCTTTCCCGCTCCACGGCCGGACGCGCAGCTGCACCAGCCCGTCCTTCCGCTCGGTGAGGACGAGGTAATCCTTGAAAAACTCGAAGTCCTCGAGCAGGACGTCGGCGCGGTGCGGGATCACCTCTTCCCAGTTGTTGCGCCCGGGATTGGCAACCGGCGTGCGCATCAGGCGGAAGTTCTGCGCGTGATCGTTCGACATCAGATAGAAGTAGTTGCCGAAGTGGTTCGCGTAGTACTCGTGCCCGCGCTGGCGGGGGATCAGGATCTTGAACGGCTGGTCGGGCTGGTCGGCGCGCACGTAGCTGTACTCGGTCGCCATGGTCTGCGACGACTGGATCATGATGTAGGCGCGGGATTTCGTCTTGGAGACGCCCACGTAATACGTCTCATCCTTGTCTTCATAGACCATCTGGTCGCTCGACGCCGGCATGCCGAGTTTGTGACGCCAGACCTGATAGGGGCGCACCGAGACGGTATCGGCTTTCACATAGAACAGCGTGCGGTTGTCCTCTGCCCAGGCCAGGCCCATCGCACCCGGCAGCACATCGGGCAGCAGCGTGCCGGTGCGCAGGTTTTTGAAACGGATCGACCCGACGCGCCCGCCGGTCGTGTCGGCCAAGAAAGCCAGAATATCTTGGCCCGAGCTGACCTCCCAGTCCCGAATGATGTACGTCGCTTTGCCCTCAGCGAGCTCGTTCACATCGATCATGATTTCTTCGGGCGCGGTGGGGGAGCCCTTCTTGCGCGCGTAGATCGGATAATTCTTTCCGTCGACCAGCCGCGTGTAGTAGTAATAGCCGCCCTCGCGAAACGGCACCGACTGATCGTTCTGGAGCACGCGGCCTTTCAACTCTTCGTAGAGGCGCTCCTGCAGCGCCTCCGTGTGCGCCATGACGGCCTTCGTGTACGCGTTCTCGGCCTCGAGGTACTGGATCACCTCGGGATTGCTCCGTTCTTTGAGCCAGTAGTACTCGTCGGTGCGTGTCTTGCCGAACTCGCTGAACACCTGCGGCCGCACGGCGGCGACGGGCGGTGTGGGGGCCTGCTGCGCGGGCACGGCAACGGGCACGAGTGTGGCGAGCGCGATGCCGAGCGATCGAATACGTGCGAACATCAGAGCCTCGTTGAGAGATGCTGGTAGATCGAATTGACCTCTGCCCGTCTCCGCACGCCAGAGGGTATGTTTCGGACCGTGCCGACTTCTGACCTGCCCCTGATACTCGCGATCACCGGCGCGTCCGGCGCGCCGTATGCCGTGCGGTTGCTCGACGCGCTCGCCAGGCATCGGGTACCGACGTGGCTCCTGATTTCGACGCACGGCTGGCGCCTGCTCGCCGAGGAGTGTGGGATCAAGGACGAAGCGGCGCTGCGCAAGGCGACCGGCGAGTGGGACTGCGTGCGGCTGTTCAACGACGCCGACCGCGGTGCGCAACCGGCATCCGGCTCGGTGAAGACGCTCGGCATGGTCGTGTGCCCGTGCTCGATGGGGACGATGGCGGCGATCGCGCAGGGCACGAGCCGCTCGTTGATCGAGCGGGCCGCCGACGTCACGCTGAAGGAGCGGCGCAAGCTCGTGCTCGTACCGCGCGAAACGCCGTTATCGCTGGTACATCTGCGCAACATGACGCTCGCCGCCGAAGCCGGCGCGGTGATTCTTCCGGCGGCGCCGGGATTCTATCAGCGCCCCAAACAGATCTCCGAGCTCGTGGATTTCATCGTACAGCGCATCGTCGACCACTTCGGACTCGAGATCAAGCTGGTCCCGTCGTGGCAGGGGTAGCCCCGCAAGCTCGTGAGCTGCTGGCGCGCGATGTCTCGCCGGAGGAGTACCGGGCGATCCGGGAGCTGTGGAAGGCGCACTCGATCGCCGAGGACAAACGCGATATTGCCGGTTTGATCGCCACGCTCACGCCCGACTGCGTGTACGAAGTGGTGGGTGAGCAGGGAGCGCGCTGGGAAGGCCATGCCGGTGCGACGCAGTTCTACCTGTCGTTGCTCGGCGCGTTTCCCGACATTCACTTTGATTTGCAGCAGATCGTCATCGGACCGCAGGGTGTGTGTGAAGAAGCAATCGTGACGGGCACGCACAAAGCCAATTGGTTGTCGCACGCGCCGAGCGGCGACAGAGTCGAGTTTCGCGTGGTGATCTTTTTCCCCTGGGATCGGAACGCGAAGAAATTCAAGGGAGAGCGCGTGTACGCCCAACTATGATCTTGCTACTGGCTTTGCTGCTCGCTCAAACGCCCGACCCCCTTCCGCCAAAGCCCGCGCCACCGCCCGCCGCCTGGCGTCCAATCATCGGTGCCTACCTGCGTGGCAGCGACACGGTCCTCGTCTTTGAGGATGGAGGGGCGTTGTTCGCATTTGCGGACTCGCAACGTCGCGCGCTGTCAGGTCCGAATGATTCGGTGTTCAAGGCATGGAAGCGTTTGCAGCTCGGCCCCGCCAACGGCGGGCAGCTGCGGCTGCAGCCGGTCCAGCCGGTTGTGGAGCTGCTGCACACCGATCGCCTGCTGGCGCCACCGGCCGAGAGTGGCTCGTTCAAGACGCCCGATCTCGTGGAGGTCGTGACGCTCGATTCGAGCATCCATCTCGACATTCGTTACGCGACCACGAACAATTTTCTGGGCAGTGTCTTCTACGCCTCACCCCACGCGTTTCTGCAGCGTCCCGCGGCCCAGGCGGTGGTGCGCGCCGCGCACGCGCTGCGCCCGCTCGGCTACGGTCTGCTGATTCACGACGCCTACCGGCCGTGGTACGTGACGAAGACGTTCTGGGACGCGACCCCGCCGGCGTCACACTGGCTCGTGGCGGATCCGGCGAGTGGGTCCAAGCACAATCGCGGCGCGGCGGTCGACATCACGCTATACGACGTGAAGACGCGCGCGCCGGTCGAGATGCCCTCGACGTACGACGAGGCGACACCGCGCGCGTACGCCGACTTTCCCGGCGGGACGTCGCTGCAGCGCTGGCATCGCGCGCTGCTGCGGGACGTACTCGTGCGGGAAGGGTTCACGCCGAATCCCAGCGAGTGGTGGCACTTCGATTTCCAGGGCTGGCAGGAGTATCCAATTCTCAACCTGGCGTTTGAGGACCTGCTGCGATCCGCGGCGCCGCAAGACACGACGCGCTACACGCACGCCGACACGCTGCGCGGCTCGAACGGACCGGCGCGCGCGTGGTGGGATGCGCAATTCTACGATTTGCACGTGGCCCTGAATCCGCGGGACTCGAGCATCAGCGGCTGGAATCGCATCACGTATCGCGTGCTGCAATCGGGCCGCGAGATGCAGATCGATCTGCAGTCGCCGCTCACGATCGACAGCATCATGCAGAGTGGCCGCAAGCTGAAGTTCAGACGAGATGGCAACGCCTTTTTCGTCACACTCAGTGCTAAGCAGACAGCCGGCGCGTTGGCCACGCTGACCGTGGGCTATCACGGCAAGCCGAAAATCGGGAAGCTGCTGCCTTGGGATGGCGGCTTTACCTTCCAACGCGACAGCCTGGGCCGGCCCTGGATCGCGACCGCGAACGAAGGGCTCGGCGCCAGCGTGTGGTGGCCGCTGAAGGATTATCTCGCGGACGAGCCCGACAGCCAGCGCATCGCCATCACGCTGCCCGATTCGATCGTCGACGTCTCGAACGGACATCTCCGCAGCACGAGCCACAACCCCAACGGCACCACGACGTACGAGTGGTTCGTCGTAAACCCGATCAATAGTTACAACGTCACGATCAACGCGGGACGGTACGGCCACTTCAGCGACACGCTCGCGGGTGAAGCGGGCAAGTTGTCGCTCGACTTCTGGCCGCTCGACTATCACGTCGACACGGCGCGCGGCCAGTTCAAGCAGGTGATCACGATGCTCCAGTGCTTCGAGCACTGGTTCGGGCCGTACCCGTGGTACGCCGACGGCTACAAGCTGATCGAGACGCCGCACCTCGGCATGGAGCATCAGAGCGCGATCGCCTACGGCAATCATTTCCTGAACGGTTATCGCGGGCGCGATCTCTCGGGCACGGGGCTCGGCCTGCAGTGGGATTTCATCATCGTGCACGAGAGCGCGCACGAATGGTGGGGCAACAATCTCTCCGCCCAGGATCACGCCGACATGTGGGTGCACGAGAGCTTCGCCAATTACGCCGAGGGCATCTACACGGAGTGCCGGCTGGGGAAGAGCGCGGGTGCGGCGTACATGATCGGCGCGCGCCGCGGCGTGCGGAACGACCGGCCGGTGATTCCGGTGTTCGGCGTGAATGCGCAGGGCTCGGGCGACATGTATCCCAAAGGCGGGAACATGCTGCACACGATCCGCGCGATCATCGATGATGACGCGAAGTGGCGCGACATTCTGCGCGGCCTGAACAAGACGTTCTATCATCAGACCGTGACGGGCAAACAGGTCCAGGACTACATCAGCCGAGAAGCCGGCCGCGATCTGAGCAAGGTGTTCGCGCAGTATCTCACCACCACGCGGATCCCCGTGTTCGAGTATCGCGTCCAGAACGGTGCCTTGTCGTACCGCTGGTCGAACGTGGTGGCGGGATTCGATATGCCGCTGCGCGTGAGCATTCCTGAAATGGGAACGCGGGTGTTGCAGGTGCGGGACGCGTGGCAGACGCTCAGCGGTGTCGCGCCGCGGGGTGCCGAGCTCAGCATCGATGAAAACTTCTACGTGACTGCTCGCAACGTCGGGACCGCGGCGGCTCCTTGAAACGGCGTGACCGATTGCTCGTTGCCCTGCTCGCGTCTTCCGCGTGTGGGCATGGCACGCCCGCACCGGAGACGCCGAGACCCGCCGCGGAACGGCCTCCTCCTCCCGCGCGGTCCGTGCGGTTACCAACGCTGGATGACCTGCTGCAGCAGGATGTGACGGCCGACTCGGCCTTTCCCTGGTCCGCGAGGCGACGGCTCACCTGGAGCGATTTCCGCGCGCGGCCACCCGGCGACGGCGACGAGGTCGCGAAGACGGCGTACACGCTGTTCTACGCCTGGAAATGCCGAGGCGACGCGTTCGACTTCCGTGCCATTGCCGCGTTCCGACCCCGGCAGTCCTGGGTCAAGGCGATCGCGCTGAACGATGCCGTCCTGCGCCGCAGCACGCTGGGACATGAGCAGACCCATTTCGATCTCGCGGAGGCGCACGCGCGACGCATGCGCGGCTATTTCCGCACGCTCGCCGGCGCGTGCGGGAAAACGGACGAGGAGCTCAGGGCGCTCGCGGGCCAGCTGATTCAGGCGGAGAAAGCGGAACAGCGCCGCTACGATGCAGAGACGGACCACGGCCAGCGTTCGGAAAGGCAGGCCGCGTGGACCGATGAGGTCGCTCGGCGGCTGCAATGAGGCTCGGCGTCATCTCGGATACGCACGGCATGCTGCGGCCGCAGGTGTTCGAGGTCTTTCGCGAAGTCGATCACATCCTGCACGGCGGCGACATCGGGGCGTGGGAGTTGATCGTCGAGCTCCAGGCGCTGGCGCCGGTCACGGCCGTGTACGGGAATACCGACGGGTTCGACATTCGTTCGCGCGTCCCTCAAGTGGCCGAGATCGAGCTCGATGGGTTTCCGATCGTGGTGACGCATGGAGATCAGTTCGGCACTCCGAATCCCGCCAAGCTGCACGATGCATTTCCGCAGGCCGACATCATCATTTTTGGGCATAGTCACCGCCCACTGCTCGAGCTTGTCGACAAGACGGTGACCGTGATGAATCCGGGCGGGGCGGGGGCACCCCGGTTCGGGATTCCGCCGAGTGTGGGGATTTTGGAGCTCGAGACGGGGATACCGCCGCGCGGGAGGATCGTGACGCTCGTAGCGCACCATTAGTCCCATCCATCCCGATAGCACGGTGTTTGCACTGAATGGGACCCGAGTCCAAACCAGGTGTCTGGTCCATGCCGCACCGCGCAGTCCTCCTTGTTATCGCCACAACCCTCATCGTCGCGTGCGACCACACGCCAGCAGATTTGCCACCGCCGCCGCCCTCTGGTCTTGTCCCTCCTGAAAACCATGTACCGGTCGCGTCCATCACCGCTCCGGCCACGGCGGAGGAGGGAATCGGAATCACATTCGATGGACGTGGCTCTGCTGATGCCGACAAGGACAGTCTGACGTTCGCATGGGACCTCGGTGATGGCTCGCAGGTGCCGGGCTCGCTGATCACTCATGGGTTTGCAGCAGCAGGGAGCTATACGGTCCGGCTCATTGTGCGTGATCCTCGGGCCGCCGCCGATACTGCTTCGGTAATCGTCCGCATCACAGCTCCTGCTCCCGCTCCCGGCGGCTACGATGTGATCGACCTCGGGACGCTCGGCGGAAATGCCGCAATGCCGATCGCATTGAACGATTCAGGTCAAGTGGTCGGTGTCAGTCTCACCGTTTCGGGCCAGCGTCATGCGTTCCTGTGGGAGGCCGGTACGATGCGCGATCTCGCGCCGGACCTCCCGAGCAGTACCGCAGACGTCATCGCCAACTCGGGGGCGATCGGGGGCGTGGATTACTCTTTGTCCTATGCGCCTCGGCTGTTGCTGTGGCGAGACGGTACGAGAACGAATCTGCCTTTGATCTATGTGCCGGGAGAAGGCAGGGTTGCCCATCTCGTGGGTGTGTCGGAAGCTGGTGATGTGGTCGCTTGGCTTGGTAGCGATCGTTATCGCTCGGCCGTCTGGCATGACGGGGTTCCAGACGAGCTGGGTACGCTGGCGGGGCCGAGTACCGAGGTGATGGCAACGAATCCCAACGGCGCAATGGTTGGCTCGAGCATGATCGGAGAATTCAAGGGCGACGAGATCCGTCACGCGTTTCTATGGAACAACGGGACGATGCGCGATTTGGGCCTGCTCGGCGACTACTTCTGTGATGGTCCAACTCCTCCCAGAAGCTGTGGACACTCCAGGGCTACGGCCATCAACGCGAACGGCCAGGTGCTCGGAGCAAGCTCGACTGCGGCAGGTTACGAAGAGCACATCGTTGTGTGGCGAGACGACCAGATCTGGGATCTCGGGATCGGGCAGCCGGTCGGACTCAATGCTGCCGGCGACGTCGTGGGTAACGTGGGTCCAAGCGCCGCGATCTGGCGCGGTGGGAACGGCACGCCCGAGTTCATAGGATCGCTTGGTGGCGATAGCACCGTGGCCGTAGCACTAAGCAATGCCGGTACGATAGCCGGTTCGAGCTTCACCGCCGCG
>DATMZX010000299.1:0-8004 GCA_035573235.1 Gemmatimonadales bacterium
ACCTGCTCGACCAGGGAGAGCGTTTCCTGGAACTCTTCCTCGGTTTCGCCGGGGAATCCCACGATGATGTCGGTGGACAGCGCGAGGCCCGGTACGGCCGCGCGCAGCGCCGCGACCACCTCGAGGTAGCGCGCGCGATCGTAGCGCCGCAGCATTCGCTTGAGCGTGCGCGAGCTGCCGCTCTGCACGGGCAGATGCACGTACTCGCACACGGCCGGCGTCTCCGCCATCGCGCGCAGCACGGCGTCGGTGAAATCGGTCGGGTACGGCGACGTAAAGCGCACGCGGCGAATGCCGGCGATCGCTCCCACCGCGCAGAGCAGCGCGGCGAAATCGTGCTCGCCGTCGTGATAACTGTTGACTGTCTGGCCAAGCAGCGTGACCTCGGTGGTTCCACTCGCGGCGAGCCGAACGACTTCGCCGACCACGTCGGCCAATTTGCGGCTGCGCTCCGGGCCACGCGTCATCGGAACAATGCAGAACGTGCACCGATAATCGCAGCCACGCTGCACCGTGACGAACGCGGACACCTGATTGTCCCGCACGGGCGGAACGTCTTCGTAGTGCTCCCATTCCTTGAACGTGACTTCGGCGGCGCGCTGCCCCTCGCGCGCGTGCGCGATCAGCTCCGGCAGACCGCGATACCCGTCCGGCCCGATCACCAGATCCACCTGCGGCACGCGCTCGAGCAGTTTTGGACCGAGCCGCTGCGCCATGCAGCCCACGACGCCCAGCACATCCCCGGGGCGCTTGTAGCGCTTCAGCTCGCCCATGCGGCCCAGGACCCGCTGCTCGGCGTGGTCGCGGACCGCGCACGTGTTCACGAGCAGGACATCCGCCTCGGCCGGATCGTCGGTGCGGACGTATCCCTCGCGTCCCAGGACTCCGAACATCAGCTCGGAATCAGACACGTTCATCTGGCAGCCGTAGGTCTCGATGTAGATGCGCGGCATCGTCAGTCGATCGTTACCTCGAAGCGGGGGCGCCCGTCCCAGCGGTCGCTATCAAGATAGACGCTGAGGTAGTCCTCCGTCATCGCTTCGATCTGCCCGTGGCGGTGCCCCGTCACGACGCCGTCGGCGGTCTGCCCTCGCCGCTGCTCGCGGTAGGCGTTCGCCTTCACCTCACCCAGCGCGCGCAGCTCGGCGGCGCGCTCGCGAATCAGTTCGGGGCGCACCGGATCCGGGAGCCGGGCCGCGACCGCGTCCGGCCGGACCGAAAAGGGAAAGACGTGCAAATACGTAAAAGGCAAGGCGTGTAAGAGCGTAAGAGAGGCGTGGTGATCGGCGTCGCTCTCACCAGGAAACCCTGCGATCACGTCAGCGCCCAATCCAAACACCGGCATCCGCTCGGCGAGCCAATCGATCCGCGCCCGATACGACTCGGCCGTGTACCAGTGGCGGCCCATCCGCTTCAGGATGCGGTTGGCGCCCGACTGCAGCGGCGCGTGCAGATGCGCCGCGAGATGTCGGGGGGCTTCGATGAGCAGCTGCGCGAGCGTGTCGTCGACTTCGGTGGCTTCGACGCTCGACAGCCGGAAGCGCACGGATGGAACGGCTGTAATGAGTTGCTCAATCAACGAACCCAACGTGGGTTTGTTAACCGCGGGCTGCCAGCCCGCGGTTAACACACCCTGGCCGGCGTCCTGGCCGTATGTCCCGATGTGCACGCCGGTGATGACAAGCTCGGTGTGGTGCTCGGCCAGCGCGCGCGCTTCGTCGACGAGCTCGGCAACACTCCGCGACCGATTGTTGCCCCGCGCGATCGTCGTCGCGCAAAACGTGCAATGCTCGTCGCACCCGTCCTGGATTTTCAGAAGTCCGCGTGCCCGTACCCGCTGGGTCCCGGGGCCATGCCCCGGCGCTGCGGGAGCCATCCCCGCGGCCTGCAGGACCTCCGCGGGATTCGCATTCGCCACCACCGCGCGCACCGACGGCAATGCCGCGATCGCGCCGTCATCCAGCGCCGCGGCGCATCCCATGACGATCGTCTGCAACGAGCCCCGCTTCGCGATGTGGCGCACGAAGCGGCGCAGCTTCACTTCACTTTCGTTGGTCACGGTACAGGAATTGACGACGGCGAGATCGGCTTCAGCGGGATCGTCGACGGCCACCGCGCCGGCTTCGGAGAACGCCTGGCGCACCTGATCAGTGTCGTACTGATTCGCGCGGCAGCCGAAGGTGTGGAAGTAAACGTTCACGGCCGCACGGACACCCCGAGCAGTATTGTCCACACCTTCTCGGTGAGACGATCGTCTTTCCGCACGAGTCGCCCGATGCCGATATCGATGCGTCCCCGGCCGCCGGCAAACTGACGCCCCAACCCGGCGGAGGCCCCGGTCTCGGTCGGCGCACCATGCGCGCCGAACGGCATCTGCCCGCCGCGCAAACCGAGCCGGAACGGCGAGCCCACGGAGCCGATCTCCGCGCCCAGCGACCAGTTGAAGGTGTCGTGCGCGTTCACGCCCGCTCCGGCCACCGACCAGGTGTGCCACTGGGTCGAGCCGGCGAACACCACCTGGTTTCCGGGACTCCACAGCAGCGCGCCCCCGTACGAGACGGGCAGATCGTTCTCAGCCACGGTCCGGCCGCCGAGATCGGCGCGCAGCTTGGAATCGTTCCGATACCAGCCGGCGAGACGCAGATCGCGTCCAACGTCGAGCAATGCGCTGACCGAGGCGCCAAATCCTTCATAGGCCACTTCATCGCGCGAGGTCGTCGGGCGGTAATCGCCGCTGTCGGGGAACACGCGCTTCGCCACGATGCGCGACGAGCCGGTCAGCATGTGGATGCCGGCGCCGATCGCGAGCGCGCGCCCGACGCGGATCCCCGCGGCAACGCGCACGTCCGTCACGCCACCGTCGTTCGTGATCTGATCGGCGACGGGCACCGAGTCCCCACGAATGATCAGGGTGTCCCGCGTGGTGATGCCGTAGGAGCGATCGAGATACGTGGAAAAGCCGCCGCCAATCGACAGCCGGCGCAGAATCGGGCCGGCGATCACGAGCGCGGGGAATCGCGTGCCGCGCAGCGTGACCTGGCCGCTGTCCGCCGGGACGTCGCGCCACGACGTCGCGCCGGTAATGCTGCCGCTGAGGCGGCGGATATCAGCGAGGTTCGCGTCCATCAACGGCGAGGAGGCGTCGAACGCCGCGAACGCGCCGCCGGCGGAACGGGACCGGACGCTTTCTTGCTTGCCGGGGGTGCCCAGACCCTGGATGCCGAACTGGGAATCTTGGGCGGTGAGGCGGTTGGGCGGTTGGACCATCACGCCCACCGCGATCACGGCAGCTCTCACCGCCCAACCGCTTAACCGCCTAACCGTCGTCATGGCCTACCGAACGGGAAGCGGCGCACGAACGTCACGTGCAGTGCCGGACGAAACGCCGGCGTCAGCGACGAATAGAATCGCGCTTCCGTAAACGAGTTCGCCTCCGGCAGCTGGCTGAGCATGAACGCGGTCGTCGACAGGGTGTCGAGCAAAACCCACGAGCGCACCATGTCGGTGATTTCGAGCCGCACGGTATCGCTCACCCCCGGGTGGATGACCACGCTTCCCGCCGCATCGTTGCCGAGCGGCGACTTGGCGCCGAGGTCGGTCGTGACCTGGCGCGCCACGATATAAAACGAATCGCTCGCCATGCCATTCACGGGGGTGACGGGCACGAGGATCAGCGTTGCCCGCACGACGTCGATGCTGTCGCGCAATGCCGGCGGGATCGTCACGCGAATGAGGCTGCGGGCCGACGGCGCGCCGCCCACCGTCAGATTGGAATCGATCGGTGCGTTGGGCGGATCGAACACGTAGCTATCGAGACTCGGCACGCGCAGCGTGCTGTCGGTCTTCGCGTTCACCGAATCCTTGGGCGTGAAATGGTAGAACCATTCCATCACGGGCCCGTTGCTGACCGACTCGTTGGTCCCCAACGTGATACTCACGGCGGTATCCGCCACGACCTTCACGCCGTACGCGAGGCGGCCCGAGTCCGGCTCGGCCAAGGGCGCCTGGAGCGTGTCGAGCGAGAAGTAAATGAACCAGGTGGCATCGGTGCGCGAGATGACGAGCACGTGCCCGGCGGAATCGGTGCGAATCGAATCGCCCCACGCGCGCACGGTCGCCGTGTCGCCGATCAGCGGCCGGCTGCGCAAGTCGCTCACGTTCACGCTGTCGACGATCGGACCGCTGAAGTACGGATCGAGATCCGCGAACGTGGACAGCGTATCGACGGTCTGGGGCAGCGCATAGATCTGCAGCCGCAGATTGGGCGCCGTGGTGTCTCGGCGCGTGATCGCCAGACGCAGCCGCGCCGAGTCCGCGATCACCGGCACCGTGGTGCTGTCGCTCGGCGTCGAGCGGATGCGCAGGAACATCGGGTCGAGCTTGAAATAGGGCCGGCTCTGCGCGGTCGGCTGATTCGTCGCCGTGGCCGCGCCGGACTGATAGGCCTGCACGTAGCCGCGGTACGCGGAATCGCGCGTGATGACCGTGGTGAAAACCGTATCGACCAGGACGATCTGCCCGTTGGGACAGAAGTCCGGACAGTCGCCCGGCGCGATGAGCTGCTCCTCGCATCCCAGCGTCAGCGCGGTCGCCAGCAGTCCCAGCGTTCCAACCAAGCGTCGCATCACCGGTCCAGCGTCTCCTTCGTGAAAGCATCAGGCAACAGCTGCGCGAGGGTCCAGCGCCGCTCCGTCGATGGACCCACCGACACCACCTCGAGATTCAAGCCGAACTCCGCCAGCAGCTGCCGGCAGGCGCCACACGGCGCGGCTGGAGGATCGACGTCCGTCGTGACGACGACGCGCTTCAGCTTGCGCGCGCCCCCGGCCACCGCCGCCCCCAGCGCCATACGCTCGGCGCAGATCGTCAAACCATACGACGCGCTTTCGACGTTGCAGCCGACGTACACCCGGCCGTCGGCGGCCTCGATCGCGGCCCCCACATGAAAATTGCTGTACGGCGCCCACGCATTCTTCATGACGTCGCGGGCCCGCTGCACGAGATCGCTCACGCCAGCACCTCGCGCAGGAACGAGGTCCCCACGCTCAACGCCGGCAAACCGAAATACTCCGCGACCGTCTGCCCCATGTCGGCGAAGGTGCGGCGCACCCCGATCGACACCGGCTGCACCGTGGGGCCGAGCACGAGGATCGGCACGATCTCGCGCGAGTGATCCGTCGACGGCGTCGTCGGATCGTTCCCATGATCGGCGGTCAGAATCACCAGATCGTCGTCCCGCAGGCGCGACACGAGCCGCGGAATCCAGGCGTCGAGCTCCTTGAGACCCTGATGGAATCCCGGCACGTCTTTCCGATGTCCCCACGTTTGATCGAATTCGATCACGTTCACGAATACGAATCCCGTCTCCAGCGTATCGAACGCGCGCTCGATCAGGCGGAATGCGTCCGCGTTGGTCGGCGTGTGCTCACTGCTGATGTTCCGCCCCGCAAACAGGTCGTCGACTTTGCCGATGCCCACCCGCTCCACCCCGGCGTCCGCCATGAGGTCGAGCAGCGTCGTCCCGATCGGCGCAATCGAAAAATCCTTCCGGTGCGCCGTGCGGCGGTAGTCCCCAGGCGTTCCCTCGAACGGTCGCGCGATCACGCGGCTGACCGCGTGTTCATCGCGCAACATCCCGCGCGCCACCGCGCAGGCCTCGTACAGCTCGGCCAGCGGCACCGTCTGCTCGTGCGCCGCGACCTGGAAGACCGAATCGGCCGACGTGTAGACGATCCACTTCCCCGTCTTCTGGTGCTGCGCGCCCAGCTCGTCCACGATCGCGGTGCCGGACGCGGCCTTGTTGCCGAGCCAACCGCGCTTCGTCCGCTTCGCAAACTCATCGAGCAGCGCCACCGGAAATCCATTCGGATACGTCGGGAACGGCTCCCGCAACACCACGCCGCACATCTCCCAGTGCCCCGTCGTGCTGTCTTTCCCTGCGGAGGCTGGTTGCGCTATCCCGTGCGCCGCGGTCGCGCTGACCCCGGGCGCAAGCCCGGGGATAACTGATCCCTGCCGACACCTCCCCAAACCCAGCTTTTCCAGATTCGGCAATTTCAACCCGCCAACGGCCCGCGCGACGTTGCCCAGCGTGTCCGATCCGGCATCACCGTACGACGCCGTGTCGGGGGCCGGCCCGATGCCGAGCCCATCCAGCACGATGATCGCCGCTCGTCCGCTTCCGTAGTTCATTTGACGATCCTCGGCAGACGCGAACCCAGCCCGGTGAGGAATTCGTGGAGCAGCTCACCACTCCACTCCGAGAACTCCTTCAGGGTGATGCGCTGCTTCGCGTCTTCGCCTACGATGGTCGCGATATCGCCCACCTGGACTTCGAGCGTTCCCGTTTCGACCAGCGTCATGTCCATCTGCACGAACCCGACGATCGGCCGGCGTTGCCCTCGCAGCAGGACCGAGGCGCGGCCACCCGTTCCGAGCATGCGCCGCAAGCCATCGGCGTAGCCGCACCGCACGGTCGCGATTACCGTGTCGTGCGGCGCGGTCCAGCTCTCGTTGTAGCTCACGCTCTCCCCACGGCGCAGCCGCCGCATGCTGACCACGCGCGCCCGCACACTCACGACCGGGCGCGGCTGCGGCAGATCGTCGGCCGGCGCACCGCCGTAGAGAAAGATCCCGGGCCGCACCAGGTCGAACGCGAACTGCTTGCCGCGCAGCGCCGCCGCGCTGTTGGCCGCATGGAGCAGCTGCGGCTTGCGCGGCAGCCGCTCGACGGCCTTCAGGAAGCGCTCCAGCTGCCGTTCCGCTGACCCGTCCCGCCGCTCGGCGGAATGGAAATGCGTGTAGCACCCCTCGAACGCGGGCGTGTCGACCGCCGCTTCCAGCTCGTCGACTTCGTCCCACCGCACCCCGGCCCGGCCCATCCCCGTATCGATCTCGACATGGAAGGGGCGCTCGCCCCGCGCTGCCCACTCGAGAATGCTGCCTGCTTCCCCGAGCACGGGAGTCAGCTGATACCGGTCGTAGTCGTCGAAGCGCTTGGCGCGCGCGGGCATGAAGACGAGAATCGGCCGCGCGATGCCGGCCGTCCGCAATTCGGCGCCCTCTTCGATCGTCGCGACACCATAGCCCCAGGGATCGAGCGGCTCGAGGGCCTTAGATACTAGGACGGCTCCGACCCCGTACGCGTTGGCTTTGACGACAGGGAGGAGCCGCGTGCCTGCTATCTTTGCTATCGTTCGGGCGTTGTCGACGAGGGCTTCCACGTCCACTTCGACCCAGGCCTCGCCACTCGTTGACACGCTCACTGGCGCGGGAATTCTACCCGGCCCGGAGGCTAAATGCAAGGAGATTCAGCGCTTGGACGCGCTCTCGCCCTCGTGCGCGAACTGCGGCAACGCTGTCCCTGG
The DNA here is from genome assembly GCA_035573235.1 of Gemmatimonadales bacterium. Classification (GTDB taxonomy): domain Bacteria; phylum Gemmatimonadota; class Gemmatimonadetes; order Gemmatimonadales; family GWC2-71-9; genus 20CM-2-65-7. The sequence continues at coordinate 7,368 of DATMZX010000299.1, forward strand.
GATCGCGCGCAGAGTCCGCAAACACTCCGTCCCTACCTCGTCGAGGAAGCACTCGAGCTCGACCACGCGATTCAGACAGACGATCCGGAAGCGATGCGCGACGAGCTGGGCGATTTGCTGCTGCATCTCGCGTTTCAAATCGTAATCGCCGAAGAGCGATCGCAGTTCAACGCCGAGGTCGTCACGCGGACGCTCGAAGAAAAGATGTGGCGCCGCCACCCCAACCTGTTCGGCGAGGGACGTCCCAGCCGCTCCGATCATGAGGGCTGGGAGCTCGTGAAACGGCGCGAGCCGCGCGCCGGCGGCAAACGCGGGACGCTCGCGGGCCTGCCGCAGACGCTGCCGCCGCTGTTGATGGCCTATCGCCTGCAGGAAAGAGCCGCGGGGATTGGATTCGATTGGCCGGACGCGACGGGGCCCCTGGCGAAGGTGAAAGAGGAAACGGTTGAGCTGGAAAAGGAGCTGGGAGCTGGGAGCAGGGAGCAGGTGGAAGAAGAAATCGGCGATCTCCTCTTCGCGGTCGTGAATCTCTCCCGCAAGCTCGCGATCGAGCCCCGTCAGGCCCTCGAACGCGCGAACGCGAAATTCCAGAAGCGGTTCGAAGGCGTCGAGAAGCTCGCCGAGGCTCGCGGGCTGG
>DATMZX010000300.1:0-10285 GCA_035573235.1 Gemmatimonadales bacterium
TGCTGTCTGGCCGGTTGGAGCCCGGGATGATCCAGGCGATGACCGCGCGCCACTGTGTGTTCCGGCGTGCCGATTACTGGACCCTGGTCCAGACCAGGGAGCCGGAGATTCTGGCGACGATCGCCACCGGTCAGGCTTTTCTGAGCCGGCTCGAAGGGGAATGGTGAGCAGGTGCTGCAGCGCCGCCACAGCCGCTGGGGCCCTGTAGAGCCCGCGCCACGGCAAGGGCGATCGATGATCCTCGATCGTTGATCATTGGTCATCGAGGGGCCGGTATACGTCTTGCGATCTCGCTATGTAAATGACTTCCCGACACCTTCCAGCACGCCGCCTCCCCCTCGACACCGCAGCGACCCCCGTCGGGCGCGTACCGATGGCCTCACACGTCGAGACGGGATCGATCGCCGACGACGAGCACGGACCCGATTGGCGTCGCATTACCAGCGCGCTGCTGCGCTTCAAATGGCTCGTATTGGCCGCCGTCCTGCTCGGTCTTGCCGGCGGCTTTGCGGCGGCTCACATGCTGCGGCCGGTGTATCGGGCCCAGGCGAACGTCTGGGTCGATGTCCCCGGTCGCTCCGGGAACGACCGCACCAGCGCCGACAACCGTGGGCCGATCCGGTCCGCCGCGCTGCTCGAGGCGGACGACTGGGTCGAGCTCCTGCGCTCCTATATCGTGCTGGATCAAGTCGTCCGCGATCTCAGGCTTTATCTCAGCGTGAAGCGCCCCGCCGAGCGCGCGATGTTCAACACGTTCAACGTGACCGACGAATTCCGGCCCGGTCTCTACCGGCTCACATCGAGCGGGGACGGCCGTACCTATACGCTGTCGAACAAGGACGGCGTGGAGCTCGAGCACGGCACTGTCGGCGACTCCGTCGGGCGGCGCCTCGGATTCTTGTGGCAGCCGACGAGCTTGCCACGGGATCACGCGATCGAGTTTTCGCTCACGGCGCCGCGCGATGCCGCGTCGGCGCTTGGCAACGATCTCGACGTTCACATGGACCTGAACGGCAACTTCCTCGCGGTCGAGCTCCGCGGACAAAATCGCGTGCTGATCGCGAACATCTTGAACGCGGTGACGCAACGCTACGTGGACGTCGCGGCGCAGCTCAAGCGCGAGAAACTGACCGAGCTGACCAAGCTGCTCGAAGACCAGCTGAATACCGCGCATCGCAACCTGGACGACGCCGAGACCGCGCTGCAGCACTTCCGGACCCGTACGATCACGCTGCCCTCGGAGCAAACGCCCGGGCGGAGCACAGGCGGAGAGACGGCCGACCCGGTTCGCGCGAGCTTCTTCGACATGCAGGCGGAGCGGGATCAGCTGCGGCGCGACCGTGAAGCGATCGAAGGCCTGCTGCCGGCCGGCGGATCGGCCGCCGAGGGGGGCGCGTTTCCCGCGGATGCGCTCGCGGCCATCGAGTCGATCCAGCGCGCGCCGGAGCTGGCGAATGCGCTCAAGGAGTTGAGCGACAAACGGGCCGAGCTGCGCGCCTTGCGCTACCACTACTCCGATGCCTATCCACCGCTGCAGCGGTTGGCGGGGCAGGTTGCTCAGCTCGAACAGCAGACGATTCCCACGCTCGCGCGCGGGCTCGCTGCCCAACTGGCCGCGCGCGAGTCCGAGCTCGGCCGCCAGACTGCGTCGGCGTCCACGGATCTGCGACAGATCCCCGCCCGCACCATCGAGGAGGTCCGCTTGCGCCGCAACGCCGACCTCAAAGAGCAGACCTACACGGCGCTGCAACAGCGCTTCGACCAGGCCCGGCTCGCCGCCGAGGCGACCGTGCCCGATGTCCGGGTGCTCGATCCCGCGGTCGTGCCGCAGCGTCCCATCAAGAACACCGCGCCTCGGCTCCTGCTGTTGGGACTCATTGCCGGCTTCGCGATCGGCCTGGTGGGCGCGGTCGTGCTCGACCGCGTCGATCCGAAGGTGCGCTACCCCGAACAGGTCTCCCGGGATCTGGGACTGCCGATCCTCGGCGTCCTGCCGCACCTGCGCACCAAGGAGCCGGCCGAGGTGGTCGAGTCACTCCGGGGCCTGCGACTCAACATCATTCACGAGTATGGGCCCGCCACGGGGCAGCCGCTGCTGTTCACCATCACGAGTCCGGGACCGGGCGACGGCAAGACCTTCCTGTCTTCGAATCTGGCGCTCGCGTTCGCCGACGGCGGCCACCGCACACTGCTGGTGGATGCCGACATCCGGCGCGGCTTGCTGCACCGCCGGCTCAACGCCAATCGCCAGCCTGGTCTTGCCGATTACCTGTTGGGAAAAGCGACTGCCGACGAGCTCGTGCAGCAAACCGCCTATCCGCGTCTCTCGCTCATCGGCTGCGGCACGCGCACGCAGCGCGCGCCGGAATTGCTCGAGTCACCCGCCATGGTCGCGCTGCTCGAGCGGGTGCGCAGCGAATATGACGTCGTCGTGATCGATAGCCCGCCGCTCACGGCGGGCGTGGACCCGTTCGTGCTCGGGACGCTGACCGGCTCACTCGTCGTCGTCCTGCGCACGGGACACAGCAACCGCAACGTCACCGGCGCGAAGCTGGAAGTACTGCAGCGGCTGCCGATCCGGCTGTTGGGTGCGGTGCTGAACGACGTCCCCCGCGGCGGCGCGTACGGATACTACGCCTACTACTCCTACTACTTGCCCGGCTATGAAGCGGTCGAAGAGGGCGACGGCGCCCGTACATCGGGTCCCGTCGTGGTGACGGAATGAACCAACGCTCAATACGATGGCTCGCGATCGTCGGAGCACTCCTGCTGCTCAGGGCGGTGCCCGCGGCTGCGCAAGACAACCTCGCGACGCCGTTCCAGGTCGGCGACCGCATTCTGCTTTCGGTCGAGGGTGACTCCGCGCTGTCGGACACGTTCAGCGTCGTGGCGGGACCGGCCCTGCGATTGCCCAAGATCGGCGACATATCGCTCGCCAACGTGTCGCGCTCGGGGCTCGAGCCCTATCTCACGCGCGAGCTGGGCCGCTACATCAACGATCCCGTCGTCAGCGCGCGCGCCCTCATCCGGATTTCGGTGATGGGCGAGGTGGCAAGGCCGGGCTTCTACGCCGTGCCGGTCGATCTCGTGCTGCCGGATGCGCTCATGGTGGCCGGCGGTGCGACCACCGAAGCCCGGCTCGAAAGGCTGCAAATCCTCCGCGGGAACTCCGCCGTCGTGGGGAGTGCCGCGCTTCAGAGCGCCATCGCCCGCGGCTCCACCCTCGACCAGCTCGGCATCCAGGCGGGGGACCGGATTCTGGTGCCCAAGCAGCGCGATCCCGAGTCGAAATGGCGCATCGCCGGAATCATTGTCACCGGCATCGCGGCGGCGGTGACCGTCACCGCACTCAGCCGCTAACGTGCTCTGCCGCGAATGTGAGGCTCGCCGCGCGAGCCTCAATCAGCTGTGCGCATCCTGCGCCCGGCTCACGAACGCGGAGACGATCGCCCTACGCGTCTTGCAAAAGCGTTCACAACTGGAGGCCTTCGGACTGGCCGGTCCCTCCTTGACCTATCGGCGCTTTGTCCCAAGTTGATGACCCATGCCGTCCAGTCATGGTTCTCCCCAGGCCTCCGCGGGAGGCGAGCGCGTGCGTTGCGTGCTCGCCGACGACCATCTCGTGCTGCGGCAGGCCCTTAAGGCCCTGCTGGAGCGGCGCGGTGTCGAGATTGTAGGGGACGCGGCCGACGGCAAGGAAGCCGTCGAGGTGGTGCAGAAGCTGACCCCCGATATCGCCGTATTAGACGTAGCGATGCCGGTCCTCAATGGAGTCGAGGCGGCTCGCGAGATCGCCCGCCTGGTCCCCGACTGTCCCGTCATCCTGCTGTCCGGCCTCGACGATGCCCGGTTTGTGCGGGAAGCGCTGAAGGTGGGTGTGCGGGGGTTCGTGCAGAAAAGCCAGGGTTCGGACGATTTGGTACATGCTATAGAGGAAGTACGGGCGGGACGGCTGTACGTCAGCCCCGGCGCCTCACAGGCAATCGTAGAGGCTTGCACGACGGCGGATCAGGCCGAGGACAAGTCGCACCTCACCCCCCGCGAGCGCCAGGTGCTGCAGCTGGTGGGTGAGGGGAAATCGACCAAGCAGATCGCCGAAGTGTTGCATATCAGCGTCAAAACCGCCGAATTCCACCGCGGCCGCCTGATGAAGAAGCTGAACGTGCACGACACCGCCAACCTCGTGCGCTACGCCATTCGCGAGGGGTTTATCACGCCGTAGGGCAAGTGAACCCGGTTAAGTCCCTAGGGTAACAACCGGGTGCCTCAGTCGCGGGCAAACCCGCTTCCGTTGACGCCCCAGCGGACGTCACAGCCAGTCACTGCGCATCCCTTCGGCGCGGATGTTCGCTGCATTCCCTGCAAAGTATTGAAAGTCGCGATCCGCGCGGTGCTGTCGCGTTGGGGCAAGCGTCCGCGCTCGACGGGCCCCGACGAGGTTTCCGAGCTGCTCACGCTGCTCGCGACGGCGATCCATCAAGCGTGGTTCGCGACCGCGCCCGCGGTGCCGGTGCGGCCGAAGGTCGATCCGCGCATTCACTCGTCACTCGGCCGCCGCCTGCTCGAGCTGTTGCGCGGCGACATCGTCGAAGGGTGGAGCGAATTCGGGGCGTCCGATTCGGATCTGTTGCCGCTGCTCGTCGCGATCGAGCGCGTGCGCGTCACGATCCAGCCCAACTGGGCGCAGACATTCGCGGCGCAGCTGTCGGGTGCCGATGGGCTCGCGCTGCTGATGGACGTGGCGCACGACCTGCGCTCGCCGCTCACGTCGATCCTGGTGCTCGCCGAGACGCTGCAGCGCGGGCAGAGCGGCACGGTGAACGAAGTCCAGCGCCGCCAGCTCGGGCTGATCTATACGGCGGCCCTCGGGCTCTCGTCGGTCGCGAGCGACATCATCGAGTTCACGCAGGGCGGCGATCAGCTGGTCGAGTCGGAGCCGGCGGCGTTCTCGGTGACGGCGATGCTCGAGTCGGTGCGCGACATCGTGCGGCCGATCGCGGAGGAGAAGCGGCTCACGGTGCGGCTGCTCGCGCCGACCAACGATCAGCGCATCGGCCATCCCGTGGCGCTGAGCCGGATTCTGCTCAACCTCACGACCAACGCGCTCAAGTTCACCGACCAGGGCTACGTCGAAATCGTGGCGCAGGAAACGGGTGGCGGCGGCGCCGGCTCGCGGATCGAGTTCGCGGTGCGCGACAGCGGCCGCGGCATCCCGACCGACAAGATCACGACGCTGTTTCAGCCGCTGCGCAAAGAGGCGGGGCGGCGCGGCCAGCTGTTCTCCCAAACGGGCCTCGGCCTCACGATATGTCGCAAGCTCGCGACCGCGCTGAAGTCGGAGCTGAAGGTGGAATCGCGGACGGGGTGGGGGACGCGCTTCTACTTCGAGGTGGACGCGCCGATCGCGCCCGCGCGGCGCTCAGGCGCGCGAGCGGCGCCTCGCGTCAGCGGCCGGCATCCGGTGCGCAACAGCGGCTCGCACATCTCGCGGCGCAGCAACGGCGGGCCGGACGAACCCACCAACGGCCGCCCCAGCGGCCCGCAACGCCGGCCCTAGTGCAGCGCTTCGCGCGCGCGCGCGAGCAGCACGGGGGGCGACAGACGGTGCGGATCGGCGTAGGCCGCGGAGCTGCGGGGCGGTCTCGAGCCCGCCGAATCGGCGCTGATTCCCGACTTTAGCCGCACGCCGACGCTGCTCGACACGGCATCGGTGATCCGCTGCACCATTCCTTCGGCTCCCGTCTCGTCGGTCGCCGGCGCAAACACCGCAAATTCCGCGGGACCCATGCGGCCAATGGCGTCGGAGATGCGGCCGGCGCGGCGGAACGCCACGGCGAGCCGGTCCGCCGCACCCGAGCCCATGACGCCGTCCTGCGGCTGGAACACCGCGCACGCGAGCGGCAGGCCTTCACGCGTGGTGAACGCGGCCAGCTCGCTCGAGCGCCGAGTGACCCCGGCCTCGTTGTACAGGCCGCTGGCCTCGTCGATCAGGCCTTCGTTGTGGATGCGGTCGAGCTCGAGCTTGCCCTGGACGTACACGCCGATGCGCAGCGTCAGCTCTTCCAGGTCGAGCGGGTCGCCGCGCAATTCCCAGGCGCCGGCGCGCAGGGCGTCGATCTGCTGCTGGCGCAGCGCGGGGCCGGCGGTCATGAGCACGATGGGCGTCGCGCGCGAGATCATTCCGTCGGCGCGCAGCGCGCGGCACAGCGTGAGATTATCGCTCGCGCGCTGGTCGAGCCCGAGGTCCACCAGAATGGCGTCGGGCTGCTGCCGCCGCGCCAGCTCGAGCACCTGCTGGCGCTTGTTGGTGGTGATCACGCGATACCCACCCTGCGTCAACACGCTCTCGATCGACTCGGTCAGCCACTTGTCGGCATTGGCCAACAAAACCAGCGGCTCTACGGCCATGGATGCCATGCGCGGGTTATGTTACGGACTATGATAAAGACCGCAAGCGTAGTGACGCTGCTCACCATCACACTTTCGGCGTGCGCGACATTACGGAGTGCGCTCACTTTCGAAAAACCGCAGGTCGAGCTCCAGGAGATCAACGTCACGGGGCTGGGATTGAGCGGCGGCACACTCGATCTCGTGTTCGACGTGTACAATCCCAATGACTACGGGCTGCGCAGCACGCGGCTCGAAGTTGGCCTCGAACTGGCCGGCACGGACTTCGGGGAAGCCCTTATAGATAAACCCCTGGATTTGTCCCCGGTAAATCACAGTAGGGTCATCATGCCCGTCAGATTCACCTGGAGCGGGGTCGGGGCCGCCGCTCGATCATTACTGGAGTCGCAAGAGCTACCATACGGGCTCACCGGGGCAGTGCTGCTTGATACACCGATTGGTCAGAAGAGAGTTGAGCTCAAGAGCAAGGGCAATGTACCGTTGAGGAAAATGCTGCCGTAAAGATTCTCCAACCCCGGGCGCAAGCCCGGGGTTAAAAAGCCCCAGGGCTGGCCCCGGGGTTCAAAAACCCCGGGCTGGCGCCCGGGGTTAAAAAGCCCCAGGGCTGGCCCCGGGTTTCAAAAACCCCGGGCTGGCGCCCGGGGTCGGAAAGGCAGGGAGGACAAGCATCCGTAAGCTGATCGACATCCACGAGCCTGTTGAGAAGGCGTTCCTCGTCGGTGCCCCGCGCAAGGGTTCCGATGATGCCGTCCATGTAGACGAGCACTTGGAGGAGCTTCACCGGCTAGCGGACACGGCCGGCGCGCAGGTCGTGGGTCAGACCATCCAGCGCATCGAAGCTCCCACTCCCAACTTCTACATCGGCCAGGGCAAAGTCGAATCGCTGAAGGACGAGATGGCCTCGGCGAACGCGACCTTGATGCTGTTCGACGAGTCGCTCACGCCGGTGCAGGGCGTCAAGCTCGAGAAGAGCCTCGGCACCCGGGTGATGGACCGCACCGAGGTCATTCTCGACATCTTCGCGACGCGCGCGCGCAGCCACGAAGCCAAACTCCAGGTCGAGCTCGCGCAGCTCGAGTACCTGCTGCCGCGCCTCACGCGGATGTGGTCGCACCTTTCGCGTATCCGCGGCGGCATCGGATTGCGAGGGCCCGGCGAAACGCAGCTCGAAACCGACCGCCGCGCGATCCGCCGCAAGATCTCGATTCTCAAGAAGCGGCTCAAAGACGTCGCCGAGCATCGGGCCAACCAGCGCCAGGGCCGGCGCGACATGCCGTCGGCCGCGCTCGTCGGCTACACCAACGCCGGCAAGTCGAGTCTGCTGCGCGCGCTGTCGGGCGCCGACGTGTTCGTCGAAGATCGCCTGTTCGCGACGCTCGATACGCTCGCGCGCGAGGTGGACGTCGGTGAAGGCTACCGCTTCCGCGTCACCGATACGGTGGGATTCATTCGCAAGCTGCCGCACCATCTGGTCGCCTCGTTCCGGGCGACGATCGAAGAGGCGCAGGAGGCCGACCTGATCTTGCACGTGATCGACGCGAGCGAGGCGAACTGGGAGGAGCACGCGGAGGTCGTGGAGCGCGAGGTCGGCGGGATGCACGAGAAGCGTGTGATCCATGTGTTCAACAAGGCGGATGTACTGCCCGATCGCGAAGCGTTTCTGGGGCTCGTGCGCGAGCGCTACCCGCATGCGGTCCTGACGTCCACCGTGCAAGAGGGAGGCGTCGAGCAGCTGCGTCGCGCGCTGCGCACCTCTGCCCAGGCGCTCCGTCCCATCGCAGAGATCCGGGTTCCGGTGGCTGACGGGAAATTGCTCGCCACCCTCCATCGGGACGCCGAGATCCTGCAGCAGGAGCAGACCAACGGCGTCGTCACGATCCGCGCCCGCATCGAAGCGCGGCTGCTCGGCCGGCTGCGGCAGCAGGGAATCGAGGTCGTGCTCGGGTGAAAGGCGCGCTCCTGAGCGCCGTGGCGATCGCGATCGCGTGCAGCGGGGCGACCGACAACGGGCCGCCGCCGAGTATGCTCCAGCTGGTCGACAACTTCGCCAGTCCGGTTTATCTCACCTCGCCTCCCAACGACAGCACGCGCCTGTTCATCGTCGAGCAGGGCGGCACGATCGTCATCCGGCGCCACGACACCACTCTGACACGGCCGTTCCTCGATGTCCGCGGTCAAATCGATGCCGGTGGTGAACGGGGATTGCTGAGCGTCGCGTTCGATCCGAATTACGCGACGAGCGGCCGGTTCTTCGTCTATTTCACGAACAAGAGCGGCGACATTCGCGTGGTGCGCTACACCGTCTCGAGCGATCCCGATAGCGCCGATGAGGCCACGGCGGACACGACGCTCAAGGTCGCACACCCGGTGCAATCGAATCACAACGGCGGCCAGCTGCAGTTCGGGCCGGACGGAATGCTCTGGATCGGGACGGGGGACGGGGGAGGGGGAGGTGATCCCGACGGGAACGGTCAAGACAAGCACGCGCTGCTCGGCAAGCTGCTGCGTCTCGATGTGAGCGGCGCGAGCGGCTACACGATTCCCGCGGACAATCCGTTCAAGGGCGACACGAGCGCAAGCGAGGAGATCTGGTCGTACGGGCTGCGCAATCCGTGGCGGTTCTCGTTCGATCGCCAGACCGGGGATCTGTACATCGGCGACGTCGGGCAAAACGCCTGGGAAGAGGTGGACGTCGCGCCCGTGGCGGTGCAGCGGGGCCGAGGGGTCAACTACGGCTGGAATATTATGGAAGGGAAGCACTGCTATCCCGGCGATCCGTGCACGAATCCGGGCCAGCTGCCCTGGGTCGACTACCCGCATGCGGGCGGCGCGTGCTCGATCAGCGGCGGGTATGTGTATCGCGGCAGCGCGATCCCCGCGCTCGTCGGTCACTACCTTTACGCCGATTACTGCAACGGCAACGTGACGAGCTTCGCCTACCCCAGCACCACTGTCGTCGATCGCTCGGCCGAGCTCCGGCCCGGCGACGGCGTCAGCTCCTTCGGCCAGGACGCGCGCGGCGAGCTGTACATCCTGCAGCTAGGTGGGCCGGTGTACAAGATCGTTCCAGGTCCGTGACCCGAGAATGAGGCCCAGCTCGATCCCGATCAGCGCACCGGCCCATTCCGCGAGCGACGATCCCTTGAGGTGAGTCGTCATCGGGACGACGATCATCCCTAGCAGCACCATTGCCACGGCGATTCTCGCCTGCCGAGAGCCCGTCGTTCGCCCCGCCCAGAATCCCACACCCACCGTCCAGCCCGCCACCCAGCACGCATTGATGATTGCGAGCAGCCACCCCGGCCAGTGCTCCGGATCGAAGATCAATCTCCAGCCGTCGCCAATCGTGTAACCGAAGGTGCAGCGCCACACCGGGACGACGGCCATGCACAGCTTGCCTTCCTCGTGCCCGATCGTTGCCGCGAACGTGTCGGCGGGCGCGAGCTTGGCGAGCGCGTCTTCCCAGCGCAGGTCCGGTTGCTCGAGCGTGAGCCGGAGCGAGGGCATGTCGTAGCGCATCGAGAGATCGCGGCCCGCAACGGCGAACACCGTCGCGAGCTTGCCGTGCCCATCCACCACGGCCGCGAGTGGTGAAGGACGTCCCGGCGGTCGATCGGGGAATGTCGCCTTCACGTACAGCAGCCCGTTCTGCAAGCGCGATTCGAGAACCGCTCCCTGGTAAAGTCCCCAGAAATTGAAATCGGGTCTCGGCGTCACCGTGTACGGCGGCGGTCCGAATGTGGGAGAGAGCAGAGCGGCAGTGCCGAACCACACCACGATGGCGAGGCCGGCCGCGCCGAGCGCGTGCAGGCCGCAGCGCTGGGGTGCGACGGTGAGCCAGTGTGGGGAAAGCCTGACGAGTGTGACGCCGATGGCG
>DATMZX010000301.1:0-17814 GCA_035573235.1 Gemmatimonadales bacterium
CGCAGGAGATTGATCCCACGCTCGAATCCCACAAGTCGTATGAATCGCTATGGGCGATTTTCGAGAACTGCGAGCGTGGCAAGAAGCCAAGACACTCATCTGTCTGTCGAAGCCTGCGATAGAGCGACTACCAAAACATGAGCAATTCGCGCTCGCCAATCAGTGGCGGCGAGCTGCCTACAGCGTCGCGCTCAACATCGCCGAGGGGTCGACGCGGAAAGGGCCCAGGGAATTCCGCCGATACCTGGATATTGCACGAGGGTCGCTCCACGAGCTCGAGGCGATTTTCGAAATCGTGATCGTAATGGACTATCTGCCAGCGGAAATCTTGAAGCCGATAATGACCTCGAGGGATGACTGTGCGAAGATGGTCTACGGCTTGCTTCGAAGCATGGGATGATGACTCGTACAACGTACCGTCGTAGCGTCGGTTGCCGTCACTCCCATTCGATCGTGGCCGGGGGTTTTGAGCTCACGTCGTACGTCACACGGTTCACACCCTTCACTTCGTTGATGATGCGATTCGAGATGTGCCCGAGCACCTCGTGCGGAAACTGGAACCAGTCGGCGGTCATGCCGTCCCGGCTCGTGACGGCCCGAAGCGCGACCACGTAATCGTAGGTTCGCCCGTCCCCCATCACACCGACCGACTTGATCGGGAGCAGCACCGCAAACGCCTGCCAGATCTGATCGTATAACCCGGCCGAGCGGATCTCGTCGAGGTAGATCGCGTCCACCTTGCGCAGCAGGTCGAGCCGCGATTCCGAGACAGGGCCCAGGACGCGAATCGCCAGCCCGGGCCCTGGGAACGGGTGCCGGCCCACGATCTCTTCCGGGAGTCCCAATTCCCGGCCAACCTGCCGGACCTCGTCCTTGAACAGCTCGCGCAGCGGTTCGATCAACTTCCAGGGAAGGTTCGGTCGCAGGCCACCGACGTTGTGGTGCGTCTTGATCGTGGCCGACGGACCGCCCTTGGGAGACGTCGATTCGATCACGTCCGGATAGAGCGTCCCCTGCACGAGGAAGCCGACATCCCCTTCGACATGGTGTGCCGCGTCCTCGAAGACATCGATGAAGGTATGACCGATGCGCCGGCGTTTTTCTTCGGGGTCGTCGATATCCTTCAATTCTTTCAGAAAGCGGTGCGTCGCGTCCACGACCCGCAGATCGATTCCCAGGTGCGCGCGGAACGTCTGCTCCACTTGCTCGCGCTCGCCTTTGCGCAACAAACCGTGATCGACGAACACGCAAGTCAGTCGATCGCCGATAGCACGATGGACCAGCGCCGCCGCGACCGAGGAATCGACGCCGCCCGACAACCCGCAGATCGCCCGGCCGTCCGGTCCGACGACGGAGCGGATCTTCGCGATCTCTTGATCGATGAAATGCCCCGGGGTCCAGTCGGGCGTACAGCCGCACACCGAGAACAGGAAGTTGTTGATGATCTCCCCGCCCCGCGGCGTGTGCGCGACTTCCGGATGAAACAGCACGCCGTAGATCGGCTTGGTCACATGCTGCATCGCGGCGACCGGCGCGTTGGCGCTGGTCGCGGTGATGTTGAATTGGGGCGGCGGCTGCTCGATGCGGTCGCCGTGACTGGCCCAGACGGTCGTCGTCGCCCTGGGCTCGAATCCGGCAAACAATCCTTTGTTCTCCCGGATCGTGATCTCGGCCCGCCCGTACTCGCGTTCCGAAGAGGGGACCGACTTCCCGCCCGACAGCGTCGCCACTAGCTGCATGCCGTAGCAGATGCCGAGCACGGGCGGTCCCATATCGAGGATTTTGGGGTCAGCGGTTGGCGCCCCTTCATCGAAAACGGAGCTGGGCCCGCCGGACAGGATGATCCCCTGCGGCTCGAAGGAGCGGACGAATTGCAGATCGGTCCCGCGCGACGCCGGATGGATCTCGCAGTACACGCTCGCCTCGCGGATCCGGCGCGCGATCAGCTGCGTGAATTGCGACCCGTAGTCGAGAATGAGGATGCGATTCACGCTTTGTACCACGTTGTCGGCTCGGCCGTCTCGCCGCGCACGAGGTCGTCATACGTCTCGCGCTGGCGCGCGACGTAGTAGCGGTCGCCGTCCACCACGACTTCGGGGGCGCGCGGGCGCTGGTTGTAGGTCGAGCTCATCACGAAGCCGTACGCGCCGGTGCCGAGCACGGCCAGGACTTCGCCGGGACCCACCGCGACCATCTTGCGGTCCAAGGCGAGAAAGTCCCCCGTTTCACAGATCGGCCCGACGACGTTCAGCGTTTCCTCGGGCCGCGTGCCGTCGCGCAACGGCATGATCTCGTGATGGGCGTTGTAGTGACTGGGCCGCACGAAGTCCGACATGCCGGCATCGACGATCGCGTACTCCTTGCCGCCGGCGTGCTTGCGATACAGCACCCTCGTGAGCAGCACGCCCGCGTTGGCGACGAGATAGCGGCCGGGCTCGCACAGCAATCCGAGGCCGGCATTCTTGACCGCGGGAACGACGGCGTCGGCGAATGCCTTGGGATTCGGCGCCTTCTCGTTGTGGTACCGCACGCCCAGGCCGCCCCCGACGTCGAGCGCCTCCAGCGTGTTGATACCGGAGGCGCGGATCGCCGTCACCAGCTCGATGAGCTTGATGGTGCCGCGATGGTAGGGGGTGACGTCGGTGATCTGCGAGCCGATGTGCATCGCGAGGCCGCGCAGCACCAGCCGCGGCTCCGCGGCGATCCGCTTCGCGACGGTGACGACTTCATCGAATGGGATCCCGAACTTCGCGCTCTTCTCGCCGGTCTTCATGTATGAGTGCGACTCGATCGCGACGTCGGGATTCACGCGGATGCCGACGCGCGCCGGCAGCTGCAGGTCTTTCGCGACGGCGATCAGCGTATCGAGCTCGCTCGTCGACTCGATGTTGATGAAGCCGACGTTCGCCCGAATCGCCTCCGCGATCTCGGACGGCGTCTTCCCGACTCCGGAAAAGACGACGCCGTCCGGATCAAATCTGGCCGTCAGCACGCGACGCAGCTCGCCCACCGACACGATGTCGGCTCCCGCGCCGAGCTGTTTGAGCACGCGCAGGACACCCAGATTGCCGTTGGCTTTGACGGAATAGCAGATCCGATGCTTGATCCCGTGCAGCGCATCGTCGAGCGCGTTGTACTGCGCGCGGATCAGATTGGTGCTGTAGACGTACGCCGGCGTGCCGATTCGATCCGCGATTGCCTGGAGCAATCCCGGATCGAACCCTAGTACGCCTGCGCCCACACGGCCTCCGCGATGCTCGGCGCTCCGCACCACATGCAGTTGCGAGGGACCTCCTTGCTTCGAAACTCGGGGTCCGGCAGCACGCGCACCGTGGCGCCGGTCTGCGCCTTGATCTCGGCCTCGCACCCGGGATTGCCGCAGAACCCGCCATAGGCAAATCCGCCGCCCGTGGCGAGCTGCATCAGCTCGAGAAACTGGGCCTTCGTGACGCCGCGGGTGGAATTCTTCTCGCGGCGCTCGCGCGCCGCGGCCAGGAGACCCGCCTGGATCTCATCGAGCGCCTTGGTGACCGATGCTGTCAGCCCCTGCAGCGGCACCGGACCCTTGCCACCGGTACGGCGGGCGAGCACGGCCTGACCGCTGGCCAGGTCCCGGGGACCGATTTCCAGGCGCACCGGAACACCGAGAGCCTCCCATTCGAAGTACTTGGCGCCGGGCTTCATGTTTTCCCGAATGTCGAACTCGACACGGATCCCGTGCTTTTCAAGATCTTCTTTCACCTGGTAGCCGGTAGCCGATAGCTGCAGTTTCTCCTCGTCGGTTTTCCAGATCGGCACAATCACGACCTGCACGGGCGCGAGTCGCGGCGGCGCGACCAGCCCATTGTCGTCCGAGTGCGTCATGATGAGGCCACCGATCAAGCGCGTCGTGACGCCCCAGGACGTGTTCCAGACGAAGTCCAGTCCGCCGGCCGCCGTCTGATACTGAACATTGAACGCCTTCGCGAAATTCTGGCCGAGGTTGTGCGACGTGCCCGCCTGCAGCGCCTTGTTGTCCTGCATCAGCGCTTCGATGGCGTAGGTGCGCAGCGCGCCGGCGAATTTCTCGCTCTCGGTCTTGACGCCCGTGATGACGGGCATCGCCATCCACTCCTCGGCGAACTTGCGGTAGACGCTCTGGAGGATGGTGTGCGCCTCGCGCTCGGCGCCCGCTTCGTCGGCGTGTGCGGTATGCCCTTCTTGCCAGAGGAACTCGGTCGTGCGCAGGAACAGGCGCGTGCGCAGCTCCCAGCGGACGACGTTGGCCCATTGGTTGAGGAGCAGCGGCAGATCGCGATAGCTCTGGATCCACTTGGCGAACATCGCGTAGATGATCGTCTCCGAGGTGGGCCGCACTACGAGCGGCTCCTCGAGCGCGGACGTCGGATCGACCGCGATCGCGTCTTTCCCAGGCTTGCCCGTCGCGCGCAGCCGCGTGTGCGTGACGAGCGCGACCTCCTTGGCGAATCCCTCGACGTGCTCCGCCTCTTTGGCCAGGAAGCTCATCGGGATGAACAGCGGGAAGTAGGCGTTCTTGTGGCCCGTCGCCTTGATCAGGTCGTCGAGCGCTCGCTGCATCAGCTCCCAGATGGCGTAGCCGTGCGGGCGAATGACCATGCAACCGCGGACCGGTGAATAGTCCGCCAGTTGCGCCTGCATGATGACGTCGCCGTACCACTCGCTGAAGTCCTTAGCGCGTGGCGTGATCCTCTGTGCTTGTGCCATTAATCGAAATATCCGTTCAGAAGCTGCCGAATGGGTACTTTCGCTTCCGTGCTCGTGCGGAGATCGCGAACGACCGCGGTGCCCTCCGCCCGCTCGTCGGGACCGATGATGACCGCCCGCGCGGCGCCGCGCGCGGCTGCCAGCTCGAGCTGCTTGCGCACGCCGGTGTGCCGCAGCCCGAATTCGACCGCGATGCCGCGATCGCGCAGCGCGTGCGCGACCTCGAGGATGAGCGGCAGATCGTCCCCACCCACCGCGATCAAAAAGGCGCCGAGCTCGATCGACGCCTTGGGAGCAACGCTGCGCTCCTTGAGGAGCTCACCGAGTACAACGTCGCCCATGCCGAACCCCAGTGCGGGCAGCTCGAGCAGTCCATCGTAGCGGCCGCCGCCGCAGATCGCCCGCAACTCTTTCTTCGCGTCGAACAGCTCAAAGACGATACCCGTGTAGTAGGCCAGGCCGCGCACGATCGTCATGTCGATGGAGACGAACTTCCCGAGCCCCATCGCCTCCAGCGCCGCAACGGCCTGCCGGAGGGGTTCAGCCGCTTCGCCGGCGGCGTCGAGCGCTTCCTTGCCGCGCAAGCCGGCTACGTCAAAAACACTTCCCGTTTCGCGTTTCCCGTATCCCGCCTCTTTCAGCATTTCCTCGAGGACGTTCTTGGGGACCCGTTCACTCCGGTCGATCACCGCGAATGCGGCCGGCAGCTGCGCTTCGGTGACCCCCCGCCCCAGCAGGAGTGCGCGAATCACCCGGCGGTCCGACACCCGCAGCTGCACATCCCCAGGCCCCAGTCCCAAGGCCCTCATAATGTCCACCGCGGCCGCCATCAGCTCGGCATCCGCCAGCGGTCCAGCCTCGCCGATGATGTCCATGTTCAACTGGAAATGCTCCCGGAGCCGGCCACGCTGCTGGCGCTCGTACCGGAACAGCTGGGGGATCGAAAACCAGCGGATCGGCTTTTTGAGCGACTGCGCCCGCGCGGCCACCATCCGGGCCAGCGTGGGTGTCATTTCGGGACGCAGCGCCACATCGCGGTCGCCCTTGTCCCGAAACGAATACAGCTGCTGCACGATCTCGTCCCCGCTCTTCTTGGTGTACAGCTCGAGCGATTCGAGCGGCGGCCCGTCGTATTCCTCAAAGCCATAACGCCCGGCCACGCTCCGCCAGGTGGCGAAGATGTGGTTTCGGAGGCTCAGGTCTTCAGGGTAAAAATCACGAAAGCCAGGAAGGGCTTTTCCTTGCATCACAACAACTTAACCGACGGGCGCAAAGCCCGGCAAGCGAGCCATCGCGTCACCGACGGTGTGAAACGATCCGGTCACCAGCACTGTCCCCGCTCCTTGTTGAATGTCTTCGAGCGAGTGGGAAAAATCGGGATCGAAGTGCGACAACGCGTCGATGTCCTGGAGCGACCAGCGCTGCATGACGGGAATCGACGGCGGCACCGTCAGAATCAATCGATCCACCACCGGACGCAGAATCGCGAGCATCGCCCGCCAATCTTTGTCGTTGCGAATTCCCACGAGCGCATGCAAGGGCCGGCGGATAGGCGGTTGGGCGGTTTGGATGGCCTCCGCGACGACCTTCATGCCGTCGGGATTATGCGCGACGTCAAAGATCCACTTCCCGCGCTGCTCGAACCGCCCCGGAATGTACGCCGTAGCAAAGCTGGCCGGCAGCTTCTTCCCGACCGGTCCGAACGGCTTGGGCAGCGCGTTGAGAATCGCGTGGGCCACAAGCGCGTTCGCGATCTGATGCTGCCCCCGCAGGCCCAGTTTGGTGTCTTTCCGGGGCCGGAGCGTGGTGTCGACCGTGATGATCGGCGCCGCGCCGCGCCGCCCGGCCTCCCGCACGATCTCGTCGCGAATCTCGGGGTCCGATTCCCCGGTCACGAATGGCACCTTGGGCTTGGCAATTCCCGCCTTTTCGCGGGCGATCCCCTTCAAGTCGCTCCCCAGGTATTCCGTGTGCTCGAGCGCGATCTTGGTGACGGCGCTGACCAGGGGGGTCAGCACGTTGGTCGCGTCGAGCCGGCCACCCAGGCCGACTTCGATCACCGCGATATCGACTCCCCGCGCCGCGAGGTCTGCCAGCGCAATCGCGGTCGTGGCCTCGAAGAAGCTGGCTTCCAGGCGCTCGATGTGCGGCTTGAGCTGCTTCGTCCACTCGGTGAACGCATCCTCGCCGATGGGGTTGCCGTCGACCGTGATCCGTTCCGTGGGCGAAACGAGATGGGGCGAGGTGTAGAGCCCGACGCGCCACCCCTGCGCGCGCAGCTCATTGGCGACAAACGCGCAGGTCGACCCCTTCCCGTTGGTCCCGCCGATGTGGATCGTGGGATAATGCCGCTCGGGATGACCCAGAACGTCGAGTAGCCCCTCGGTGGGGCCCAGACTCCATTTGATACGAGCAGCTTGTCGTGCGAAGAGGTACTGACAGGCGTCTTCGAAGTTCAGTCGGCGGCCTCAGCCGGCCAGGCGCCGGTCATGTGCCGTAACAGTTGGGCGGCGGTATCGCGCAGCTCCCCACGGGGCACCACGGCGTCGATCATTCCGTGCTCGAGCAGAAACTCGGCGGTCTGGAATCCTTCCGGCAGGTCCTGTCCAATCGTCTGCTTGATCACCCGTGGACCGGCAAAGCCGATCACGGCACCCGGCTCGGCGAGAATCGTGTCTCCCTGCATCGCATAGGAGGCCGACACGCCGCCGGTCGTCGGGTTCGTCAGCACGGACATGAACGGCACGCCGGCCGTCTGCAGCTCGGCGATCACCACGGACGTCTTGGCCATCTGCATGAGGGACAGCACCCCTTCCTGCATTCTCGCGCCGCCGGACGCAGACACGATGATCAACGGAGTTTTCTTGTCGATCGCGTGCCGGGTCAGCCGAGCGATCTTCTCGCCGACCACCGAGCCCATCGAGCCGCCCATGAAACTGAAATCCATGACGCCCAGGCTGACGGACATCCCGTGGAGCCGGGCATAGCCGGTTCGGATCGCGTCGAGCGGTCCCGCCTTCTTCACGGCGGCCTGCACGCGATCAGCGTAGTTCTCGAATTTCAGGGGGTCGGCGGACTTCAGAGCGGCGAACAACTCGTGCCAGGAGCCTTCATCCACGAGGAGATCGATATACTCCTGCGCGGTAATTCGGCGGTGATGGCCGCAATTGGGGCAGACATTGAGCGCGCGAACGAATCGCTCGCGGATGTCCACGTGGCCGCATTGATCGCACTTTTCCCAGGCGTCTGCCGGGATCTCGAGCTTGACTCGCTCGGATGTACGCGGCTTGCGTTCCTTTTTGAACCAGGCCATTCGCGCCATATAGTGACGAAGCGCACAATTTGAGCCCGCAGGCGGGCGGGCGCCAGTCCCGACTGCTTAAGTCATTGCCCTGCTTCGCCGTACCCACCCTGGCGCGATTCCCACGCGACCCGCAACGCGATTCCCACGCCGATCGAGCACGCGAGCAAGAACGAGCCACCGTACGAAAAGAACGGAAGCGGAATACCGGTGATCGGCATCAGGTTGATCGTCATCCCGACATTCTCGACGATATGCGTAAAGAACAATCCCGCGATGCCGAACACGCACAGGCTCGAGAACGGATCCGACGCTTTGCGGGCGACTCGGAGCAGACTGAACAGCATCCAGGCAAACAGGGTGAGCGCGGCCAACACGCCCACGAAGCCGAGCTCCTCGCCCACGATCGAGAAGATGAAGTCCGTGTGCTGGGCCGGCAGAAACGCCAGACGTTTCTGCGTCCCCTCCGTGAATCCCTTCCCCAGCAGACCCCCCGAGCCCACGGCGACCTTGGACTGAATCACGTGCCATCCGGCCGCGCGCGGATCGACATCGGGATTCAGGAACGCCAGCAAGCGGTTCTGCTGATACGGCGCGAGTCGATTCCACATCGGCAGCGCCAGCACACCGCCCAGCACGTTCAGCGTCATGATGGCGAGGCCTTCCCACAGGTACGGCCGCCACCACAGCAGCAATCCGGCCAGGATCGCGATCCACATGCCCCACGCCACGGTGGAGAAGGCGAGCACGAGCCCAATGACGGGCGAAGCCGCGAGCACCAGCAGCGATGGCTTGGTGCCGGCCCAAAACAGCATGAAGAACAGGATCGCCACGAACACGATCGCGCTGCCCAGGTCGGGCTGCTTCAGGACGAGCAGACACGGCAGGCCGGCGATCACGCCCGGCATGAACAGGTCGCGCAACATCGACGGTGGCTCGCGCAGCGTGGCGAGCCAGCGGGCCAGCATCAGAATGACGGCCAGCTTCGCCAGCTCAGCCGGCTGGCCGAACCGGTGTCCCCCTAGAGCGAGCCACGATTTGCTCCCAGCGGCGGTGCCTGCCCCGGTGCCGAAGATCAACGTCAGGACGAGCAGGAAGACCGCGATCGCGTAGACCCAGGGGGTGGCCCACTCGAGCATGCGCGGCGAAGTGCGGAACGTGATCCAGCCGATGACGAGCCCGAGCCCGAGCCACACGACCTGGCGCTGCCAGATCGTCGCCACGAAGGTCGGCACGTCGGTCTGTCCGGCGGAATACAGCGTCGCCAGCCCGTACAGGGCCAGCAGTCCTACCGACAGGACGAGCGCTTTATCGAGTTGGCGGGCGCGGGTTAGCACTGTCGGGACGCGGCGTCGGCTGGACGGGTCGGATATCAGGCAGGCGCAGCTCGACGCCCGTATCCGGCGCGAGCCCGGGCAGCTGGAACGGCGCGGGCGATGAATCAGTCGGCACGGTCACGCGCAGTTGACGGACTCGCGTTTCATCGATGCCGAGGTAGTGGGCGATCGCCCGGGCCACCAGCGGCGCCACCGCGGTGCCGTGCTGCGCGAATTCCACGATGGCGCCGACCACGATCTCCGGTTTCTCCGCCGGCGCGAATCCGATGAACCAGCCGTGGTCGGCCCCGTGGGAGTTCTGGGCCGTTCCCGTTTTGCCGGCAATGGTCAGGGCCGCAAGTCGCGATCCTCGTGCCGTGCCCTGCTCCACGACCGCGATCATCGCCCGGCGCAAGGTCGCGAGCTGGTCGGGTGAGATGTCGAGCGTGGCGCTCTCGATCGCGCGGCTCGGCGCCGCGGGCCGCACGACGTACGGGGGCCGCATCCGACCGTCGCTCGCGAGCTGCTGGTAGAGCCGCATCATCTGTACGAGCGTCTGGGCATTCTCTCCCTGGCCGATCGCCAGGTTCAGCGCGACCGCGGACGTCCAGCGCCGTGCCCCATACAGGCGATCGTAGTACTCCGGTCCCGTCGGAAACTCGGACGGAATCTCACCGGGCAGATCGATTCCGGTCCGGCCGCGGAATCCCCACGCGTTCGCGTCTTCCAGCAGCGAAGACACGCCGAGCTTGATGCCCAGCTGGTAGAAGTAGACGTCGCAGCTTTGCGCGATCGCCTCCGTCAACGTGAGATCGCCGTGGCCGTGCGCGTCCCAGCAGCGGAAGAATCGGTTGCCGTACTGCAAGCCGCCGCGGCAAGGAATCGGCATGTGGCTTCTCGGCCCGACGATGCCGCGCTTCAGCCCCATCGCCGCGACCGCGAGCTTCCAGGTAGAGCCGGGTGGATAGCGCGCCTGGATCGCGCGGTCGAGCAGCGGCCGTGCCGGGTTTTCGTTGAGCGAGCGCCAATAGGGCGCCGAGATCCCCCCGACGAACGCGTTCGGGTCGAATCCGGGGGCGCTGAAGAGCGCCAGGACTTCGCCCGTATTCGGGTTCAGGGCCATCACGGCGCCGCGCTGGCCCGCCGGGAAAATCTGCGAGATGTATTTCTGCAGATCGAGATCGAGCGTCGTGTGCAAATCGATGCCCGCCACCGGTGCGAGGTTCGCCGCCGCTTCCGCCTCGCGCACCATCTGGCCTCGCGCGCTCACTTCGACGAACCGCACGCCCTCGGATCCACGCAACGTGTCGTCATATTCGCGCTCGAGCCCGTCCTTGCCCACGAGTCCCCCGAGCCGCACCTGCGCGAACCGCTTCGTCGCGCGTTCGCCCTCGGTGACTTCCCCGACGTATCCGATCAGATGCGCGACGACGGCGGTATCGGGATAGGAGCGCTTCGGCTCGGCCTGAATGAGCAACCCGGGGATCGCGACCCGCCGCTCTTCGAGCGCCGAGACGACGCCGAACGGCGCGTCGCCCAGGACCAGCGCGGGTTGATAGGGCGCCTTACGGGCGCGCTGGATGACGCGCTCGATTTCGATGCTGTCGATGTTCGCGATCGCCGCGATGCGCGCGAGTGTCGAGCGCAGGTTGGCTTCGAGACCCGGCAGGAGCGACACCGTGTAGCCCGGGACATTTTCCGCGAGCACTCGCCCGTTGCGGTCGTAGATGATGCCGCGCGGCGCCGGCAACGGAATCGGCCGCAACCGATTCGTCTCCGACTGCAGCTGATACTTGCCGTGCCCGAGGATCTGGGTGCGGAAGAACGACAGGATCAGGATGCCGATGACGATCCACACGCCCGAGCGCGCCATGCCCAGGCGGCGATCGAGCAGGTGTGGATGAAAGGCATTCACGTGGAGACTCCCAGGCCCGCGCCCGCGCGGCGCGGCGACAACCAGCCTCTGAAGAACCACAGCACGCTGATGCCCACGAGCGCGGTGGTCACGCCCTGCAGCGGCGACCAGACGAGCAGCTCCCACGCCACCTGCGAGCTCTGCAGTTTCCCCGAAACCAGCAGCACGATGAGGTTGCGGATCCACGTGCCCGCGAAGAACAGGCAGAACTTTACGAAGACGTGCTCGGCGAAGAACACCGCCTTGGCCCACGACGAGAAGAAGCCGACGAGCGTGTGCGCGAGCGCGCCCGCGCCGAAGCTCACCGGCGTCAGGGCGTCCCGCAGCAGTCCGATGATGAAGCCGGCCGCCGCACTCTTCCCGGGTTCGGCGCGAATCGTGTAGATGAGCAGCGCCAGGAGCAGGAAGTCGGGCGCCACGCGATCGTCGCCGAGGTGGCTGCGCACCGTGAAGTGCAGCAGCACCAGGATCGTCATGATCACCGGATAGCGATAGCGGTCGGTGCGTCTCATTCTGGTGGCACCTCGCCGGTCAGGGCGCTGTCCTGTGGCACGGTGAACGCGTTGCGCAAATCAGCGCCCGCCGGTCGCGGCGTCGTCAAAATCATCACATGCGAGAGCTGCGCGGGGTGAATCGCGGGGCGCACGAGGTACGTCCGGCCCCAGCCTTTCTCTTCTCCCGCTGTGTCCACGACCACGCCGATCGGAATCCCTCTGGGAAACACCCCGCCGAGCCCCGACGTCACGATGACCGTCCCATTGGGGACTCGCTGACGATAGAGGACCCCCTGCAGCTCGAGCAGCCACACCCCGGGACCTTCGGCGCCGTGCGGCGCCGCGATCCCGACCACGCTGCCATCCTGCGCAATCGCGCTCGCGCGGAATTCGGGGTGCGCCCAGCTCAACACGACGCTCGAATGCTCGCCCACGGAGGCGACGAGGCCGACCAGTCCCTCGGGGCTGACGACGGCCGAGAGCGGCCGCACGCCCTCGCGCCGGCCGGCCGAGACCAGGAAGCTGAGCGGATTGGTGGGCTCGGGCTGATGCAGAATCTCCGCGCTCACGTAGCCGCTGCCGAGCTTCGCGCTGAGGCCGAGCAGCTCCCGCAGGCGGGCGTTTTCGCTGCGCAGCTCGGGCAGGAAGGCCGCCGCGAGCGCGGCGGAATCGCGCTGCGCGACGACGTTGTCGTACCGTAGCCGAGCGGCGGTGAGCAGCTCGGTCTGCCGCTGTAAGACGATGAACGGGGCGAGCACGCTCTGCTGCAGTCCGTTCGCGAGCGGCTCGCGCCACTGCGGGGGAAGACTCAGCGCGGCAATGGAGAGGCCCACGCAGGCGAGAAACAGCAGCGTGTCGGCGCGGGACGCGTAGCGATCTGTGCCGATCGCCATACCGCTATGTGGTCAGGACGTTGCGGTACTTCTCGGGCGAGTCGAGGATCCGCCCCGCCCCACGCACCACGCAGGTCATGGGGTCCTCGTCCAAGTGAATCGGCAGGCCGGTCTCCTGCTGGAGCAACAAATCCAGGCCGCGAATCAACGCGCCACCGCCCGTCATGACGATGCCGCGGTCCACGATGTCGGAGGCCAGCTCGGGCGGCGTAATCTCCAGGGCGCGCCGCACCGCATCCACGATCTGCTGAATCGGTTCCTGCACGGCCTCGCGAATCTCGCTCGAGTGCACCCGCACGATTTTCGGAATGCCCGACACGAGGTCGCGGCCTTTGACTTCCATTTCCCGCTCTTCACCGACGGGAGCGGCCGAGCCGATCTGGATCTTGATCTGCTCCGCCGTGGGCTCGCCGATGAGGAGGTTGTAGTTCTTGCGCATGAACTGCACGATCGCCTGATCGAGCTCGTCCCCACCGGTGCGAATCGACGTGTCGGAGACGATGCCGGACAGCGCGATGACCGCGATCTCCGTCGTGCCCCCGCCGATGTCGATCACCATGTTGCCCGTGGGTGTTTCGACGGGAAGCCCGACGCCGATGGCCGCAGCCATCGGCTCGGCGACCATGTACACTTCCTTCGCGCCGGCCGACTGCGCGGAGTCGCGCACCGCGCGCTTCTCCACTTCCGTGATTCCTGAAGGGACACAGACGATGACTTTGGGACGGACGCGGAAGAGATGGCGATCGATGATCGTCTTCAGGAAGAATCGCAGCATCTTCTCGGTCACGTCGAAGTCGGCGATCACGCCGTCCTTGAGTGGCCGGACCGCGAGCACACCGTCCGGCGTGCGGCCGAGCATGCGCTTGGCCTCGAGGCCGATGCCTTTGACTTTTCCGGTAGCTTTTTCGATCGCGACGACGGAGGGCTCGTTCAACACGATGCCCTCGCCGCGCACATAAACGAGTGTGTTGGCGGTACCAAGGTCCACGGCGATTTCATTCGCCGGGCTCCATGCACCCATTTTCAGATTCAGCCAGCGTGGTGGCACGTGATCTTCGGTAAAAGAGTGAGGCGGGTGCTGCGAACGCGCACAAGGTAATGAAATGCGTAACCCCAAGCAAGGATGAAGCTTGACAAGCCCAATTCGAGTCGGCTAGCCTTTCGCCCATGCGTCGCGTGACGCCCGACACAATTGCCGTCGTCGACCTCGCGGTCTGTGACCGTTGCGGCCTGTGTCTGCCATTGTGTCCGCCCGAAGCGATCCATTTGGAACTGAATACCCTGACCGTCGATCGCGCCGAGTGCACCGGTTGCGAGAAGTGCATCGCCCCGTGTCCAGTCGGCGCCTTGGCCATGGCGCCCCTGGTCCCCAGTCCCCAATCCCCGGTCCCCCGCCCTCAATGCCTGACGTAGACGTTCTCGTCGTCGGCGCGGGCCCGGCCGGTGCGGTGGCCGCCTGGGAAACGAAGCGTGCCGCCCCCGAGCTGGACGTGGTCCTGCTGGAACGTGACCGCGCGGTCGGGTCGCCCGTGCGTTGCGCCGAGGGTGTGGGTGACGCTGGATTGCGGGAGTTCGTCGATCCCGACGGCGCCGACTGGGTTTCCCGGCGAATCACCGACGTCATCTTCGAGGCGCCGGACGACACGCAGGTCATCCTCTCCAATTCCGGAATCGGCTGGGTCCTCGACCGGACACGGTTCGACGCCCACCTCGCCGCTCAGGCGGCCGCCGCGGGCGCCACCGTGCTCGTCAATACCGAGGCGACCGGCATGTCCCGCAACGGCGACGGCCGCTGGCACGTGCGGGTCAAACAGGGAGCGACGGAAGAGGTCTATCGGGCCCGGATCGTCATCGGCGCCGACGGCGTGGAGACCATGGTCGGCCGCTGGGCGGGACTCGATACCCGCGTGCCGTCCCGGGACATGGAGTCGTGCGCGCAGTACGTGCTCGAGGGACTCGACTTCAATCCGAACGCGATCTACCTCCAGTTCAGCGACGCGATCGCGCCCGGCGGCTACGCATGGATCTTTCCGAAAGGTGAGGACGCTGCCAACGTCGGGCTCGGCATGGTGGCGTTGAAGAGCGACGGCCGCAACGCGCGCCAGTATCTGGACGCCTGGGTCGCCCGGCGATTCCCGAACAGCAAGCAGACGGGCTACACGGTCGGTGGCGTCATCGTGCACACCACCATCAAGAAGACGTATGCCGCCGGCGTGATGGTGGCGGGCGACGCGGCACACATGATCAACCCGCTCTCAGGCGGCGGCATCAACAACGCGATGAAAGCGGGCCGGCTCGCCGGCTGCACGGCCGCCGCCGCGATTCGCGAACACGACACGAGCGAGCGCCGCCTGTCGAAATACCATCAGGCGTGGATGGAGCTGCTGGGAGAAGACCATTTGAAGTACTACCGGATCAAGCAGGCGCTCGAGCACATGGACGACGACTTTTTGAACTCGCTCGCGCGAACGGCCAACAAGATCTCACCCGAGAAGCGAACGTTGGGGCGCGTGTTCACCCAAGCGTTGATCAGGCATCCCCAGCTAATTCCAGTTGCGGCTAGGTTCTTCGTATAGGTATCGGGTATCAGCTATCGGCTATTGGGCGGTTGTTCCCGATACCTGATAGCCGATACCCGATAGCTCGCATTGCGCTGGTTCCCACCGCGCACCGATTCGACGCGTGAGCGACAAGTCGCCCCGTCACCCCGAGCAGGTCGTCCCGCAATCCGAACGGCACGTCCCAACGGTCCCAGAAGTACACCGGCACGCGTGCGACATCGAGTCGGGTGCCTTCAGCCTTCACGCCTCCGAACCCCAGCTCGTAGCCGGCGGTCTCGGCATGGCGCACGACGCGTGCGTCGACGGCTCCGAACGGATACGCCACGGCGCGGCCCGCTTCGGGGCCGAGCCGGTTGCGCAGCACCTCGCGCGCGCGAGTGAGATCGTCCTGGACCTCGCCATCCTCGAGCCAGGTGAGACGCCGATGCGTGGCGCCATGGGACCCGAAGTCGAAGCCCCGCGCGCGCCAGCGCTCGATCCCGCTCCAGTCCAAATGCTGAAGTCGATCCCACGTATACCGGACATCCCAGGTGTTCGACTTCCCCACGTAATCGGTGATCGCAAACGTGGTGGCCGTGAAGCCGAGGTCCGCGAGCACCGGGTACGCGTGCGTCGCCAAAGAGGCGTAACCGTCGTCGAAGGTCAATAGAAAAGTACGGGCCTCGCGCCTGGGGCCTGGGGACGCGAATTCCTCTAGCGTCACCGTGCGCCAACCGGCGCGCGCGAGCGCCGTCATCTGGCGGGCGAAGACCGAGCGGCCCACCCGAGTGACGCCTAGCTCGAGCGGGCCGCCGATGCGGTGGTAACAGAGAACGGGTGGGTAGGTCAGCTGGGCCACAACCACATGAAGATGCCACAGGCGACCGCCGAGTAGACCAGCCCGTCGAGTGTGGACTTGAGGGAGATGCTCAGGGAGCGGCGATACCAGATCGCCATCTGCCACAGCGCCACGGTATACCCGATGAACGCCACGGTGCCCACGAAGCGGCAGATCGCGGTCCCTGTTGCGGTACCGAGCGGCAGCGCTGCGCCGGCGACGTAGCCGGCCAGCAGATTGACGACCAAAACGTAGACGAACCACTGGGATAGGCTCTTCGTCATCGAGCCGGTCCATGGCGGGAACACGGTGATCAGGACCGCCGGGCCACGCTTCAGCTTCTCTTTGAATGACTCCGAGCGCATTTCCGCGGCGCTCGCCGGGCGCGGCATCATGTATTCGCCGACCGGGATTCCGAGCGGCCGCAGCGCATCGAGCACACGGTCCTCGTTCGGATAGCGCGGAAAGTCGGTCTTATGCCAGAACGGCCCCATGTGGATGATCGAGCTTGCGATGAACACCGCGACTGTCGACACCAGAATCGGCAGCCATAACGCGGTCACACTCATTCCCGGCTCCCAGTCTTAGGGGGGCGTCTATCCTAGCCTGCATCAGCGTGGCGAGCAATTCCTCAGGCACCGTCCTTGCGAGGGACGCGCCCCATGAGCGGAGTCTCTCGGCTCGTTCTCGCCCTGATGGTTGTGCCGGGATCACTCGTTGCTCAACGAGACACGGTCCCTGCCCCTCGGCCCCGCGTCGTCATGGCGCTCGCGCAGACACTGGTGCTCAATGCCGTCGTCAATCGGCTCGATGTCTGGGCGCGCGACCGAGACTGGGCGCGCGTCAGCCCGCACACCTGGGCGAACAACCTGAAGTACGGCTGGGCATGGGACGAGGATGGCTTCCAGACGAACGTCTTCGCCCATCCCTACCACGGCTCCCTCTACTTCAATACCGCGCGGGCGAACGGCGTCGGCTTCTTCGAGTCGATTCCCATCACCCTATTCGGCGCCTGGACGTGGGAGTATTTCGGCGAGACCGAGCGCCCCTCGCTCAACGATTTTCTGCTCACCAGCCTCGGCGGGGTCACGCTGGGCGAAATGTTCCACCGCGGCGCGACGACGATTCGCGACAACACCGATGTCGGCTTCAAACGCACGATGCGCGAGCTCGTCGCCGTGCCCGTGGATCCGATGGGCAGCCTGAACCGGCTGTTGCGCGGCGGCTGGAGCGGAGTGGGACCGAACCCCGCCGCGCACGATCCCGACGCGTACGTCCTGCGGATCGGAGCCGGCGCACGGTTCGCCCGCGATTTCATGAACGACAGCACGGCCAGCGTCGGCGCGCTGCAGCTGGATGTCCTCTACGGCGATCCATTCGCGGGTCGCTATGAGATGCCGTTCGATGTGTTCAGCCTGCGATTGCTCGTGAGCAGCTACACCGGGCTGACGAGCCTGCAAGCGACCGGGCAGCTGTACGGTCGGAATCTCAACGATTCGACCGCGCGCATCCGGCACGCGCTGGCCGTGAATCAGCGCTATGACTATCAGAAGAATCCGGCGCAGAGCTTCGGGGGTCAGAGCGTCGAGATCGGCATCAATTCGCGCTGGCGGCTGGGTGACCGGGACCGCGGCCCGTTCGCCATTCGCACCGCTCTGTTTCTCGACGGAATCATTCTGGGCGCGATCGACGCACCGGGTACGGGGCTGGGTCTGCGCGATTACGACTTCGGCTCCGGGGGCGGCATTCGCTGGGAGGCATCGCTCGAACGTCATGCGCAGCGTTTCCTTAC
>DATMZX010000302.1:0-4401 GCA_035573235.1 Gemmatimonadales bacterium
TCACCGCGCTGCTGCTGCTCGCGCCGCAAACCCCGCTGCTGTTTCAAGGTGAAGAGTTCGGCTCGTCGGCGCCGTTTCTGTACTTCGCCGATCATGCCCAGGAGCTGGGCGAGCTGGTCCGCAAGGGCCGGGCGCAGTTCCTGGGGCAGTTTCTGTCGATCGCGGAGGACGAACCGGCGGCGCTGGCGGATCCCGCCGACCCTGGCACGTTCGAGCGCTCGCGTCTCGACTGGTCGGAGCGCGAGCGGAACGAGACGCATCTGGCGTTGCATCGCGACCTGATCGCGCTGCGGCGCAATGATCTCGTGTTGTCTGCCGCAACCCGCGAGGTGGATGGCGCCGCGATCGGGCCGCAGGCCTTTGTCATTCGCTTCTTCGCGACCGGCGGCGCCGATCGTTTGCTGGTCGTGAATCTCGGCACCGACCTGCTGCTCGAGGTCGTGCCGGAGCCGCTGCTCGCTCCTCCGGACCCGCCGCGCGGCTGGTCTCGTCTTTGGCACAGCGACGAGCTGCGCTACGGCGGGCGCGGCGCCCCAATCCCCGAAACCGACGTTGGCACGTGGCGAATTCCATCAGAGTCGACGACCCTCCTCGGTCCGTCCGCCGGCTGATCCGAACTCCGCATCCGCCGCAGCTGCCGGTCTACCGCCTGAGCGCGGAAGAGCGGCGGGACCTGCACGCGCTCACCGACCACGAGTGGATCGTCACCAACGGGATCGGCGGCTATAGCTCGTCCACGGTCGCCGGCATCGTAACCCGCCGCTACCACGGACTCCTCGTGGCCGCACTGCAGAACCCCCTCGGCCGCATGGTCATGCTGAATGCGCTCCTGGACTCGGCGGAGGACGGCACGGGGCGCCGGGAATTGCTGTCGCTCGAGCCGGGAGTCGGGGCCAACGACGCCGTTCCCATCGCGCAGCTCACGGAATTCCGGCTCGATGGCGGAATCCCGGTCTGGCAGTACGCCGTGGCGGGGGGGAAGACCACGATCGAGAAGCGGGTCTTCATGCCGTACCGCCAGAACACGGTGATCGTGCTCTATCGCGTCAGCGGCGACGCGCCGGTAACGCTGCATCTCACGCCGGCTGTGCACTTCCGCGGCTATGAAGCGCCGGTGTCGGAGGCGCTGCACGAGCGTTACGCATTTGCGGCGGACGGAGAGGTGCTCCGGCTTTCGACGAGCGGGCTGCCGCCGCTTCACCTGAAGGTCGAGGGAAGCTTCCAGTTCCTAGAAAGTCCGCGACGCTTCGACCAAATCGGATATGCGGTGGAGGAGGCGCGCGGCTACGAATTCCACGGCGCGCTGTGGTCCCCCGGCTCGCTCGCGCTGCCGGCCACGCCCGGGTCGGCGCTTGCGCTGGTCGCATCCACCGAGGATCCCGCGGTCATGCAATCGATGTCCGCCGAAGAGGCGCTGGGGGTCGAGGTCGAGCGGAAGCGCCGCTTGATCGAGCAGGCCCCGCCGGCGGCACACTCGGGCGTCGGAGCCCAGCTCGTCGTTGCCGCCGACCAGTTCATCATTCGTCCGGTCGGTCGTGTGCGCGACACGATTCGCGCGGCGGCGCTGGGGGAAGAAGTGCGCACGATCATCGCCGGCTACCACTGGTTCACCGATTGGGGCCGAGACACGATGATCAGTCTCGAAGGGCTCACCCTGGCGACCGGCCGCCACCGCGAGGCCGGTTTCATTCTGCGCACGTTTGCGCAGTATGTGCGCGACGGGCTGATCCCCAATCATTTCCCTGACGGCAGCGACGAAGGCTTGTATCACACGGCCGACGCCACGCTCTGGTTCTTCCATGCACTCGAGCGCTACTCGGAGGTCACCAACTACTGGTCGCTCGTGGCGCAGGCGCTCCCGATCCTGCGGACGATCGCCGAAGCGCATCTGCGCGGCACGCGATTTGGAATCGGCGTCGACCCAGCCGATGGTTTGCTGCGCCAGGGAGCCGAGGGCTACCAGCTCACCTGGATGGACGCGAAGGTCGATGGGTGGGTCGTCACGCCGAGGCGCGGCAAGGCGGTCGAGATCAACGCGCTCTGGTACAACGCGCTCATACTGCTGTCCCGGTGGGAGCGTGACTTCGGCGACCAGCGGAATTGGAAGAAGTACGGAGACATCGCCGCGCGCGTGCGCGAGTCGTTCAATGAGAAGTTCTGGTTCGAGGACGGGCGCTATCTCTACGATGTGATCGACGGGCCCGACGGAAACGATTCGGCGTTCCGTCCGAACCAACTGTTCTCGATATCACTGCCCAATCCGGTGCTCGAGGAGGATCGGTGGGAGCGCGTCCTCCAGGTCGTGCGCGAGCGTCTGCTTACGCCGGTCGGTCTGCGCTCGCTCGCCCCGGGACATCCGGATTACAAGCCGCGCTATTTTGGTGATCTGCGGACGCGCGACGCGGCGTATCATCAGGGAACCGTGTGGGCCTGGCTGATCGGTCCGTTCATCGACGCCTGGCTCAAGGTTCATCCTGACGATGCGACTGCCGCGCGCGGATTCCTCGATGGCATCCTGCCGCATCTGCCCGAGTTCGGCGTCGGGTCGATTGCGGAAATCTTCGATGCCGAAGCGCCCTACACGCCGCGCGGCTGCATCGCGCAGGCGTGGAGCGTGGGCGAAGCCCTCCGTTGTCTGCTGAAGATCAATACGGCCGAAAAAGGCTCCGAGCTGCAAGAATCCGATTAGCGTCCCGCCGGGCTCCATTGTAGGTTCGCGTATGTCGAGCGGTATTCACAGCGATCCGGAGCAATGGAGTGATCCTCGGCATCGTCTGGGACTCGCGTCCGAAGAGCAGGCGATCCGATACCTCCAGAGTCGCGGTTGGGACATCGTCGCGCACCGGTTTCGCGTGGGCCGCATCGAGCTGGACATCGTCGCTCGGCGCGGGCACCTCGTTTCCTTTATAGAAGTGAAGGCGCGCCGAGGTCTGGCGTTCGGAAGTCCGTTCGAGGCCGTCACCGGCGCAAAACGGCGCGAAATCGTGAAAGCCGCCCGCGTCTGGATGGACCGTTTCGGGGAGCGGGCCGACGTGTACCGCTTTGACTGTATCGCTATAGTAGACAACGAATTGGAGCACCTGGAGGACGCTTTCCGTCCCGGATGGCGCTAGCAACGGTTTCGGTATATATTCGGGTCCTCAAATCCAAGAGGCCCGCCACCTATGTCGAGGTCAATCATGGCAGAAACGCAGCCCCAGCCCGTAAAGCTTACCGACGATCGGCGCAAAGCGCTGAACCTCGCCATTACCCAAATCGAGAAGACCTGCGGCAAGGGATCCATCATGCGCATGGGCGCCGACACGCCCCAGGTGCGCGTGAGCGCGATCTCGACTGGCGCGATCAACCTCGACGCAGCGATCGGCATCGGCGGAATCCCCCGCGGCCGGGTGACCGAGATCTTCGGGCCAGAATCGAGCGGCAAGACCACGCTCGCACTGCACGTCGTGGCGCGCGCGCAGAAAGAGGGCGGTGCCGCCGCCTACATCGACGCTGAGCACGCGCTCGACGTCGAATACGCCAAGAAGCTCGGCGTGGACATCGAGAATCTTCTCGTCTCCCAGCCCGATACGGGCGAGCAGGGACTCGAGATCTGCGAGATCCTGGTCCGTTCCGGTGCAGTCGATGTGGTCGTGGTCGACTCGGTCGCCGCGCTCGTGCCCAAGGCGGAGATCGAAGGTGAAATGGGCGACTCGCTCCCCGGGCTCCAGGCGCGCCTGATGAGCCAGGCGCTGCGCAAGCTCGCCGGCGCGATCAACCGCTCGCGCACATCGGTGATCTTCATCAATCAGCTGCGCGAAAAGATCGGCGTCATGTTCGGCAACCCCGAGACGACGAGCGGCGGGCGCGCGCTCAAGTTCTACTCATCGGTGCGTCTCGATATGCGCCGCATCGGCCCCGTCAAAGACCGCGAGGTCGTCATCGGCAATCACGTGCGCGTGAAGGTCGTGAAGAACAAGGTGGCGCCGCCGTTCCGGCAGGCGGAGTTCGACATCATGTTCGACGAGGGGATCAGCCATGAGTCGTTGCTGGTCGATATCGCCGCCGAAGCCGGGATCATCGACAAGTCCGGCGCCTGGTACTCCTATGGGAAAGAGCGGATCGGGCAGGGACGTGAGAATGCCAAGCTCTATCTCAAGGATCATCCCGACATGTCGGCCGAAGTCGAGGTCCGGGTGAAAGAGCATCTCGGCGTGAAGCCCGCGCCCGGCCCCGCGGGCGCTGAAGAGGAAGCGACGCCGAGCGAAGAGTGATCCTCACCGGACTCGCCCCCGATCCACGGCAGCCCGACTACCGGGTCGTCGAAGTGGATCGGGGGCGTTTCGCTTCCTTGCGGGCCGCAGATCTCGCCGATCTAGGACTGCAGATTGGCGCTGAGATTTCGCCGCTCGTCTATGAGCG
>DATMZX010000303.1:0-5919 GCA_035573235.1 Gemmatimonadales bacterium
GCAATGGGCGAGGATTTCCGCTTCCGTGGCCGGTCGGGCCAGGGCGACCACCGCGTACACGACCTCTTCACCGCGGCTGTCGCGCACGCCGACCACCGCCGCCTCTGCGACGGCCGGAAAACTCTCGAGCGCGTCGATCACCTCGCGGGGTGAGACCTTGAATCCACCGACGTTGATCAGATCGTCGATCCGCCCGTCGATATAGAGGAATCCGTCCTCCAGCCGCCCGCGGTCGCCGGTGTGATAGCCGTCCGGTTGGAACGGCTGGCGGTCCGGCGGAGCACCCATCACATAGCCGCGCGCCAGCGCGCCGCTGGTGACGACGACCTCACCGTCGACGGTTTTCAGCTTCACATCGCCCATGGGGCGGCCCACCGAGTCCGGTCGCTCGAGCACCTCGTCCGGCACATGCGTCGTCACCGCGCCGGTTTCCGATGAGCCATAGTGCTGGCAGATCGGAGTGTGATAGCGAGCGTGGAACGCGGTGACGACGGCGGCCGGCAGCGGCGCCGTGCACGACAGGAGATAGCGCACCGGGAGCGGCGCAGCCGCGCCCGCGGGGGGCATCGCAAGCCACGCCCGGTACATCGCCGGGACGCCGAGGAAAACCGTTACGCGACCGCTCGCGAGCTCGGCGAGCAGGCGCCGTGGCACGAAGGTGTCCTCGAGCGCCAGCGTGCAGCCCGAGCGCAACATCGCCAGTACGCCGAGATCGAAGCCGTACGAGTGGCTGAGCGGTACCGGCGCGAGGACGCGGTCCCCAGGACCGAGCGACAGGCCGCCGACAATGTTGGCCGCCTCCCCTTCGAGTGCCGCGGCGGTGAGCGCGATCCCCTTGGGCTGGCCGGTCGAACCCGACGTGAACTTGAGCACCGCCGCGTCCATCGGTGCGCCGCGCTCGCCGCAGAAACTGACCACCAGCGGCTCGGCGCCGATCGTCACGGCGAGAGGCACGACACGGCCGCCGTCGATCGCTCTCGCGCCGGTCGCCGTTGTCACGAAGCATGCCGGTCCTGCACCCTGTCGAATTGCCTCCAGCTCCGCGGGCCCATACTTGGGAGGAATGAGCGCCACCGTGGCGGACAGCGACCGCAGCGCCAGATAGGTGGGGACGAACGCGACGGAATTGGGCAACATGAGCGCGACGGTGGTGCCGCTCTCGACGCCGGCTCGGGCCAACGCGCTCGTGAGCTGGTCCGTTGCGCGCTGAAGCGCGCTGGAGTCGAGAGACCCGTCCGGCGCGATAACCGCCGCGCTGCGGGGAATCGGCATGCGCAGAAGCTACAGTAGAACGGGGGGTTAAGCCTTTTTTCATCCCCTCGGTGGATGCGACTTCCGGCGTTGCGAGACGACATTCGAAAAAGTAGTCGCCAGAGTCGATTTTCGACCTTAGCAATGGAGGCATTGTGAGAAGCACGAATCCGAGCAATCCTGGACAGAGTGACCGTGAGAAGCAGGGTGGACAGGGCGGTCAGGGTGGTCAGCAGGGCGGCCAGGGCGGCCGGCAGGGTGGCGGCAGTCAGCAGCCTGGACGTACCCCGGGACGCCAGGATCAGGATGTCGAGCAGGGTGGCCGGCAGGGTGGTAGCGGCGGCCAGAACAGCTAAGTCACAAAACGGTTCGACAAGAAAGGCCGCGAGTCTCGCGGCCTTTTTTCTTCCTAGAAGTCAGCCTCGTAGCGGCCGTCGGCGGTGAGGATCCAGCGCCGCTTGTGCTCCGAGCTTCCCTCCAGCTCCTCCTTCAGGATCGCGTCCAGTTTTTGGCGAAGCGCGGGATCATACACAGGCGCTACGACTTCCACACGCCGCCGCAGGTTGCGGGGCCGCCAGTCGGCAGAGCCGATGTAGTACTCCTCCTCGGTGCCGCCGTTGGCGAAATGATAGATCCGCCCATGCTCGAGAAAGCGTCCCAGGATACTCGCGACCCGAATCCGCTCCGATAATCCCGGCACTCCCGGACGCAGCGTACAAATCCCACGCACGCTGAGGTCGATGTCCACGCCGGCTTGCGATGCTCGGTACAGGGCCTGCGTGACGGTGGCATCCGCGAGACCGTTGAGCTTGGCGCGGATCCGGGCGGGGCGGCCGCCGCGCGCATGTGCCGCTTCCCGCTCGATCATCGCCAGCACGCGCTCCAGCAGATCGGCTGGCGAGACCAGGAGGTGCGGCAACCCGCCGCGCGGCGCTCGACTCGAGCCGGTCAGCTCGTTGAAGAGCGCGTGGACGTCGGCGGTGATTCGCGGATCGGCCGTGAACAGGCCGACGTCGGTGTAGACGCGCGCGGTATCACGGTTGTAATTGCCGCTGCCGACATGCGCGTAACGCCGGGCACTCGTTCCGCGCCGCGCCACGACCAGTGCCAGCTTGGCGTGGGTCTTCAGGTCGACGAGTCCGGTGACGACGTGGATGCCGTCGCGTTCGAGGCTCTTGGCCCATTCGATATTGCGCGCTTCGTCGAACCGGGCCTTGAGCTCCACGATCACGGCGACGTCCTTCCCGGCCGCCGCGGCGCGTCGCAGCGCATCGCCGATCGCCGAGGCGCCGCCCCCCGGGCGGTACAGCGTCAGCTTGATCGCCTGGACGTCGGGATCGTCGGCCGCCTCGGTGATGAATCGCTCGAAGCTGCCGCTGAACGAGTCGAGCGGGTGATGGACGAGCACATCGTGCTCGTCGATCTGAGCGGCGACCGCGCGATTCGACTCGAACGGCTCGCGCGGCGTGAACGGCGGATAGTCCGGCAGCTGCGTCGGGAGGTCGCGGAGTGCGCCGAGGTCCAAAGGTCCCGGCGTGACGAAAACCTCTGGTGCGCCAGCCCCGTCCTTATCGCCGTCCTGCAGCTGAAGCTCGCGCTGCAGCAGGTTGCGCAGCGGCTCCGGCGTCGCGGGCTCGATCTCGATTCGAACGATCGGCCTGGTGCGGCGGACCAGCTCATCCTCGATCGCCTGCAGGAAGTTCGCGGCGGATGACTCGTCGAGCTGCAGATCGCCGCTGCGCGTGATCCGGAAGCCGTGAGCGCCGACGATCAATCGGCCAGGATAGAGCAGGTCCAGATTGCCCCGCACGATTTCCTCGCTCGCGACCACGCGACGACCGTCCGGGAGGAAATGAAAGCGCGGCAGCAGCTCGGGGATTTCGACCAGTCCGTAATGCGGCGGAGAGCCGGCCTGGTCCCGCAATACGACCAGGAGCACGACGCGCCGCTCCGAAACGACAGGGAAGGGATGGCCGGGCGCGCGAGTGAGCGCCTTGGGACTCAAGAACGGAAGCATGGCCTCGGAGAACCGAGCGCGAAGCTGCAGCTGCTCCTCGATGCTCAACTCCCGCCAATAGGTCACGACCAGCTCGGGCTGGTTCTGCGGACTGGGGCGGAGCAGCGCGTCGAACAGCCGGTACTGCCGG
The DNA here is from genome assembly GCA_035573235.1 of Gemmatimonadales bacterium. Lineage (GTDB taxonomy): Bacteria > Gemmatimonadota > Gemmatimonadetes > Gemmatimonadales > GWC2-71-9 > 20CM-2-65-7. Next base: position 3,399 of record DATMZX010000303.1, read on the forward strand.
GCGATCAGCGGACGCAGCCGAATCGCCAGGGCGTCGAGGGTCTCACCCGGTCGCAGCCCGTCGCCCGACGGACTGCTGCGGTGACGCGCGGCGAGCTGCTGCAACGCCGCGATTTTCGTGGCCGTGAAGTCGTCGAGGTTCGTCGAGAAGATGCCGAGGAACCGGATCCGCGCCGCCGCCGGCGTCCTGGGATCCTCCGCCAGCGCGAGCACGCGCGCGTTGAACTCGACCCACGAGAGCTCGGGGTTGAGGAATTGCTCGGGCTGCAGCCGCGAGGGATCCGCCTGCTCGGGCGTCAGCACCGGGACGCGCATTTCACTTAACGTCACGCGGCTCTGGCGCGCGACCGACTCGGGCGCGAAGTCCTCGCCGTCTCCGGTGCCGAACGCCATGCCGGACCATTCGGGAACGAGCGGCGAGCGCGCCGCCAGCGTCAGCGTCGCGAGTGTCGCCGGGTCGCGCAGCAACGGTGACCCGACGCGGTCCAGCAGCTCGGCCGGTGAGAACCACTGCAGCGTCTCGTTGCCGTGCAGGCGCCGCACCGTCCACACCTCCAGCGTCGCGCGCTCACCGGTGGGGGGGACGATGCCCAGCAGGCGGAGCTGGCCCTCGCCGTTTCCGACGAGGCGCCGGAGCGCGGCGCGGCACGCCACCTCGCCGCTTCCTTTATCTACCGGTATCCGGAGCTCGGCGCCGAGCCGGCACAGTCCCAGCCGGCCATGCTCGACGGCGACGAGCGCGAGCTCGCGCTCGCCGCGCAACTCGCGGGCGGCCCGCTGGGCTTCCGCGTCATTCAGCGCGGCCTGCGCGCGCTGCACGACGTCGTCTCCGACCGCGCGCAGCTCGAAGGTCCGCAGGATCCGGCGTTGCAGCGCACGGGCGGCGGGACCATCGATCGCGAGCTCCCACATCCGGGCATTCAGCTCGCCGCGCCGCACGGCGATCGTGTCGCCGGTGAGACGGCAGAGCGGGAGGCGCACGATCGCAAGCTGGATCGCGCGTCTCTGGCGCGTGACGTCCAGCTCGATCCACGGCACCAGCCGGGCCGGATCTAAAAGCCCTCGCAGCCCGACCTCGGCGGCCTCGCCTTCGAGCCGCGCGCCGCCGGGGAGCCACACCGTCGGCTGCCGCTGTCCGGTCGTCGTGAGCCGCACGCGATACCGCGCGCCGCGCTCGCGGAGCTCGCCCTCGGGGGTGTCGCAGTAGACATCACGAAAGGATTCGACCTGGGGGGCCGCCAAGCGCAGTGCGGCCGCCGGAGGATGGTCGAGCAATTGTGCGAGTCGTGCCGCGTCCGGTACGTCCCAGCGCTGCCGCATCCGCTGCTAGGCGTCCGGCTCGAACCGCGCGTTGGCGATTTGCCCCGCCGCGTCGCGGCGAATCGCCGCCAGCAGCTCGTCGGCCGTGGTCCGCGGGCGGAGCAGCACGAGGAAGGTGAGCGCGGTATTGCCGCGCGAGGCCGACTCGGACGACACGAGCTTCCAGTTCCTCGCATGCTGCTCGAGCACGCCGGCGATCGCCGGATGCGCGGCGGTGGGGATCGCGGTCTCGGCGATCAGCCGGCCCCGCACCCGCTCGCGATCCGGTGCCATCCCGACGTCGAAGCGCCACAGCACCATCACGAGCAACACAAAGATGAAGGAGACGACGAACGCGATCGAAAATGATTGGACGCCCGCCGCGATTCCGACGGCGATCGCGAGAAAGATGTAGACCGCGTCCTTGGTGTCCTTCAGCGTGTTGCGGAACCGGACCGCGGCCACGATCCCGGCAAGACTGAACGCCAGCGCGACGCTGTCACGTACGATCAGGACGACGCCCGCGATCACGACCGGCAGCACGATCAGGGTCTGTACGAGCGACGAGTCGTAGCGCGCCTTCGGCTTGGTGTGCATGTACATCCACGCCGCCGGACAGACCAGCGCCAGCGCGCCGAGCATCGCGATCGCGGCGCCGCCCGGTCCCTTTGCGGAGAAGAACGCGCCCCACTGCGGCGTCCACCGGTCTACCAGCCAGGCCAGACCGGCCAGTGCCGCATAGAAAGGAAGGAGGGCGGCGACGAGGCCCGCGGCGCGCCGCTCGCTCATTGCTCCAGCACCCGGCAGCGGCGGACGAATTCGCGATCGATCAGCGTGCGGTTCTCGACCGTCCGGAAGAAGTCGTCGAAGTAGGAGAGCATGGCGTGCCGGTCGCGTTCATCCAGCTGCGTGACCGCGCGCACGGCGGCATAGATGGAATCCTTGCTGCTCCGGAACCGCTCGAGCGCGCGCCCGAGGATGCTGTCGGGCTGGCAGTAGCCCCGATAGAGGCGCTCGCGCACCGTCTTGATGGGAAGCTGCTCGGGCGGCGATGCGTACGGCGCGTCCACCGCGCCGGAAAAGTCATAGTCGTACGGGATCGCGAACAGCTTGTGCGAGGCGGTGTCACTGAACACGGCGATGTTGTGCTGTCCCCACACCGACCAATCGGTATTGCCGACCAGGTACTGATACAGCGCCACGAGCGTCATGTAGAACGGGTC
>DATMZX010000304.1:0-7171 GCA_035573235.1 Gemmatimonadales bacterium
GGCCTTCGAGCTCGTGAACCTCTCGCTGCCTCTCGGCCAACTGTTGCTGACAGAATCCGAGCGAGCCCTTGAGCAGCTCGCCCGCGTTGTGCGCCACTTGCTTGACAGCGCCGGCTTCCTGCTGGGCACACTCAAGCTCCAAGTTCACTTGCGCCATGCGCTCACGGAGCTTGCCGATCGCCGCGATTTGCGCGTCGAGCGACGGCGGGAAGAATTGGTGCGCCGCGCGCTTCTCGGCCAGGACTTGCTTCAAGGTGTCGTGGGCGAGCGTGACTAACGCGATGTCGGTCTCGGTGAACATGGCTAGTGCAGCTTCTTGAGTGTCTTAGCGAAGCGCGCGCGCTGGCCGACCTTGCCGGGCCGCTTGGCCGCCGCGTTGAGTTTCGCCGCTGGGATCTTCTCGCCCTGCGGCACGCCGAGATCCTTGTGCAACTGACCGGGCTTCTTGATTGCGCCCTGAATGAAATCGCCGGACGCTTTGGAGACGCCGCCCTGCTTGGACTTAGCCATGTGTCGCTCCGGTTAGAAGTAAATCCCTGATGTCGTCCACGCTGCGCGCCAAGATGTAACGCTGGCCGCAACCACGGCATGCGCGCTCGAACACCTTTTGCGCCTCGGACTGCACGCCGCCGACAGGTCGTTTGACCTCGATGAACACGCCGCCACCCATGAACGACAGGATATAGCCGCTGTCGGTTTTCTGGATTATCGGCCCGTTCGTCGCGAAGATGTCCGGCACCCCCGCGTCCTGCGTGCCTTTCGCGTTGCGCTGGCCGATGCGCCACACAGACCAGCCCGCGAGCTTGAGCGCGTTGACGATCTCGCGTTGGACCTGGGCTTCGGTCTTGGCTTTGGGGTCGCCGGTCAAGCGGCCGAGCGCGCGTTTCTGTTCGGCTGGGGTCATGGTCACGCGGGCGCGCAGTTCGGCAGCGGTCATGGCTGCCTCCACGCGACGGTGAGTTCTTCCCAGACGAGGCCGTAGGCTTCGCGCATGGCGGGCGTGTCGGATCGTTCGGCGAGCTTGGCGAGCACGGCGAGCGCGTCGCGGCGAGTCAGCGGAACGTTGAGTTCGTCGCCGGGACAGACGTGTGCGGAGTAGCCGACCGGCACTGCCTCGCCGCACATGCTACACGCGTAGCTCATACGTGCACCTCGTGTGGTTGCGGTATGTACGCCTCGATGAACGCTTTGCGCCGCATGCGGAGCCCGATCTCGTCGGAATTCGCGAGCTCCTTCCAGCCGCCGGCGGCGCTCACCGCGGCGCGTGTCGCCGGCTCGACGCTCGCGATTTGCTCGGCCGTCATGTGTAGCCAGCCGCCGGGGCTTGCCCGCAAGAACTTCATGGCCTCATCGAACGCACGGGCCGCGTCGGGTTTCATAGGGGTCCGGGCAGTTTTCTGCCCGCCGGCCGCGGTGGTGCTGTCATGCGGCTCAAGCTGCTCACGAGCACCCTGGACGTAGCGGCGAAGCTGGCGCGCGTTGAACTGCGTGTGCTTGCCGTTCGCCACGTAGTCGTGCAGGCCCAAACCGATCTCTTCCCACGAGAACGCGGGCGGCGTGACCTCGCCTGAATTCAACGAGCGCAGCGTCGCGAACAGGCTTTCGGGCACCGTCACGTAGAGCAGCACCTGCTCGAGGTCCGCGCTGTAGCGGCTTGGAAACTCAGGTGGAGCACTCGCGCGCGCGCGCGGTGGAGGTTGGTCGTAGGTCGTAGGTCCAAGATCGTAACGCGACGATTGGTCGATAGGCTCGCGCGATTCTCGCTCGGGCATCGCGCGACTCTCGCGAGTAGTCCCGTTCGCTGTAACTCGTTTGACGCGGCGATGTTTGGGCGGCCCCGGCAACGTGTACTTTGACGCGTTGTCAACTTTCTGGTGCTTATGCCAGCCAGCGATTTCGATCAGTTTTTGTCCACTTTCGCTCACGTATCGCACGATGCGCGACAGTCCGGCGAGCACGTCAAGCGACTCTGCGGCCGAATCCGACGTGCCGGGGAAGATGAATCCGTCGATGAACTTGATACTGTCGACGAGCCGCCCGGCGTCATCGGCGGCCGAGATCAATCCGAGGAATACGAGCCGATCAATGGGCCGCAGCGCGGCCATCTTCTCGTCTTGCCAGAATTCGGGCTTGACTGTGCGAATTCTAGGCATGGTCGCCCTCCCGTTGCTGGCGAATCATGCTCCAGCAGACGCCGCAGAAATACTTAAACGCCTTCCACCGCGACCAGTATCCACGATTCGCGGCCGCGCGCTCGGTCGCCTCGATGGCGAGGGCAATTTGATCCATGTTGAGTTCGACGAGGAACCGCCGGATGCTCGCCTGATTCGCCTCAATGGTGTCGCTGTCGCCGAACGCATCGTACCACCAGCCAGCGATGGTCACGACCGCGTCGCCCATAGCGCGGCGGGTGGCCTCGGCGACGACGGTTGATGCCTTGATCGCGTTCGCACGCTCGAGCATTTCCTGCATGCCAGACAGCGCCGTCTCCTCATCGACCGCCGGCGCGACGTTCTCGAGCGGAATTCCGCTCTTGCCGCGATTGCAGGGGACGCAGGAGGTGGTCAGGTTTTCGGGCGCGTCGGTGCCACCCTCACAGCGCGGCACGATATGGTCGACCTCGAGCATGACATCGGGTGGCCGACGTCCGCAGTATCCACATGTGAATTTGTCGCGCTTGAAGATCTCAAAGCGGACGCGCTTGCTAAGGGCCATGCTGTTCTGCCTCCTGCGTTGCGACCAGAACCTCTCGCGATTCCCGCCGCCGCTCCGTCGCGACGACGTGTGTCCGTTCCAGGAGCTCGGCCACGCGGCCACAGACCGACTGCAACCGCATCCCGAGCGCGTCCGCGATCTCTTGCCGGGTGGCGCCGTACTCGCCGCGCGAGACGAGATAGAGCCGGACATGCTCGCGCATGGTCGGCGCGCGCCGAGTGACCTGAACCGCCGCGGCCTCGCTGGTCCGGCTCGCGGGTGCCGCCGGCGGCACGGCGTAGCGTTTCGCGGGCTCGCGCCAGAGCGGGAGGTCGGCGATGGTCACTCGGGGACCTCGGCGCGCGGCATCGCGGCAACCAGGATGGCGTCGTTGAGCGCGTGCGCGGTCTCACACATCGGCCCCTCAGCGCAGTCGCGACAGAGCTGCAGGTGGTGCGCGAACTCGCTCCACGCGTTCGCGTAGTCGATGAGCCGCGCGATCTCGGCGTCCTTGGCGATCAGTTCCTGCTCGACAATGCGGAGCAGATTGTCCGCGCGCTGCCCGATCATGATCAGGCCCATCCGGTGGTTGGCCGTATCGAGGCCGTGCTCGATCATGAATAGGGCGCGCCGCTCCTGCTCCGCTATCTCCTCGCGCAGCCGCTGGATCACGGTCGGGGTCACGCGCCCTCCGCTGGTTGTGGTGGTTCGGTGCCGGTCTGGCGCAACGCCTCGCCTAACGCGAAGTAGGCTTCCCACGCCTTGAGAGCGTGGTATGCTCGATCCGATGTGTGCATTGGCGGCAAAGTCGCCAGCCGCAGGTGCCTGTCAGCGTCTAGGGCCGCATCCGCCGCGCGCACCAGCGCCCTGTCCGTCTGCTCTCGCGTGGGCCTGGTCATGGCCACCGGCTCGGGGTTAGGCATGGTCGGCCTCCACGGCGGCGGGATCGGCGGCGAGCATGCGGCGCTCGCGATGCTTGGCTTGCGATCCCTTCGCGGTCGCGAATTGCCGGCCCGTCGTCTTGCCCCTACCGTCGCCGCGTCCCTGACGGCGTAACCAGCGTGGCTGCGGAACGCGGACAACGGGGTGACCGCCCGCGATACCGGTGGCCAGCAACGCAGCCACCGCCGCGACCATGCTGCGATTTGCCGGGCGGCTCATACCCGCCTCCCGCGTCCCGTAGAAGCGTGCGCGCATCGGATTACCATCCCGTTGCGGTCAGGTGGTAGCTTTTCGGTGTTTGATGGGCTAGTTTGGCATCGTTTCGATGCGTCGGATTGCGGTTGGAGCGCGAAATTCGCTCCTACGGCTCGTTTCCCATATTCTCTGGGTCGGAGGTTCGAGTCCTCCCTGGCGCACTAGTTTTTGGCACGTTAGATCGCTGTACGTGGGTGTAAGTCGTGGTCTGCACGCGGGCGCTGCCGCCGATTAGCATGGCGTTACGCTTCGATGCTGTGGGTTCGGGACGGCATCGGGTCATGCGACGCCCCCCGAAGTCTCGGCCATCGCGGCGCCGAGAATTCGCCGAAGCACGTTGGCACCCACCAGCGACGAGCCGTTGCTGCCGTCGCCGTTCACCGCCTCGGCCTCGGCTGCGGTAAGCCCGCACTCGCCAGCTTCCCACTTCGCGCGCGGCCCGCGTGCGCCGTCGAGGAACAGCGCAGCATAGAGATCGTTGTCCTCGTTCACAGCGACGATGCCGTGTCTCACCAGAAAGGACCCGATCGCCGCGTCTGCGACGAGCGGGTTTTTCGGGCATTGACGGTCGTGCTCGATCAGCCTGCGGTACGCCTCGCGCTTGGAGTCGTCGCTGTCGTCGAGGAGGTAGGGGACCCGATGACCGCAGTAGATGCACGCTGCGTAACGGGGCGTCTCTGCGAGCCGCGCGATCTCCTGGTCTCGCTCGCGCACGGCGTCGATCAGGGCCACGATCCGATGCGCGGAAACCGTTAGCGCCTCAGCGTCAAGAATGCGCTGTTCTGATCGCGCAATGTCGTCGCGCAGAACACGGCTAACCGCGACCAAGCGCACGCCATCCGCGATGATCGTCCGCGCATTCGACTCCATCACCACGAGGTCCAGCGTCTCGTTGGCGCTCACTGTTCCACCTCGCTGTTGTTGGTCTCGCTCTCCTTTCCGTCCAGCTTCCCGAACGCTTCCGCCACCCGGTCCTCGCGGCGCTGGACGTAGCGCGTCAACTGGCGTGCGTCCGTGTCGCCGATCGCGTGCAGCCCCAACATCGCGTCGCCCGTGATCGCGGCTACGTCGCCCGACAACATCCGCCTGAGCCCGTGACCCGCGCGATTCCGCGCGTGCGCGATCCCGGCCCGCTTCTCAGCCGCCCGCAACGCCGACCAGACAGCGCCGATCGTGTAGACCTCATGCCGGCTCACGTTGTGGCCTTCCGTCCGCGCCGCCGGGAACACCCACGGCGAGCCGGTCCGGTGCGCCTCAGCGACCGTGAGCGCGGCGATCGTCGGCTCCCGCAGGGGTTGCCACCAGTCCTTGCCCATCTTGTCCCACTCGGGCCGCCAGTGGATGCGGCGCGCCTCCAAGTCGATGTCCGCCCACGCGAGATGGAGGACCGCCTGCTGCCGGACGCCCTGGTAGCCGCAGATTGAGAGCACACACCACGCACGCCAGTGCGCCTTGTACGTGGTGGGATCCAACGCCTTGAGCAGGGCAGCGAAATCGTCCGCCCGGTACTCCGCCGGCGGGACCGGGCGCTTTTCTTTGGCCACGCGGTAGCGGTAGGCATGGAGCCGGTTGCGCGACAAATGCTCGTGCGCCAAGCCCCACTGATGCACGCTCTTGATGGTCGTGATCGCGCGGCCGATTGTGGTCACGGCCAAGCCCCTGGCTTCGAGCGCCGTGCGGAACTTGACCAGCATGTCGAGCGTCGCGTCCTCAGCCACGAACCCGGTCCCCCACATGACCGTCCAGTAGCGCCAGTGGTCCTCGTAAAGGCGCTGCGTCCGTTGGCGCAGGTGCGAGTACTCGGACTCGGCAAAGCGGACGTAGAGATCGAGCAGGGTCATGCGTTCGGCCACCGGCAAGGTCCGCGACTCGCTGAACCCGCGCGCCCATTCTTTCGCTTCGATCAGGTTCTCGCGCGAGCGCACCCATGACTTCGTTTTCACTGCGCCCCGCTCCCGCCACTGGACGCGCACTAGGTCGCCCTCCGTGAACACGCGGACCTGCGCGCCTTTGGGGCCGTAGTGGGCGAGGGATTTGCGGAGGGTCATGCGGCGACCTCGTTGCCTAACGCGCGCTTGACGGCCTTGGCGATCGCGCGGCCCATGGGGAGCGGCACGCCGTTGCCGATCGCGTGGCCCTTGCCGCGCTCCGTGAACGGCGCGTCAGCTAAGAAGTCGGACGGTAACCCCTGTTTACGGATCATCTCATCAAGGCTCGCGCGCGCGCCCGGATTCGGGCCGCTGCTCACGATGCGGCCATCTCTCGTTGTCCGCTTCGGCCGCCCGCTCCCGCCAAGCCTAACCGGAACCTCCCGGCCCGTGCCGCCCGCGAGCGCCGCAGGTTCCGCGACAGGGTGCAGGGCCAGCGTCTCGACGTAAAGACGGCGGCCGTCCAGCGAGCCGAATGAGAAGCGCCGAAGGCGACTCGTTTCGCCGCCCACCCACACGTCGCGCAACAGTTCGTAGTGCATTGCGTAGCCGGGTACGTTCGGCAATGGTGCGTCCTTCACGTTCTCCATGAGAAACCACGACGGGAACGCCTCGGCCACGACGCGCTCGAACTCAGGAATTAGGTTGCCGTGCTTCTCGCCAGCGCGCGGGTTGAGGCGCTTGAGCACGGAGAACAGTTGGCACGGCGGGCCCCCGATCACGCCGTCAAACTTCCGCGGGGGGTGAAAGCTGCGGATGTCACCGCCCCACAGGAGATCAGGACCGCGCACCACGCAGAAGCCTTCGAGCTCGAACGCCATGTCGAGCAGGCCGACGCCGGGAAAGAGCGAGAGGACGAGTTGCATCACGCGCTTTTCCTCCCAGCTTCGCGGCCCGCTTCACGAGCCGCGGACGGGTTGGCTCGGCGCGGCACCACCACCTGCAAGTACTCACGGCGCCCGTTCCGCATCCGCGCATGGCCCTGGGCCATCCATCCCGCGAACCGCGCCCGCAGCCAAGGCCGCGCGTGCGCCGAGCGCAGCATCGCGTCATCCTCGGCGAGCCAGACCAAGAGGTCTTCGGCCGCGCGCGCGATGGGCTCGATCACGTCCTCGAGGACAGCGGCCAAGCGGTCCTCGCGCAGCCGACGGGCCTCGCTCGCCCGCTCCCGCGCGTCGGCGATGGCTTGCTCCAAGCTCGGCGTCACGTCGCCGCCTCGGCTTTGACGGCCTCGGACGGTTCCCACTTCGGGCACCGCCGGGGCAGGTGGTCGTACGGCTCGCGCTGCATGCCGTACTCGGTCGCGAGCGCCGCGTCGAACGTGCCGTCGAAGATGTAGCCCTCGATGATCG
>DATMZX010000305.1:0-5857 GCA_035573235.1 Gemmatimonadales bacterium
GTGGCATCGGCGTTCGAGAGCACACGCGTGAGGCGCTGGTCGCCGGCTCGGAGGGGGTCGGACGAATCGCTCGAGATGGACTCGGCGCTTCCTCCTGGCCCGGGGACAGCCTGACGTGACCCCGGGCCAGGGAGAACGAGAATGTGGAACGCGCGATCCCCCGTGAGCGCTGCCACTTCGTCCGCCATGGCGCCGAGATCGAATCCGTTGAAATAGTTGGCGCCGCGGATCATGTGGTTGTAGCCGAATTTCATCAGGATCTTGGGGGAGCCGCTCCGGAGCAGCGCCGCCAGATTGCTCCGCGCCCATTGCGAGCGGCGCTCCATGTAGGGCCACGCGCCTCCGGTCCGCTCCGCGGTTTCGACGGCCAGCGACGCTTCGAGCGTGCGCAGAACCGCATCGCTCTCTCGATCCGGCTTGGGCCAGGCGGCCCGCAGGGCCGACGCCAGGGCCGAGTCCTGCGACAGGAAGAACAAGTCATCCGGATTTCCGGTCCGCGCGTTGCGGGCGCGGGCGCTGTCGGACGCCTCCTTGAGGCGCGCAAACGCCGCGCGGGCGCCCGGCGGTACCTTTGGTTCGAGCTTGGCGATCAGGTAGCGATCGTTGAAAATCTCGCGGTCGAATCCCCACAACACCCGCTCATTCCGGGGTGCCGCTTGGACGACATCCGCGAGCATCTGCGCTTCCTCGTGCACGTTGTAGAACGTGAAGAGGCCGGGCGCGGTCAGGAAATCCTCGATGCCCTGCACGCCGTTGCGCCGTGCCGCGACCTCGATGTCCTGCGCGATGACCGGCGACAGCTCGACCGCGAAGCGACTGTAGCCGGATGCACGCAGGGCGGTGAACAAGGCCGTGGCGAGCTGCGAGGTTTCCGCGACGCCGTGTTCCTCGCCGATCAATGTGAAGCGGGCATTGCGCGCTTCCCGGACGAGCCAATCCCAGCCGGGCCCGGCGGGGCGGCCCTCGCTCATGGTCAGCGACAGCCGGTTTGCGTGGAGCGCGTCGAGCAGCCGCGCCTGCGGCTCCTGGGCGATGAGGGCGCTCGTCGCGATGAGACTGAGGGTGAGCAACATCGCCCGTTGGATACCCATGACTCCCCGAAGGTTGCAGGCCGGGAAAGCCGCTAGTCCGGCTACGAAACGTCGGCGTCGTTCCGGATGGTGCTATCGTATCAGCCGATGGCCTATCTGCTCGCGCTGCTGTCCGCCGGTTTTTACGGCGCCGCTGATTTCACCGGCGGCCTCGCGACGCGCCGCGCGAATGCGCTGCCCGTCGTCCTCATCTCGCAAGCGATCGGGTTGGTGCTGGTCGCCGTGGCGATTCCCTTACTCCCGGCGGCGAGTCCCAGTCGCGCCGACCTGTGGTGGGGCGCGCTCGCCGGCATCACGGGCGGCATCGGTGTCGCGCTGCTGTATCGCGCGCTCGCGATCGGCACGATGTCCGTCGTCGCGCCGATCACCGCCGTCGTCGCCGTCGCGCTGCCGGTGGTCATTTCGGTCGTTCTGGGCGAGCGACCGCGCGGGCTGCCGCTGCTGGGGATTCTTCTGGGAATCGCGGCAATCGTCTTGGTCAGTCGTCCCACGGTCCAACCGTCCGACAGTCCGGCGGCCCGACGCTCGGGGGTCGGTCACGCTTTTCTCGCCGGCATCGGCGTCGCCCTGTTTCTGCTCACGCTCGCGCAAACGCGCCGCGAAGCGGGTCTGTGGCCGCTCCTGACCGATCGCATCGCTTCCGTCGCGTTCTTCGCGATCGTCATCGTCGTGAGCCGTGGCTCCGTGCGTCTCCCCAAGAATCCGACGGCGCTCGCGCTCGCCGGCGGCTCACTCGACATGATCGCGAACGCGCTCTATCTGCTCGCGGTCCGCATCGGCCCGTTCAGTCCCGTCGTCACGCTGTCGGCGCTCTATCCGGCCGGAACGGTCCTGCTCGCGCGCGCGATCCTGGGGGAGCGACTGAGCTGGTGGCAGGCCGCGGGGATCGTCTGCGCGCTGATCGCGGTGACGATGATCGTCGGCGGGTAAGCTGCTTGACCGGTCATCGACTTACGCTCTAGCCTGCGTCATGCCGTCCTGAACCACCAGCGCTGACCGGCCGCCAACAGAATGAGCGGCACTGTCGCGAGCGCGGCGACCCACGCCAATCCGGAATACGCCCACGCGCTGACCACCACGCCCGACAGCGCGCCGGCGCTCGCGCCCGCGAGTCCCATGATGAGATCCGACAATCCTTGTGCCGACGCGCGCAGCGCGAGCGGCACCGACTCCGACAGCAGCGTCGAGCCCGCCACCATCGTGCAGGACCAGCCGAGTCCCACGGTGAAGAGTCCGGCGCCCAGGCGCACATTGTCGTAGCCCGCGCCACCCGCGAGCGCGCACGCCGCCAGCAGCAGCACGATTCCCGCGCCGATCACCGCCCGCCGCCCGATGCGGTCGGTGAGCCACCCGATCACCGGCGCGAACGCGTACATCCCCGCGATGTGCACGCTGATCACGACGCCGACGATTCGCAGCGTGTGCGCCGCGTCGTGGCCGGCGCTGCGAATGTGCACCGGCGTCATCGCCATGATGCCCACCATCACCATGTGCCCGACCGCGACGGCCGTCAGGCCGAGGATCGCCGGCCCGCTCGTGGCGACGGCGCGCCAGCCGTCGCGCAAACGCCGGCGCTGACCGTCACCGGCCGTTCCCGCGACGAGCGCGGGATCGGGGCGCAGTAGCGCGAGCAATACGAACGCGGTGATGACGAACATGACGGCCGAGATCAGGTACGGCGCGGCGAGCGTCGGAATGCCGTACGGCGCGAGGGCGGTGCCCGCCGGTGCGGCGAGCGGCGGTCCCGCCACCGCGCCGATCGTCGTGGCCCACACGATCAGCGCGAGATGCCGGCCGCGCAGCGTGGCCGGCGCGAGATCGACGGCGGTGTAGCGCGCCTGCAGATTGGCGGCGGTCGCGCCGCCGAACAGGAAATAGCCGAGGAACAGGAGCGGCAGCGTCCCGTGCAGCGCCGCGAGCACGACGAGCACCGCGCCGACCGCGGCGACGCCGTAGGCGGCGGCGAGACTGGGCCGGCGGCCGTGGCGATGCACGATCGCCGTCGCGGGAATCGCCGCGAGCGCTCCACCGACCACCGCCGCGCTTTGCGCGAGGCCCGACAGGCTCACCCCCGCGAGCTCGGCGGCGAGCAGCGCGCCGACCGAGGAGCCGATCGACACGCCCATCCCGCTGACGATCTGCGTCGCGAACAGCAGCCGCAGCGTGCGTCGCTGGATGGCCTCGGTGGTCATGCGCAAAGCTAAGGCGCCTCGTGGAGTTGTGGAGATCGCTCCATCCGCACAGTCTTTAGCTCCATGCTCACTCCCTTCGCGGTTTTAGCCGCACTCCTCGCGCAGCAGCCGGCATCCGTCGTTCCTCCGCTCACGCCGCTGGTGGCGCGCCCCTCGAGCGAGCTCGAAGAGGTCGTCGAGCGCTTCTCGACCGATCGGACCGCGCTCTCCCGCCGCTACGACGCCGACGATTCGCCCGACCAGCGGCGCACGATGCGCGAGTTCTACGCGGGCTGGCAGTCGAACCTGCACGAGGTCGACTTCGGCAAGCTCGGCCTCGAAGGCCGCGCCGACTACATCCTGCTCGACAACTATCTGAAGCATCAGCTCGCGCTGCTCGCGCGTCGCGACAAGCAGCGCACCGAGACCACGACGCTCCTGCCGTTCGCCGACAAGCTGCTCGGCCTGCCGGACGCGCGCCGCAATCTCACGACCGTCGATCCCCCCGGCTCGGCGCGCACGCTCTCCGCGGTCGCGCAGCAGGTTGACAGCCTGCGCGCCCTGTTCGAGCCGAGCCGCGATTCGACGTCCAGAGCGAAGCCGCAGACGACGCGCACGATCGCCAATCGCGCCGCCGGCGATGTCGACGATCTGCGGGAGACGCTGCGGGCCTGGTTCCGCTACTACGACGGCTACGACCCGGTCTTCTCCTGGTGGGTGAAGGATCCCTGGCAGAAAACCGACTCCGCGCTGGCGCGCTACGCGCGCACGCTGCGCGAGCGCGTCGTCGGATTCAAGCCGGGCACGGCGCAGAACGCGGGACCGATCGTGGGCGACCCGATCGACGCCGAGGGGCTGAAGGAAGAGCTCACGTACGAGATGATCCCGTATACGCCGCAGGAGCTGATCGCGATCGCCGAGCGCGAGTACGCGTTCAGCTTGCAGGAGATGAAGGCCGCGGCGCGCGAGATGGGATTCGGTGACGACTGGAAAGCGGCGATGGAGAAAGTGAAGAACACCTACGTCGATCCCGGCCGCCAGCCCGATCTCGTGCGCGACCTCGCGAAACAGGCGCAGGATTTCTTCGACCAGCACGACTGGGTCACGATCCCGCCGCTCGCGCGCGAAGACTGGCGCATGGAGATGATTCCGCCCGAGCGCCAGCGCGTGTCGCCGTTCTTCCTCGGCGGCGAGGTGATTCAGGTGTCGTATCCGACGGCCGACATGACGGACGAAGAGAAGCTGATGAGCATGCGCGGCAACAATCCGCACTTCTCGCACGCGACCGTATTCCACGAGCTGAATCCCGGCCATCACCTGCAGGGCTGGATGAGCGCGCGCTACAACGCGCACCGTCGCCTGTTCGGGACGCCGTTCTGGAACGAGGGACAGTCACTCTACTGGGAGATGTTTCTCTGGGATCACGGCTTTCAGGTGTCGCCGGAGGACCGGATCGGCGCGCTGTTCTGGCGCATGCACCGCAGCGCGCGGATCATCTTCTCGTTGAACTTCCACCTCGGCAAAATGACGCCGGAGCAGGCGGTGCAGTTCCTCGTCGATACCGTGAACTTCGAGCGCGCGAACGCGGAGGGAGAGGTACGCCGCTCGTTCGGCGGCCAATACGGGCCGCTCTATCAGGCGGCATACATGATCGGCGGGCTGCAGCTGCGGGCGCTGCACGCGGAGCTCGTCGACACGAAGAAGATGAGCGAGCGCGAGTTCCACGACGCGGTGCTGCAGGGCGGGCCGATGCCGATCGCGATGGTGCGCGCGCGGCTGCTGAAGCTGTCGCTTACGCGGGACGGTCCGCCGGCTTGGAGATTTGCGGAGAAATTGCCGGCGCCCCTGCCGCGGTCTCGGCGATAGCCTGCGCCGCGAGGGCTTCCATCTGCTTGCCCCGCAGCCGCGCCCAGCGCGGCAGCCGCAGCGCGCCGGTCGCGATGAACGTTGTTCCCGCGGCCGCCAGGAACAGCAGGCCCGGGACCGATTCCACGAACGAGCCGCTCAGCGCCGTGATGATCGCCGTCACCGCGGCCGCGCCCCACGCCACGAAGCCGACGCCGATCGCCGTCTGCGCGGCGCCGTGCGTCGTGCGGAACCGGAGGCGGTGACCCGACTCGGTCGGCTCGAGCAGTACCTGCAGGTTGCCGTTCGTCCACTGCCGCAACGATCCGTCCGAGCGCGTCGAGCCGCGCGCGTCGAACACCTCGCGCAGCTGCACGACGAGCCGCTCCCATTCATCGTCCGTCAGCCGGCGGTGGAGATTGACGGTGCGGGCGACACCGATCGGAAGCCCGAGGAATGTCCGCCCGGTCCCGCGGTGCACGTCCAGCGCGCGCGCCGCGCCCGCGATCGCGTCGGGCGCGATGCCGACTTCGCGCCCGATCGTCTGCAGGTCGGAGAGCGTCAGCCCTTCGTCGCGTGGGACGTCGGGTTGCAGGCCGGCCACCGGACCTTCAGTGGCGGCGCGGAAAATCGCTGCGATCTCTTTGTCGCTGTAGCGTCGCTCGCCCACGTCAACAATATATCTGACCAGACCGACTAGACCGACAGCGACGCCTCGATGACCGAGTGATCGCCGCCCGACGCGAACTT
>DATMZX010000306.1:0-14726 GCA_035573235.1 Gemmatimonadales bacterium
GTCCGTTGCCACAGGGTCGCCCCGACGTCGAGCGTTTGCCCCTGGAGAACGATCTGCTTGGGCACATGCACGACCACGAAAACATCGTTGCTCTTGTCGGTGGGAAACGCGCAAGTGACGCCCGTGAGCGCCACCGCGAGCAATGCGACGGGTGTAGCTCGGTGGATACCGCGCATCCAATCCAATCCGTGAGCTTGAGGGACGAACATACAATACGCGGGATGGCCGGGCCAGACAGTGACTTAGAGCGTGCCCCGGCGCTTCAGTTCCAAGTACTTGGCTACCACCGCCTGCGCCGCGCGCTCGGGTGTGACATCGATCACGAGCACCCCCGCCCGCCGCATGTGCCCCAGCGCCTCCTCCCGCGCATGCAACAGCTCCTCGGCGGCGGCTTTGCGAAAGGCGTCGTGCGGAGTCGCAGGGCGCTGCGTCGCCACCGCATCCAGCTCCGGATTGCGCAGCGTGACGACCAGCGGCAGATGCCGCGGCCTGAGCGTCGCGACATTGGCCACGAGCGCGTCGGACGCGAAACGATCGATCACGTCGGTGAACAAGACCGTGAGCGCACGCTTGCGGTTGCGGGCCGCGAGATACCGAAATGCCCCCGGATAATCGGGCTCGACGAGCTTCGGCTCGACCTCCGCCAGCACATCGAGCACCCGGCGCACGCCGGTGCGACCGCGCTCCGGCGCGACGAAGTGCTGCACGCCATCCGCGAACGTCATGACGCCGACATTGTCGTCGTACTGCGCGGCGGCATAAGCGAGCTCGAGCGCCGCCTGGACCGCGAAGTCGAGCCGCGCCACGCCGGCGGCGACATCGGCGGTCATGAGCCGTCCCGTGTCGAGCACGAGCAACACCTGCTGGCGCCGCTCCGCCTCGTACTGGCGGGTGATGACTTTCCCGCGCCGGGCCGTGGCTTTCCAATCGATGTGCCGGAGGTCGTCGCCCGGACCCCACTCGCGCAGTGACTCGAACAGGCGGCCTTCGCCCAGCTGGCGAACCCGCTTCATCCCGGCTTCGCGCCGACGCTGCGCGTCGGCGACCGATGCGCGCAGCCGCACGGACACGAGCGGCGGATACACCACGACATCCCAGGGCAGCGGCAGGCGCATACGATGCCGCCCGAGTCCCAGCGGTCCGAAGCTGTCTACGACGAACCCGCCCGCATTGGTGCGCTCGCGGCCGCGACGCGTGGGAATGACGGCGACGGTCTCACGAGCCGCCCCCTGTGGCGCAATGGAAAGAGCGCGCGCCTGCTGGGAGCCGCCGAGGATCTCGGGCCGCACTTCGCGCACGCGGAGCCGGGCGCGGCGACGCGATTTGTTCGTCCAGCGATAGCTCACTTCCCCGTTGTGTCCCACCGACAACGCGGGCAGCGGCTCGCGGGTCACTTCGACGGTTTGCGCGAGCGTGGCATCGAGCCACACGAGGAACACGAGCACCGCATCGGCAATGAGCATCGCATCGAGCCCCCAGGAAAACAGAAACCCCAGGATCCCCAGCACGGCAACGATGCCCGCCACGGCGACCGCTCGCGGTGTCCACAACATCCCCGCGACCGAGCCCAGGAAATACCACAGCAGGATGAAGCCGCCGGCGACGGCACCGATGACGGCCATCGGGCCAAGGTTCACGCGGTGGGAGCCTCGATGCGATCGAGGATTGCTTTGAGCGCCTGATCGGCGGTGACGCCTTCGAGCTCGAGCTCCGGCGCGACGTTGACCCGATGCCGCAGCACCGCGGGCGCGAGCAGCTTCACGTCGTCCGGAATGACGTAGTCGCGCCCTTCGAGCAGCGCCGCCGCGCGCGCGGCCTTGAATAACGCGACGCCGGCGCGCGGGCTCGCGCCCAGCGTGAGCGACGCCGCTTCGCGGGTGCCGCGGACGATCGCCGTGATGTATCCCGTGATGCGTGGCTCGACCCGAATCCGATCGACGGCCGCGCGCAACGCCTGGAGGCCTTGGGCATTGGTGACCGGTTGAACGCCGTAGGTATCGGTACGATCGGCTTCAAACCCTTCGACATACTTCGTCAGAATCCCCTGCTCCACCTCCGCCGTCGGGTACCCCACCTGAACCTTGACCATGAAGCGATCGAGCTCGGCTTCCGGCAGGGGGTAGGTGCCCTCGAATTCGATCGGATTCTGCGTAGCGAACACCGTGAATGTCGGCGACAACGGATGGCTGGTGCCGTCGACCGTCACCGTCCGCTCCTGCATCGCCTCGAGCAGCGCCGCCTGTGTCTTGGCGGGCGCGCGGTTG
Source organism: Gemmatimonadales bacterium (assembly GCA_035573235.1). Lineage (GTDB taxonomy): Bacteria > Gemmatimonadota > Gemmatimonadetes > Gemmatimonadales > GWC2-71-9 > 20CM-2-65-7. Next base: position 2,265 of record DATMZX010000306.1, read on the forward strand.
ATCTCGTCAGCCAACACCAGATCGGCGAACACCGGGCCGGGACGAAACGTGAATTCGCGCGCGCCGCTGAGCAGCGTGATGCCGGTGATGTCCGCGGGCATCAGGTCGGGCGTGAACTGAATCCGCACGAACCGCACATCGAGCGCGAGGGCCAGCGTTCGTACGAGGAGCGTTTTGGCGGTCCCCGGCACACCCTCGAGCAGGATATGGCCGCGCGCGAGCAAGCAGACGAGTACCTCGCGCGTGGCCGCTTCCTGCCCGAGGACCACGCGGCGCAGGGCGTCTACGATCCGTTGCGCGTCTGGGGGGGGCGAGGACGCAATTCCTCCCACACATCCTCCACGGCTTGAGCGGCGGAAAGCACGCGCGCGGATTCAGCCCCGGGATCGCGTGCGGTGATCAGATGCTGCAGCCGCCGAACGGCGGCACGGCCTTTCGTGCCACGCGTCGCCAGCTCGAGACCCTCGAGCCAGGGCAGCACGTTCTCGTCGCGCGTCGGAATGGCGCGGCTGAGGCGGCGGCGCAGCCCGAGGGCGAGCCGGCGCACGGCGGTATCTCCATCGTCGGCGCTCTCGAGACCGCTGCCGAGTGCTTCGAGGTGCTCGAGCGGCGAGCGCCGGCGCCGCTCGATGACATCGCGCGCCGGACCAAAGCGTACCGCCGTCATCGCCAGCCACAGGAGCGCGACCGCGCAGAGCTGCAGCATGGCCCAGCCCGCGGGGGATCCGCGCATCCATCTCCATGTGCTGCCGGCGAGCGTCGGACCCTTCGTCTCGCTGAACCCCTGATGGTATTCGTCCCAGACGACGCGGCCGGGGCGCTCGCGCCGCGGCGTGAGCAAGGGCAGCACGACAATTGGAACGTCGGTGTCGCGCCACATCCGGTTCGTGAGCCAGCGCCGATCGCCGACGAGCGTGAGCGAGCCGCCGCCACGATAGCGCAGCGTCAGAATGACCGGACGCGTATTGAGTGCCGCAATCACGGTATCGACGGCGAACGGAACCAGCGTCTTGCAGATGCCGAGCGTTTCGTCTTCAGCCTCACCTTTGCGAAGTGATGCAAGCGGCACCGTCGTCGGCTGTTCCTCGGCCTCGAGCGGCGTCAGGACACGAGTCACCTGAGGCAGGCGCAGGCCGGCTTCCCCGCTCACCGCCATGCTGTCTTCCTGACCCACGAACGGCTGCGTGCGCCAGCCGGCGCAGCCCGTCACGCCTCCCCCCGTTCCCGTGGCGACGACGGCGCCGCCGCCGCGCAGAAACCGCACCACCTGACTCACTTCGTCGTCGTCGAGCGGGATCGTCGGCGCGTTCAGCACGAGAATGGCGGGACGGTGCGCGCGCTCGGTCGCAAGATCGTCGAGCGACGTGCGGCGGCGCTCCGAGCGCCGGCCGAGTTGCAGCAGCACATCGTGCAGACCCTTGCTGCCGTAGGGTCCGTTCAGAAACGTCGACGCGCGGAGATCGAAGTCGGGCGTGCGCTCGTTGCGACTACCCGCCCACAGCGCCAGGCCGATCGAGACCGCGAGGAGCGCGGCGAGGCCGATCTCAAGCCGGTACGACATGCGGACCTCGGGCCAGCTCCTGCGCGGCAGCACCAAATGCGGCGTACTCGGTCTCGTCGCACGGGACGGCGCCGAAGAGATGGCGGTACAAGGCGGCGACGAGCGTCGTGAACGACGCCCGTCCGCTGTCGTCGAGATGGACTTCCCCGATGTACTCGGCCGGTGTCTTGGAGACGTGAAAGCGCAGCGCTTTGCGGCGGTCCAGCTCGAGCAATACCGCCATGAACCGGTGCGCCAGGGCTTCAGCGTAGCGTCCCGCCCCGGCGAGCTCGTCGGCGAGCGCGAGATGCGCCGCGGCGTCCATGATCTTGCCGCCGGTCACCGCGGCAGCGGTCGTCCCCGTCCGCGCGGCCGGCCGCACGATCCGCAGGACGATGTACCCGATATGAACGAGGAGAAAGAGCAGCGCCAGCGAGCTCAACGCCAGCACGAGGTTGAAGCTGAGCGGATGCTGCGCGGAAGTCCGGTCCAGCCATTGAATCAGTTGGTGCCACTGCGTCTGGAGCCAGGAAACGAAGTGCAAACGCTCGATCCAGTCGTATTCCGGACGCGCAAACACCTCACGGACGACGCGCCGCAGCGAATCGGCGGGAACCGCTGGTGTTTGTAACGAGATCAGCGGGGCCCCAACTGCTCGCTCAAAATCTGAAGGTCGAATGCTTCGCGCCGTACCCGGAGATCGTAATAGAGGAGCGTGAGCGCGCACGGCAGAATGGGCGCGAGCACGATTCCGATCAGCGACGCGAGAACGACAAAAAACGTCTGCAACGCCGGATTGCCTTCGGCGCTCAGGAAGCTGCTGATGCCGCTGATCACCATCTGCGGCAGGAAGTATCCGATCACCCAGGCGACCGCCATCGTGCCGAAGACCTTCCCCCGCGTCCCCCGCGTCAGCTCCCACGAGCGGCCGAACGCATCGAACGAGCTGGACAGCTCCTCGAGTACGACGATCGGCGTGGTCGTTCCGTAACCGCACGCGACCCAGATGACGAGCCAGCAGACCCCGACGACGCCGACGACGACCAGCAACCCGCCGATCGCTGGTCCCATCAGCCGTCCGACGACGGTCACGAGTCCCATGCCCAGCGCGCCAAACACAGCGATCAGCGCGATGAGCAGGCCCTTGCTCAGGGCGACGAGCAGCAGCGGGACGATCTTGGCGACGCCGAAGCGCAGCGCCGAGCCCAGCTCGGGCTCCTGCCCGAGATAGGAGTCGGAGATGACACGGATGGTCCCCGCCTTGAGCAGCAAGCTCGAGCTGACCCAGATGATGAGGAAGACGAGTCCCAGGCCGAAGCTGCCCAGGGGGTGCTGCTCGAGCACGTTCAGAAACGCGAGTGGCGTGCCGGCGAATCGCACGGAGAGGTAGACGGCAAGCGCGGTCGGCAGCCACACGATGATCAGGCTGAGGCGCATGAACAGCCCGAAATGCCGCCGGTAGATGTTGAAGCTGCCGTCCAGGATCTCGCCCAGCTGCATGGGCCTGAGGTTCGAGTTAATGGGTCGCTCCGTGTGGGGACACGCGGTAAGATGAGGACATGGCGCGCTCCGCGCGAGACCTGGATCTGCGGCAACATCACGGCGTCGAAACGCCGGAACACGTCGACGTCCGGTTCGAGCTGGCCGGCGTCGGGTCGCGCATGGCCGCGGGAATGGTCGACGCGGTATTCATCACCGTCGCCAATCTTCTGATCTTTTTCGGGTGGGGCGCCCTGGGCGGCCTGTCCGGCAGCTCGGAATTTCGGGGCTGGCTGACGGCGCTGATCATTCTTTTGCTGTTTGCGATTACCTGGGGTTACTACACGCTGTTTGAAGCCCTGAATGGCGGCCGCACGCCGGGCAAGCAGTTCCTCGGTATCCGCGTGGTCATGGACACGGGGCACGCCCTGACCCCGGGAGCGGCCGTGGTGCGGAATCTCGTCCGCTTCGTCGACAGCGTCTTCCCGATGCCGGTCGTTCCAGCGGTGTTGAGCATGTTCCTGCACCCCAGCAACAAACGGCCCGGGGACATGGCGGCCGGGACGATCGTGGTGCGGGACCGACCCACCGATTGGGCGATCGGCGCCAAAGCCGCCGCCGAGCCCCAGGTCCTCGAGCCGATCGAGACCGGCCCACCCGACTTGTCCGAGGACGAATTCCGCCTGCTGGACCGATTCCTGGCCCGGCTCAACGAGCTGACCCCCGAGGTCCAGGCGCGCATCACGGCCGATCTGGTCCGGCGGTTCGAGTCACGGATTCCGCGCCGCAGCGGCGACGCGCAGGCCTATCTGGTCATGGTGTTCGCCGAGGAGCAGCGCAAGCGTCGCAGCCGGTTCGCGACGCGGGCGCAGGCCGGAAGCGCGAGCCGCATCACGATGACCGCCGAGCGGTTCGTGGCGAAGAAGCGGGAGATGTGGGAGCAGTTTCGCGCGACGGCGCTGCGCATGGAACGGCTGGGCATCGACGTGCTGGGGCCAGGTCAGATTCCCGAGTTCGCCGCGCAGTACCGCGAAGTGGCCGCGGACCTCGCGCGCGCGCGCACCTATCGGGTCGACCCCAGCGTGATCGACTATCTCCAGCGCGTGGTCAGCGCGGGTCACAACGCGCTGTATCGCGCGCGCGGCAAGCGACGCACTCCGCTCCCGCATTACCTGCTGCGCGACTTCCCCGCCGCGGTCGTCCAGTCGTGGCAGTACGTCCTGCTCGGCTTTCTCCTGTTCGCGATTCCCGGTGCGGTTGGATATGTCATGATTCGCGAGCGCCCCGCGCTGGCGGAGGAAATCGTGTCGCCCGTGATGATCCAGCGCGCCGAAGAAGCCTCGGAGCGCCAGCTCGAGGGACGCTCGTATGCGCAAGAGGGGCGAGCGGAGCGTCCCGTCGTCTCGGCGCTCATTATGAGCAACAACATCAACATCTCGTTTCTCGTGTTCGCGGGCGGGCTGACGGCGGGATTGCTGACGGCCTGGCTGCTGTTCACGAACGGGATGATGCTCGGCACGGGGATGGCGGTATTTCACAATTACCACGTGCTGGGGTATCTGCTCACGTTCGTGGCCGGTCACGGCGTGCTCGAGCTGACGGCGATCTTCATCTCGGCGGGCGCCGGGTTTCGACTGGCGAAGGCGATGATCGCGCCGGGCGATCGCACGCGGAAGGATGCTCTTATTGTAGAAGGGAGGATCGCCGCCCGCATGATCGGGGCCGTGGTGACCCTCCTGGCCATCGCGGGGACGATTGAAGGTCTGCTATCGACCTCCAATGCCCCCGCGATCTGGAAATACGGCGTCAGTGCGGCGACGACCGTCTTTCTCGTGCTCTACCTTTTGAATGGCCGCAAAGCGTTAGTTGTTCAGGGCCCCCTGTAGCACCCAGTTGCGAATCGTGTTGATGATCGTGTTCGACAAACAGGTTGCGCCCGCGCATCCCAGCGGCATTCTCGCGCCCGTGCCACCGACCGTCGCCTGCGTGCCTTGAATCTTGTGGACCAGGTACGATGAGTCGGGCCTGAACGGCCTGATCCGCTTCAACGCCGGCACTTCCGTCGCTGCCACCCCCTGCCCGCCGGCTCCAACGAGATTCGCGTATGCCTGGGCGGCGGTGAGGTTCAGGTTCTGGTTGGGCGGATGACAGCCGTCACAGCCCGCCGCTCCCGTAAACACCGTCAGCACTTGAGTCGCGAAGCTGATCGGCGTCGCGCTCACGTTGACGACGCGCTGCGCGGACGCCGGGCCGGCGGTCGCCGTAATCGTGGCTGTGCCCGCCGAGCCCGTCGTGATCACGGTCGAGTCGAGCGTGCTGGTCGCCGCGACGTTGGCAACGCCGGAACTGTTCGTCGACCACACAACGCTGTCCTGCAGCGCCGGTTGATTGAGCGAATCGAGCACGGTTGCGAAGAACGGCGCGGTCTGCCCCGTTCTCATCGTGAGGTCCGGCGTGCCGAAGTTCGCCGGCGTAATTGTGACGGTCTTCGGAATCTGATCGACCGTGATCGAGTTGGACGCGAACAGCGGCGTCGCTGCCTGCGCCCGAATCGTCGTGTTGCCGTTCCCTACCGCCGTGATCGTCGTCGTCTTCCCCGCCGCCGGACTGAACGTCACGATACCCGCCGTCAGCGCGCTCCAGTTGCAGGAGTGATTGGGGATCGTGTCGGCCGCCGAGTCCAGGACGACGCATGAGGCGGTCGCCTGTCGTCCGAACGCGGTCAGCGGCGAGAACGAATTCGGATTCAGGTCGGCCGTGACCGGGACCTGCTTGACCACGATCGAGCGCGATGAGTCGGTCGTTGCATCGACCGTCGCCTTGATTTTGACGACGATTCCCGTCGCGCTCGACGCCGAATCGGCCGTCGCCAAACCGGCGGCATCGATGCTCAGCTTCGTGTTGTTCGTCGCCCACGTGACGGTCTTGCCGGCGATCGCCGCGCCGCCCGAGTCGCGCGGCTCGGCCGCAAAGCGCTGGGTATCGCTGACGAAGTTGAGGGCATTGGGACTCGCCGGCGTGACCACGATCGACGCGAGCACCTGTCTGACGACCAGCGGCACGCTGTCGCGCGCCGTGCGCGCGACGAGCACCACGGTGTCTTGTCCGGTGTTCGTGTTCCCGGTGATGAGTCCAGTGCCCGCCCCGATGCTCGCGATCGTTCCCGTATGCAAGGACCATGTGACGCCCTGGGGATTCGGCACGACGGTGTTCCCCGAATCGCGCACGACCAGCCCGAGCTGCAGCGTGCCGCTCAGCCGGTTGAGGCGCGCCGTGTCGATCGGCGCCGCCAGCGCGCCGGACGACGTGATTTCGACCGTCTTGTACACCAGCGCGACGACCGCGACGATCGTGTCCTGGAGCGCCCCGACGGTGCCGATGACGCGCGTTTGCCCCTCGTTTACCGACTCGAGTCCATTCAGACCCATGAACGCGACGCCGGGGTCCTGACTCGTCCAGTTGACCGCCGTCGCGCCGACAAAGTTGCCGCGCGCGTCCGCCAGCGTGAGAACCGGGATGACCGTCGCCCCGATGCGGTTGAACCTCGCGGTATCGGGAGCCGCCGAAAACGTGACCGCGACCTGTTGCACCGTGGCCGTGATCGAGTCAGACACACCGTCGCCCGTGACCACGATGCGGGATGTGCCGTTCCCGCCCGACACCACATCGGCCTGCGCCGTATTCGCTCTCGGCGCCACGGTCGCGACGAATGGGGTGCGCGACTGCCATGTGAACGTGACACCCGCCACGGGCGCGAATTGCGCGTCGCGCGCCTCCGCGGTGGCCAGGACAGAATCGCCGAGCGACGCGAACTGCGGCGTGCCCGGCGTGATGGCGATCGAACCGATGCGGGTGCGAATGACCTTGGGGGTGCTCGAGACGTTGGTCGGCGTGCCGCTCACCACGGCCAGCGCGGAAATGTTGCTATTGCCGAGCCGCACGCCGTTGACCTGACCGGTCTGCGTGACGGTGGAACGCGTGGTGTCGGAGGAGGTCCACTGAAAGGTGACGCCGGTGACCGTGGTGGCCCCGGACATCGCGGTGGCGGTGAGCTGGCGGGTGCCGTTGAGAATGACGGTCGAGTCGCCGCTGACGACGACGGACGTAATCGTCGGTGGACCACTTCCCCCATCACCACCGCCACAGCTCATCGTCGCGACCACGCCCAGCACGACCAGACAGAAACGACGCATGACGGCACTCCCAGGGATAGGAGCCCCTAGGATGGACGGCGCGGTGTGGCCTGTCTAGATGCACGCTTGGTATCGCGCGCCGCGCGTTCGGCTTCGGTACGCTGCGCTTTCGCGGAGCGAACCGCGCGCGACGCGCTGGGCGCAACCGAAACCCGTGCCGGTCCGCGCGCCGGCGTGATGCGCCTCACGCTCGCGGCTTGGTTCGGCGCGGGGAGCAGAACGCGCGGCGAGAACGACGGCAGATTCGCCGGTGGCGCGCCCAGGAACGGGCTCGTGGTGACCAAGGGGCCGCTCACACTGTCGGCGACGCCGCCGCCGGGTCCGGCCGGATTGCCCCACCAGTTGTTGATCGCGTTGACGGTGTCGCCCGGCGCGTAAACCGCGTAGTTCGAGTTGTTGGTGAACGAGTTGTTGTCGCTCACGATCTGCGCCATGCCGCTGGCGGTCGGGATGTACACGCCGTAGCCGTTGTTGCCGATGTTGTTGTGCCGCATGACCACGCGCCCGGCCTGGACCTGCACGCCGGCAGTGGTCGCGCCCGACACGGCGTTCGAGTCGATCGTTACGGCGGCCGAGTCGTACTGGTAAACCGTGATGCCGACGCCGATCGCGCGGATGGTATTGCCGCGCAGCGTCGTGCCGCTGGCCACGGCGTTCAGGTACAGGCCCGTGTAACAGTTGGGCTGGATCAGGTTGCCGTCGATCGCGTAGCGGCGGTTATAGACCGAGATCGCGCTGGGCTGCGACAAATCGGGCGGCGAAATGCAGCTCACGCTGTTGTTGCTGATGCTCGCACCGCGCGCGCTGATCGGGCCGCCGGCCGAGATGCCATTGTTCCAGGCGCGCGTGATGGTGTTGTTCCTGATGTCCACGCTGTCGCCACCCACGACGATCCCGGCGTACACACTGTCCATCGTGAGGTTCGTCAGCTCCACCACGCCGAACTGGTTCTGGCTCGAGTTCACCGGATAGCCGATCCGCGCGAACGAGCTGTTCCGGATGCGCTCGTTGAGATCGACCCCGCCGATGTTCAGATAGAACCCGTACGCGCCATCGCATCCCGGCAGCGGCTGCGAGCACCCGGTCATGGTGACGTTGTCGGCGAAGAAGTCGGAGCCCTGGAACTGGACCGCCTGTCCCTGCCCGATCCCGAGGAATTGCGAGTTCGTCACGCTGGCCACGCGGCCGTCGATGTACCCGTACGCGTAGTGATTCGCGCTGTCGGGGAACAGCACGACCGTGGCATCGATGATCGCGGTGTCGACGAGGAATCCGCGCAACCAGTTCACGTTGCTGCCGAACATCTGAATCGTGTCGCCACGCAGACGCAGCTGGGTGACGGTGTCGCCGCTGCACTCGCCGCAGCCGCCCGAGGAGTAGATCCCGTCGGCCTGGCTGCTGAGAATGAACGACGTGTCCACGACGACGCGGCGCGCGTTGTCGTTGCGAATCGCGCCGGAGAAGTTTCGCTCGATCCGGCTGTGCGCCACGTACAGCGACGGATTGACCGTGTTCTCCTGCGCAAGGGAAACGCCGTAGCCGTCGTTGTCCGAAACCTCGGATCGTACGATCGCGGTCGAGTCGACTTCGTAGAAGTACAGACCGTCACCCCAGCGCAGGATCTTGCTGTCGCGGACGTCGACGACCCGCGCGCCGATCCCGGAGCCGCAACCGCCGAAGTACACGGCGGTCTGCGACGAATCGCCCACCATCACCACGTGGTCGAGCCGCAGCGTGTCGACCGTCACGTTGGTACAGCTGTAGATACCGTCACCGGATGAACCCGCGGGACCGCTCTCGATTCGCGTGTCCTGCACGATGACGGTGGTTGCCCCTTGGATTTCGATCCCCGGATCAAAGGCCCGGAGGATCAGGTTTTTGATCACCACTCGACCGGCGCGCAGCCAGAGTCCGAGCGCTCCAGACGGATTTGCCGCGCGCAGCACGGGCCTGGTCGTCGTGTCGCCGGGCGTGCCGCCGATGATAACCGCGCCCGTCTGCAGCGGGATGTTGTCCGTGAGCGTAAATGCCGGACTGCGCTGCGCCCCCGGCGCCCCGGGCGCCCCGGACCAGATCCTCGGCGAGTCGCCGCCGCTCGAGTTGATGAAATCGTACGTGCCGCTGGCCACGCGGATCGTGTCGCCGTCCGTGATGTACAGGAATGCTTTGGTCGGGTGGTCATACGGCTGCGCGGCCGTGCCGAGCTGCAGCGGCGCGCCGGTGGCACGGGCGTCCACGAACCAGTTCGGGCGGCGGGCAATGACGGTGATCGTCGCCGACGCGCGGACGCCCGGACCGACTTCGCCGGTGATCGTCGCCGTCCCCGCGGCCCGCGGGCTGACCACGCCGGAGCCATCGATGCCGGCGACGCTGTAATCGGACGAGCGCCAAATCGCGTCGCTGACCGTCACGATGCGGCCCGCGCTATCGCGCGCCTCGAGGATCAGTCCCAGCGGCTGGTTCGGGACGAGCTGCGCGCTCGCCGGGAACACCGCGACGCTCTGCGCCGAGCCGGTGCCGCACGAGGTGGGCGCGAGCAGCAGGACGCGCTGGCCCGGAATGTCGATCCCGACCGCGTACGACAGGATGATCAGCGCGTCCACGCTCTGGATCGCGCCGTCGCCGTTCACGTCGGCGAGACCGGTATCGTACAGCGTGTCGACCGGCAGCCCGACGACTTTGGAGAGCGTGAGCAGCGCGTCGCGGCTGTTGGCCTGCTGGTCGTGATCCAGGTCGCCCCAGCGCCCGCGCGCCGGGCACATCGTGCCGCTCGAGACGGACAGGAGCGGCAGCAGGTTCGTGAAGCTGCCCGCCGCCGACATTTCGCTGAAGGTCAGATTCAGCGCGGTGCCGACCGTGTCCCGCAGGAAGAACGGGATGCGCGCGACGGTGATGAGGCCGCTCGCCCCCGCGGGCGAGATCGCCGTGAATTGCAGCGAGCCGCCGGCGCTGTCGTAGTTCATCTGCGGCGTGGGGAAATTGCCCGTGTGAATGCTGTCCACGCAGGAATAGCCCTGATAGAGGCCCAGGCATGCGCTCAGCCGCGTCGGGTCCCACGTCAGGCGCGCCGTGTAGCTGCCGAGCTTCTCGCCGCCGGCATTGCTCATGTCGACCGCGACGGGCACCAGCACGACGGACCCGGGGAATCCCGTCAGCTCGCCGCCGAGCCGCGCCGTGACCGTCTGCGCCGGTACGCTGCGCGCGAGACCGAGCAGCAGGAGAACGACGAGCGCGCGCCTCATTGTCTCTTCATCCCGGGGGCGAAGTGATGCTGAGTGTCGTGGCTGACGATGGCGTACGTGCCGTCATTCTTACCGAGGACGATGCGATAGCCGGTGGCGTAATAGGCGACGAACAAAACCCCCTGGTCGGTCCACACGGGATGCGTCGCGGGATTGGTCAGGGCATAGCGGACCGCGAACGCTCCCCCGGCGGCCGGTACGCTGGCAACGACGGGGTTCGACGTGACATTCATGTCGAACAGCAGCGAGTCGCCCGCTAAGTTCCAGTCGACGAAGCGCGGAGCGTTCGAGGCCGGCAGCGTCGGCGAGAACGCCGTGAAATCACCACCGGTGTCGAGGTTGAACGTGTTGACGGTCCCGACACCACTCTGCCTCGTGTACGCCAGCACGCGCCCCGTCGGGCTCCACGCGACGCTCGTGACGCTGTTCGGCCCCGAGACGCCACGGATGCCCGAACCATCGGCGCCCATGATCCGGATTGCATTGTTCATCACGAACACGATCGAGTCACCGGCGGGCGACCAATCGGGCGATTGCGAGATATTGAAATCGGGCGAGAGCACGGTGGCACCCGACCCGTCGGCGTTGGCCTTGCAGACCGCCGGATAGCTCGATCCGGTGAGACAGACAAACAACACGCTGTTGCCGTCGGGTGAGACGCGCGGCCGCCACTGATAGCTCAGGAAGACATCCGCATTGTCGCCGGGTACGGTTACGCTGCTGTCGTTCGCGGCACGGATCGCGAGTCCCGACACGCCCGGGATTCCAAAGGGCGAGCCACCGTAACGCACGAAGTACAGCGGTCGGGGAAGCGCGGGCTGGCGTGCGCAGGCATCGGCAATACCCTTGCCGACTCGGAACGCGTTCGTCGGCAGGCCGATGGACGCCGAGAGCATGCCCAGCGCGTCGCGCGACGTGACCTGGCCGTCTGCATCCACATCACCGCGGCTCACATTGAAGCCGCCGGTCGGGAATCCCACCGCGTTCGACAGCGCGATCAACGCGTCGCGGCTGTTCACCGCCGCGTCGCCGTCGATATCACCCCACGTGCCGGAGGCATGACAGATTTGCGCAAAATCGGTGGCGATGTCGTACAAGCGATCGAACCCGCCGTTGTCGATCGTGGCGAGGCCCTGCAAGCCGATGATGGTGCCGTCGCTGACGCCAGGGAGCAGCCGGAAGGTCAAGCGCGTGACCACCTGGAAGTACGAGGCCGAACAGCTCGGCGTGCTCAGCACGACGAATCCGGTCCCGCTGCTCACGTTCAGACTGGTGGAGTCGGGACAACGCGTGGCCGCCGAGACGAATGCGAGCCGCGTCGCGTCGAACGGAATGCGAACGGCGAATGAATCCACGCCATAGCCGAAGTTGTCGTAAGCGTAGAGATCGAAGCTGACCGTCGCGCCCGATTCGACGGCGACGATCGAGTCACCCTGCAAGTCGTAGGCGAACTGGACGCGGTTGCCTATTCCTTGCTGCAGGCTGCCGGCCGACAACGCCAGAAGGAGCACGATCACCGCGAGCCTCCCTTGCGGGCGGCGGTGAGCCGCCGGGCCTGTGCCGCGTCGCGCTCGGCCCGCGTCGCCTCCGCGCGCTCACGCACTCCGGCGAGCGGCGCCGGCAGGCCGGCCTGATGGCTTACGCGCGGCGACGCGGGCAACACACGAGCCACCGCTGCCGGTTTCGCGACCACGGGCGCCACGTACCGCGTGGTCGACTGCGGAGACGTCCCCAGCGCCGGCCGCAGCGCCACGGTGCGCAGCGGCAAGGGCGCCGAGAGCGAGGGCACGGCAGGCGGGCCGGCGAGCGGCGCCGCGTCGCTCACGGGACCAAACGTCGAATCGGCGCCCGGCGTGTTGGGTCCGGCCGGCGCGCCCCACCAGTTGCCGTCGGCATTCACGCCCGCGTCGATCAGGTTCGCCACGGCGTACAGCCCGTTGCCCTGCAGCACGTTCCCGTGCAGATCGTTCAGCCCGCCGCTCGTCGAAAACTCGACGCCGTTGCGGAG
>DATMZX010000307.1:0-3323 GCA_035573235.1 Gemmatimonadales bacterium
GACGACCTCCGACAGGTTGATCGCCTGTGGAGCGAGCGCGACGTCGACGACGGTCTCACCTTCCGTGATCATGACTGGCTGCGTACCCTGCGCGTAGCCGACCATGCGCACCGTTACGGTGGCAGCGCCGACCGCAACGCCGCCGATGCTGAAGCGCCCGTCCTCGTGCGTCAACGCGCTCTTGCCCGCGATGGCGACGGTCGCGCCGGAGATCGGCTGTTGGGTGCTGTTGTCGGTGATTCGGCCGCGAACGGTACTGGTGGGTTGCTGTGCGTGGAGCGGTGCGATCCAGGAGAGCGCCAGGATCGCGCACGTGAGATAATTGAAACGGCGCATACGACCTCTCAGGCTGTAAACCGAGGATGTGGGTTAGCGCAGTTCAAGAGGCGGTCCGGGAAGGAACGTGTCAAGACTCGCGCACCCAAGGCCGATAGGTAAGTTTCCCTGAATGCGCTATGAAGACTTCCGGCGGGGGCTGGTCGAGGCGGTGCTGACCACGCCGGGCGATACCTCGCCCGAGGTGCGCCGTGCGGCACTGGAGCGCGCTACGGCGCCAGGTCCGCTCGGCCCTTACGTTTCCAATGTCGTCCGCCACGCCTACAAGATCACCGATACCGATGTCGCGCGGTTGCGACACGCGGGTCATTCCGACGACAGCCTGTTCGAGATCACGGTGGCCGCCGCCGTCGGCGCCGCGCTGCACCGGCTCGACCGCGGCATGGCCGCGCTGCGCGGTGAGGAGCCGGACTGATGCGCGTTCCCGCGGTCGAGCACCGCCACCGGCTGCCCGAAAAGCTCAAGCTGATCCTGATCCGGCTCCTGGGCCGGCGCCGCGTGCCCGATGTCGTCAAAACGCTGATGTACCGGCCCGAGCTGTGGGGCCGGCCGATGTGCCAGTGGACGCAGGCGGTGATGCGCGGGCCGTCGGAGTGGAGCGTGGGCGAGCGCGAGCTGTTCGCCGCGTTCACCTCGCGGCTCAATCAATGCGTCTTCTGAACGGAGTCGCACGGCGCGGTCGCGTCGCTGGCCCTGAAGGACGAAAAGATCGTCCAAGCGGTGCTGGACGATTGGCGCAGCGCGCCGATCGACCCGAAGCTGCGCGCGCAGCTCGCGTTTCTCGAAAAGCTCACGCTGCGGCCTGACGAAGTGCGGCCGCGCGACGTGGAGCCGCTGCGCGCCGCGGGATTGTCCGATGCCGCGATCGAAGACGCGATCAACGTGTGCGCGCTCTTCAGCATCTACGACCGCATGGCCGATTCGCTCGGCTGGTACCTGCCCGAGCCCGCCGGCTACGCGGCGTCGGCGCAGAACCTGATCAAGCGGGGATATCTGCTCTAGGGCGTACGTCGTACGTCGTACGTCGTACGCAAGAACAGCAACCCATCGTTGTTGCGCGCGACGACGATGACACGCTCGCCGTTGGCTCGTTTGAGAAATGCCATGCGTCGTACTTGGCCCTCGATGGCCAAGCCACTCTCCGTCATATCCACCGCTCTCCAGTCCCCCGTCCCCAGTCCCTTCAGTAGTACGCCATAACTCGCATCGTCGCGGCCGCGCGACGGTCTCACGCCGTAGAAGTTGCCTGCCACGATCAGGTCCAGCGCGCTGTCGCCATCGAAGTCGGCCGCCAGCGCGGCGTAGATCGGCGCGAGCTGGGCTTCACTGGGGAGCGCGCGCAGCTCGAACGTGCCGCCGCCCCGGTTCACAGCGACCGCATTCGCGAACGTTTCCGCCTCGAGGACCGGCGCCGCCCGTTGCTGTTTGCGCGAGACGATGTCCTCCAGCGTGCTCGCTCCAAACGACCGGTACGTGGGGAATTTCTTGCGCAGCTCCGGAGCCACCTCGAGGAATTCGTCGCGCGTCGCCACGGGAGAGCTCACGCCGTGGCGATACGCCGTGAGCACCGGCGGCGTGGTGAGATAGAAACGAACCGGCTCCTGCGGCGACGCGTGGAGCAAGGAATTCAGGCCGAGGTTGCCGAGGATCAGGTCGGGACGGCCGTCGCGGTTCACGTCGGCGATGGCGATGCTGTTCCACCAGCCGCTGCTGGATGGCAACGCATGCTCGACGAACGCGCCGTTCTCCTGATGGAAGACGCGCACCGGCATCCACTCGCCCACGACGACGAGATTGTCGTCGACCCACGCAGCCCCGCTCACCATCCCGGCGTTCGCGATGTTCTCCGGCGTCACGTCGCGGAAATGGCCGCTGCCGTCTCCTTGCAGCAGGTAGCTGCGCGGAGTCGCGCCGTACTTGCGCGTAATCACTCGGCTGCCGACGAAGAGATCGGTGTGGCCGTCGTGATTGAAGTCTCCCGGCACGACGCACGAGCCGTTGTGAACGAAGTCCGGCAGCTCGCCGCGACGAAATGTGCCGTGATCGTTGAGGTACAGCCGATCGCGCAGCGGCTCGCCCTCGAAGAATTCATTGCCGCCGCTCACGACGTACAGGTCGAGATCGCCGTCCTCGTCCGCGTCGAAGAGTGCCGCGTCGATGTCTTCGTGAAGACTGTCGGCCTGGAACGCCGGTTGCGGAGAGCGACGAAAACGCCCATCGCGATTCTGAAGCCAGAGCTCGCCCGCCTGCCACTTGGCGCCGCCCGCGTAGAGGTCGTCGAGCCCGTCGCCGTTGACGTCGCCGACCGCGAGCGCCGGGCCTTCGGTCGAGAGCAGATGGGGCATCATCGGCTCGCGGCTGAAGTCGAAAAAGGTGTTCTCGCGATGTTTGTAGGTGATGGGCAGGCTTGCGGTGATGTCCGTAAAGAGGGGCGGTAGGACGGTAGGACGGTAGGACGGTAGAGTGCGGGCT
The DNA here is from genome assembly GCA_035573235.1 of Gemmatimonadales bacterium. Lineage (GTDB taxonomy): Bacteria > Gemmatimonadota > Gemmatimonadetes > Gemmatimonadales > GWC2-71-9 > 20CM-2-65-7. The sequence continues at coordinate 2,809 of DATMZX010000307.1, forward strand.
TCGGATTGTGAGAGAGTGATTGTGGTATCGGCTGAAATGTTCGTGACCACCTGAGTGCGGTGGTCGGGCCAGGTCACGGTCAGAGTATCGACGCGAGTGGCCGCGCCGAGGCCGAAGTGGAGGCGAGGATCCACGGACGACTGGAATCCGCGCGTCGGCATCGCCTCGACCATCTGCCGCTGCCCGCCGGCGACAATCGATACCTTGGCGCCGATGCCATCTCCGGCACCCTTGAGGACGACGGCCAGGTAGTGCCCGCTCACACCGCGATTGCGATAGACCGATGCGGGCGCGTTGACGTTGTTGACGATGAGATCCAGGCGGCCGTCGTTATCGAGGTCAGCATAGGCGGCCCCGTTCGAAAACCCCCTATCCCCGAGTCCCCAGTCCCGCGCCTCGTCTCTAAACGTGAGATCGCCATTGTTCCGAAACAAATACTTCGCAAGCGGCACGCTCGGCATGCGATCGAGCCTGGGCGGGCCCCCCGAGTCGAGTGAAGCGATGTAGTCGAGATC
>DATMZX010000308.1:0-3641 GCA_035573235.1 Gemmatimonadales bacterium
TTGGCCGGACGCGACGGGGCCCCTGGCGAAGGTGAAGGAAGAAATCGCGGAGCTGGAACGGGAAACCGGACACGGGACACGGGAAACCATCGAAGAGGAGCTGGGCGATTTGCTCTTCGCGGTCGTGAATCTCTCCCGCAAGCTCGCGATCGAGCCCCGTCAGGCCCTCGAACGCGCGAACGCGAAATTCCAGAAGCGGTTCGAAGGCGTCGAGAAGCTCGCCGAGGCTCGCGGGCTGGAGATGGGGCGCGCGTCCCTCGAAGAGCTCGACAAGCTATGGGACGAGGTGAAGCAGGCGTAGCTTCCGGAACTCGACTTCCGAGCCTTCCGCCTGAAGCGCGATCTGGCCGTGATCGGCCGTCGCATCCGTTCCTTCGTTGACGAGATCGCCGTTCACCCACACGCGAATCGACCGGCCGACCGCCTCGATCACCATGGTATTCCACTGACCGACGGGCTTCTCGGAGCTGTCGGTGAGATTGAGAATGCGGCGCGCTTTGCCCTCGGTGATCCCCCACTCGGCCGGCGGACCGCGGCGTGTCTCCATGTTGGGGACTTTGATGTCCTCGACGATGCACCAGAAATCACCGGCGTTCCCACTCTCCATCTGCACTTCGATCGACTTGGGAAACATCCCATACAGCGCGCGCGGTGTGGAGGCATGCACGAGAACACCCGCGTTTCCCGGCTTGCCGGCAAAGCGGTATTCGACTTCCAATCGATAGTTGCTGTAGCTGGAATCGGTGATCAGATGCCCGCGCGGCTCGCCCATACTGACCAGCAAGCCGTTGCGTACGACGAATGCTTGCGGCAGCTGCGGGTTGGTGTCCGCGGCCGGCACGTCGACATGCCAGCCGGTGAGGTCCTTGCCATTGAAGAGACTTTGCGATCGACTGGCCGACCCGCAACCGGTGGCCATCAGTGCTACGATGATTGCGGCCGAAGTTTTACTCACCAAAGCGTACACGACGAGTCTCCTGCTCCAGCCCCGTGGGCTGCGTGAGCGATGCGTAGAGATCGGGTCGGCGCGCGCGCAGCCAGCGCCGCCCGGACGAGGTCGGCAACAGCGCTGCCTCGAGATCCGCGACGACCATATCGTCGCCCAACGCGCGCGTCTCGGCAATCACCTCGCCATAAGGGTCGAGCACCATGGCATTGCCGGTCCGGATCTCGTCGTCGTCAGGCCCGATGCCGTTGCTGAACAACAGGAACATGCCGTTGTCGTGCGCGCGGCTGGGAAGCCAGCGCATCAGCCAGCCGCGGCCCTTCGGCCCGCACAGCTCGGCCTCGCAGGCCGCCGGCTCTTCCTTTCGGCGCGCCCAGATCCCGGGATCGATCGGCTTCATGCCGCGCGGGCTCACCGAGTTGCAGCCGCCGGTCTGATGCGGCGCGAGCAGGATCTCGGCGCCGAGCAGCGCCGTCGCGCGCGCGTTCTCGACGATGTTGTTGTCGTAACAAATGAGCACGCCCACGCGACAGCCGTGCGGCGTGTCGAACACGGTGTAGCGATCGCCGGCGCGGATGTCGGGATGCTCGAACACGTGCAGCTTGCGATGGACCGCCAACGTCCCGTCCGGCATCGCCACGACGTAGCTGTTGTATACGCCCTCGGCGCCCAGCTCCAGCAACCCCGCCCCGATCGTCATCCCATGGTCCCGGGACAGCTTCTGCAGCGCGCGCGTGCACGTCCCGTCCGGCACCGGCTCGGCCAGCGCCTCGAACGCGGCGCGCGAAAGTTTGCGCACGTGCCAGTAGCCGGTGAGACACATCTCCGGGAAGACTATCAACTCCACCCGTGCACGCGCCGCCTCGCCGACGAAATGGCGGATGCGATCGAGATTGAACGTCTTGTCGCCGGCGGCGGGCTGGAATTGGACGGTGGCGACACGGATATCGCGCATAGGCCCGTGGAATTGACCACGCGTTGACGCGCGTGTCCAACATTCCTTGCTGTGGCCGCCGAGCCTCTTTACGTTCCGAACATGACGTCGCCGCTGATGACGGCTGAAGAGCTGTTACATCTGAATATCCCCGATAAACGCACCGAGCTGGTTCGCGGCCGGCTGATCGTGCGCGAGCCGGCGGGCTACCGACATGGTGCCGTCACGATGAAAATCGCCGGCCGCCTTTTCGAGCATGTGGACCTTACTGGAGTGGGGCAACTCCTGGCGGCCGAGACGGGGTTCACGCTATTCCGGAACCCCGACACTGTACGCGCGCCGGACGTCGGGTTTGTGCGTCGGGACCGGATACCAACCGACACGCGCGGCTTCCCGGAGATGTGCCCGGATCTGGCCGTCGAAGTGCTGTCTCCGGACGATCGCCCCGGGGAAACCCTCGCGAAGGTCGGCGACTGGCTCGAGGCTGGCGTGCGACTCGTCTGGGTGATCGATCCGGAGCGACGGATCGCGCGGGTCTACCGCCCGGACGGGACGGAATCGCTGCTGGCTGAGTCCGATGAGTTAGGCGGTGAAGACGTGCTGCCCGGATTCCGCTGCGCACTCAGCTCGATTCTCTAGTTCGCCCAAACGCGACGCCTTTGCGCTCCGGCCCCACGAGCGCGATCACCCCACCTCCGACGAACACCAATGCCGCCGACAGCGCCATCGTCTGCGCGTAGCTCGCGCGCGCGGCGAACAGCGCCTGCACGTGGGGAATCTGGCTCGCGATCGCGACGCCGCATTGGTACGCGAAGCCCGGCAGGAAGCCGCGCACGCCGTCGGGCGCGAGCTCGTTGATGTGCGCGGGAATCACGCCCCACGCGCCCTGCACGAAGAACTGCATGATGAACGCGCCGATCCAGAGCAGCGGCGCGCCGGGGGCGAACGCCCACAGCGGGACCGTGATCACGGCTCCGAGCAACGCCAACCCGATCGTGCGCCGGCGGCCAAGCCGGTCCGAGTAGAGCCCGCACAGCACACCGCCGACGAGCGCGCCCACCTGGGAGAAGGCGGTGATCGCGGCGCGGAGCTGGGGGCCCAGGTGCCAGTCGCGCTCGAGAAACGTCGGATACATGTCCTGCGTGCCGTGGCTGACCATGTTCATCATCGCCATCAGCGCGACGATATAAAGGAAGAGCTTCCAGTGGCCGGCGATCGCGCGCCCCAGGTGCGACCACGACTCGTGTCGCGTCTCGCGCCACACCTCGGACTCCTGGACGCGCGCGCGCACGAACAGCGCGAGCAGCGCCGGCAGCCCCCCGATGAAGAACAGCGGCCGCCAGCCCCAGTGCGGAAACACCAGCAGATACGCGAGCGCCGCGAGCAGATAGCCCGCGGCGTAGCCCTGCTGCAGCAATCCCGACATCACGCCGCGGAGCCGGGCCGGCACCTTCTCCATGACGAGCGACGCCCCGACGCCCCACTCGGCGCCCATCCCGATCCCGAACAGCGCGCGCAGAATCAGGAACGTGGTGTAGTTCGGCGCGAGCCCCGAGGCCACTTCGACGATCGAGTAGAACACCAGATCGACCATCAACGGGATCTTGCGGCCGTAGCGGTCGGCCATCAGGCCAAAGATGAACGCGCCCACGGGCCGGAACAGCAGCGTGACCGTGAGCGACAGCGCGACCGCGGCGTCCGATTTCCCGAAATCTTTCGCGATCGCCGTCAGCGTCATGACGACGAGGAAGAAGTCGAACG
>DATMZX010000309.1:0-3325 GCA_035573235.1 Gemmatimonadales bacterium
CGCGAGCGAGCCCTCGGTCATCTGCCGGATGTACTCGGGCCGGCTGTTGAGTCCACGCTGTTTCCCATTCGCATCGAACTCGAAGCCAAACTTGGTGGCGATTACCACCTGCCCGCGCACGGGCGCGAGCGCTTCGCCCACGAGCTCCTCGTTCGCGAACGGTCCGTAGACCTGGGCGGTGTCGAAGAAGGTGACGCCGCGCTCGACCGCGGATCGAATCAGCGAGATCATCTGCCGCTTGTCGGCTGCCGGGCCGTAGCCGAAACTCATCCCCATGCAGCCCAGGCCGAGGGCGGAAACTTCCAGGTTGCTCGTTCCGAGTTTGCGCGTCTGCATCGTTCCTCCTGAGGTCTACCTCGCGCTTTGTGCGGGCTCGAGCTCGTCGAACGCGAGAGAAGTCGAGAGATCGCGGTAGGCGGCGATCTGCGCCTGGAGATCGGCGACCTTCTGCTCGGCGGTCGCGATGGCATCGGCGCCGGCGATGAAGCGGCGCGGCGGCGGCGTTGCGCTCGCGATCGTGACCAGCGCTTGGGCGAGTTTCGCCGGGTCGCCGCCTTGTTGGCCGCTCTGGGCCTGCCACCACTTCAGCTGCTCCGCGGTGCGGTCGGCGTAGTCCTCGATGGACGGCTTGGCGTAGGTCACGGACGCCGGCTCCAGGAGCTCGGTGCGGAAGAACCCCGGGTTGACGATGGTGGTGGTGACGCCGAACGGCGCGACCTCCTGCTGCAGCGACTCCATCCAGCCCTCGACGCCGAACTTCGCCGCGGCGTATGCCGAGCAGAACGCAAACCCGACCAGCCCCGCGGTTGACGAGATCGTGATGATATGTCCGGAGCGTTGCTTCCGCATGACCGGCAGGACAGCGCGGGTGACGTTCATCGGGCCAATGAGGAGCGTCGCCAACTGCCGTTCGATTTGCTCCGGCGTCAGCTCCTCGAAGTAGCCGGCAAAAAAGTTGCCGGCATTGTTGACCAGCACGTCGATGCGGCCGAACCGGGCGATGGCGGCCCCCGCCGCCGACTCGGCGTCGGCGCGGTTGGTGACGTCCAGCTTGACGACCAGCAGGTCGCCCGACGTTCCCACCGCCTTGGCCACGGCGTCGCTGTCCCGGCCGGTGGCCACGACCGCGTGGCCGGCGGCCAGGGCGGCCTGGGCGATAGCGACGCCCATACCACGGCCGGCACCAGTAATGAACCAAACCTTCTTGCCAGTCCTGTCAGTCATGGTACCTCCCTGATCCGTGTTCCCTCTTGCCCTTCAACGCCAATCGTAATGGCGCCGCGCGGGCCCGAGTAGCCGGAAAAATCGCGAAGGGTTATTGAGTAATATTCACAAATGGTGCGCGACCAGCTGAGCGTCCTATCCGCGTTCCTTGCCGTGGCGGAGGAGCGGAGCTTTACGCGGGCGGCGAAACGCCTGGGTGTGACTACCTCCGCGCTCAGCCACGCGATTCGGGGGTTGGAAGACCGCTTTGGCGTACCGCTGCTCGCGCGCACGACGCGCAGTGTTGCTCCGACCGATGCCGGAGCGCAGCTGATCACGCGTCTGCGCCCGGCACTCGGCGACATTCGGGGAGCGCTGGACCTGATTTCGGGGCTGCGTGACCGGCCGGCGGGACGCGTGCGCTTAGTCGTGTCGCCCATTGCGGCGACGACGGTGCTCGCACCGAAGCTGGGACAATTTGTGCGTGATTACCCCGATGTCGTCCTCGACATCACCACTGACGAGAGCCGGGTCGACCTCGTCGCCGGGCGGTTCGATGCCGGCATTCATTTGGGGGAATTCATCGAACGGGACATGATTACCTTCCGCGTGTCCAAGGACCACCGGCCGGCCATCGTAGCATCGCCCCGCTATTTCGAGTCGCACGAGAAGCCGGCATCGCCGCGTGACCTGTCCAACCATCAGTGCATCAACTTTCGACACGGCTCCGCCGGCGTGTACCGGTGGGAATTCGACAAGGGCAAGCAGTCCCTCACCGTCGCGGTGACCGGACCGCTGATCGTGGATGACGTGGAAATCATGGTCCGGGCGGCGATCGACGGCGTGGGGCTGGCGTTCATGTCGGAGGAGCGCGCGGCGCCGCACCTCGCGAGTGGGGAGCTGGTGCGCGTGCTGGAGGATTGGTGCCCGCCGTTCCCCGGCTTCTTCCTTTACTACCCGCGGCAACGGCAGCTACCGGCGGCGCTCGCGGCGCTCGTCGAAACGCTGCGTCTGTAGGTGTATGGACCGCGTCGCGTTGCTGCGTCGGGGGGTTGTGCTCGAGGGCGTAACCGTCGGCTACAACGCCCTGGAGGGAATCGTCGCGATCGCCGCAGGTCTCGCTGCCGGCTCCGTGGCCTTGACCGGATTTGGAATCGACTCGGTCATCGAGGTGACCAGCGGGGCGCTATTGTGGTGGCGCCTGCGGGCTGAACTGGGTTCTGCGCCTTTGGGCCCGACTGTGGAGCGTCGCGCCGCGCGGGGGGCGGGGTTTCTCCTACTCGCGCTCGGGGCCTACATCGTGATTGATTCCGCCAGACTCCTGCTCACGAACAACCGTCCTGAAGCGAGCCCGGTCGGCATCGTGCTCACGGTGCTCTCCTTGATCGTGATGCCCCTGCTTGCCCGAGCGAAGCTCGGCGCGGCGGCCGGCCTTGGAAGCCGGGCACTGAGGGCGGACGCGCACGAGACCATCGTCTGCGCCTGGTTGTCCGCGACGACGCTGCTCGGGCTAGGCCTGAACGCGGTGCTCGGCTGGTGGTGGGCCGACCCGGTGGCCGCGCTGGCGATGTTGCCACTTATCGTGCGCGAAGGGATCGAGGCTTGGAGAGGAGAGGCTGGCGAAGGCGAGGTCGCGTAGGAGTACCGCGTGGAGTGGCACGCCGCTAAGTTAGGGGGCCGCCACCGTAGCTCAGTGGTAGAGCTCTCGATTCGTAATCGAGCGGTCGTCGGTTCAAATCCGACCGGTGGCTCTTGGAAGGTTCCTCCTGCTCCGCTCCGTCGATCCCCTAGGGCTCCGCCACCAGCTCCATGCTCGTCACGGGATGAAGCTCCCACGCCGTGGTGCGCGCGTTGAGCGAGGGATCGACTGCCGTGTGCTGCGACGCGTCCTCGTTGGGCCGATCAAACAGCAGCCAGCCCGTGGCTCGCACCCAGCGGCCCAGCAGTCGCTCCGTGAGGGCTCCGGTAGACCAGTCCTCGCCCCGCTGGCGCATCTGCGTGCGCCAGCGCGGCGTCACCTCGATGGCGACCCGTGGGGTCGAGTCTGTGCGGGTGGGATCTGCGACCAAGAGGATGTACGTGTCTCGGTCGCGCGGGTGTACGCCGTAGCAGTTTACCCCCT
>DATMZX010000310.1:0-2431 GCA_035573235.1 Gemmatimonadales bacterium
AGTTCAGCCATGCGTTCTCTTCTTATTCGCGCTCGATCAGCTCGCACATGACGTGCATGATCGTCCGATGTACTTCCTGCACCCGCGCGGTGTTCTGGTCGGGGACGTTGACGTGAATCTCCGCCGCGGCACCGATACTGCCCCCATCCCGACCGGTCAAGGCGATCGTGCGCAGCCCGTGCTCCGACCCGTAGCGGATCGCATCCAGGACGTTGGGGGACTCACCGCTGGTCGAGATGCCGAACGCCACGTCGCCGGGCCGCGCCAGCGCCTCGAGCTGTCGCACGAAGACGCGGCGGAACGAGTAGTCGTTGCCGATCGCCGTCAGAATGCTGGTGTCCGTCGTCAGCGCGATCGATCCCATGGCGGGGCGCTCGCGCATGAACCGTCCCACCAGCTCGGCGGCGAAGTGCTGCGCGTCCGAGGCGCTCCCGCCGTTCCCGAAGACCAGGATCCGCCCACCCGCCTGAATCGACTCGCGCATCGCCAGCGACGCCATGACGATCAGCCCGGGATGGCGGCGCACGCGCTCGTGCAGCGCGATCGTGCCGCTGAAGACGGCGTCGGTGACCGCGGTGGCCTCTTCGCGGCTGATCGACGTCACGGCTAGTCCCGCCGCGCCCGATCGCGATCCGCCTTGAGGTTCTGCGCGAACTGCTGCGCGGTGAGCTGCAGCGGCTCGTAGACCTTCGGCTTCATCGTGATCTGCACCGGATAGTCCTTGCGCGCCGGGTATCCTTCCCAGTCCTCGGGCATCAGAATCCGCCGCAGGTCGGGATGCCCGTCGAAGTGGATCCCGAACAGGTCGTAGACCTCGCGCTCCCCCCAGTTCATCGCCTTCCACACGCTCGACACCGACGGCATGCGCGCGTCGGTGCCGGGCACGCGCACCTTGACGCGCAGCCGCTTGGCCACGTCGCCGAAGCCGGGCACGCCGAGCGACACCAGGTGCATGACCACCTCGAAGCGAGGCTCGCGCGGCATGAAGTCGACGCCGGTGACGTCGGCGGCGAAGCTGAATTGCAGGTCGGGGCGATCGCGCAGCGCGCGGCAGACCTCGACGAGATGCTCGCGCGCGACGTAAATCGCCGGCGTGCCGTCGAGGGCGGGCGCGACTTCGACGGCGCCGTCGGGAGCGATCCCGCGCAGCGCCTCGACGATCTGATGACTATCCATGCTCAACCGAGGGGCTTCGCCCCTCGGACTCCCCTGCACGCGCCCTCGCGCGCCGCTTCGCCGGCGCGCTCCGTTCGCGTGGCTCGCTCGCGACGCTCGCTCGCATGGTTATTCGTGGCTCTGTGAACGACATCATCCGTTGATGATGAGGGGCCGGCCGGGCACGCGCGACGACTCGCTCGACAGCTCGTAGAGCTTCTGCTGATCGATCTTGCGCTGCAGCATGACGATGCCGTAGATGAGCGACTCGGGGCGCGGCGGGCAGCCGGGCACGAACACGTCGACGGGGACGATCTGATCGACCCCCTGCACCAGCGCGTAGTTGTCGAACACGCCGCCGACCGAGGCGCAGGCGCCCATCGAGATCACGTACTTGGGCTCGGGCATCTGGTCGTAGACGCGGCGCAGCACCGGCGCCATCTTGCGCGACAGCCGGCCGGCCACGATCATCAGGTCCGACTGTCGCGGCGAGCCGCGGAAGACCTCGGCGCCGAAGCGCGCGATGTCGTAGCGCGAGGTGCTCATCGCCATCATCTCGATCGCGCAGCAGGCCAGGCCGAAGGTCACCGGCCAGATCGACGATCGGCGCGCCCACTGCACCATCTTGGTGACGGTAGTGGTCAGGACGGGAATTTCGATGTCAGCCATACGCGGTTACCGCTCGTGCCCCCAGTCGAAGACGCCCTTGCGCCAGATGTAGACGTATCCGGCCAGTAGGATCGCGAAGAACACGAGCAGCTGGATGAACCCGCTCCACCGCAGTTCCCGGATGGCCATGGCCCAGGGATAGAGGAACGCAACCTCGATGTCGAACAGCAGAAAGATCATCGCCACGAGGTAGAACTTGACCGGCTGACGCTCCCGCGCGTCGCCCACCGGAGGCATGCCGCACTCGTATGGTGCGAGCTTCTCGGGAGTGGGACGTCTCGGACCGACCAGCTGCGACAGACCGATGTTCACGACCGCGAACCCGGTGCCGAGGCCGATCATAATAATGATAGGAAGCCAGACGTGCATGCGCTTGTGAATCTTTTCTCAACCGTTCAACCCCCGAATGCTATCACAATCATTTCGTGATGCGGCTGGCCTGGTTTAGCCCGTTTCCGCCCGCGCGCACGGGCATCGCGGGACGGAGCGCCGAGCTGGTGCGCAACCTGCGCGCACGCGGATTCGGGGTCGACATTTTCGTCCATCGCGTCGCGCCGGACTCGCCCGAGCTGGCGTCTGCCCACGACTTTGTGTGGCGTCAGGCGCG
>DATMZX010000311.1:0-10712 GCA_035573235.1 Gemmatimonadales bacterium
GGAGTGGGGCGGGGACTTGCCGATCAAAACGTTCGAGCCGCTCCGCACCGGGCGGACAGGATCCGCAGCATCGCTATCGCGCGACGGCCGCTACGTCGAAGAGCGGCTGCTGCTCGCCCCTCGAGTCCTTGTATTCGGCGCCGGGCACGTGGGCGCCGCGATCGCGCGCGGCGCGGCGGCCGCCGGGTTCCGCGTCGTCGTCATCGACGACCGTGCCGAGTATGCCGATCGGACGCGCTTTGCCGAGGGCGTTGACGTGCTCGCGGCCGATGTCGAAGCGGCGCTCGCGCGCTACCCGCTCACGGCGGCGGATGCCGTCGTGATCGCCACACGCGGCCATCGCAACGATGCGTTGATCCTGGAGCGCATCGCCGCCTCGCCGGCGGGCTACGTCGGATTGCTTGGCAGCAAGCGGAAGAAGATCGTCGTCACCAAGGGGTTGCGAGCGGCGGGCGTGCCGGCGAAGAGCCTGCAGCGCGTGCGAGTGCCGGTCGGTCTCGCGATCGGCGCTGTCACGCCGGAGGAAATCGCGGTCAGCGTCGTTGCCGAGCTGATCGCGTGGCGCCGCGGAGAGTCCTAAGGCAGCGGCTCGACCAGCTCGAGCAGTTTGTTCAGCGAATCCGTGGAAACCGGTCCCGAAATCTCCACCCGCAGCCGTCCCACGTATCGCGCCAGCACGCGATCGGCGCGTTCCCGCGCTCCGAGCTCATCGACCTCGGCCGATCTCGCCGGCCGCTGGAAGATCTGGATCACCGTTTTCGAATCTAGCGCTTGCTCCACGACGACCGTCCCGTCGCCGGTGGGACTGCTGCGGATTCCGCGGGTCGCGAGACCGGGGACGCCGACGGGCCTGTCGCCGAGCAGCGCTGCGGCCTTGCCGCGGCTGATCGCCGGCCAGGCCGTCGAAACCAGATTCTCCACCGACCGGGTGTCGGCCCGCTGGGCGCTTGGCGCCGCCGCCAGGAGACTCGCGGCACCCGCGGCCGGCGCCGCCGTCACGCCGGCTTCCTCATGCGGGCGAGCCGTGTCGCCGATTCGGACGACCGTGTCGAGCGGGAGTGGCGCCGCGCCGCGCGGATTTGCGTCAGGCGGCGGAGTGGCAGAGGCAATCGCCCCCGAATTCTGTTGGCGGCGTCTCAGGCCCTCGCTGGCCGCGGCCTTGTCCGCGGGCCGGTTCTGTTGTGCCATCGCCACCGGCTGCGCCTCTGGCTGCGCCTCTGGCTGCGACGCTGGCTGGAGCGCGCCCGAGAGGTAGTAGCCAAATCCAACCGCGAGCACGAGCGATGCCGCCCATGCGAATCCGGTCCGCAGGTGCCAGGGGCGGCGCGGCGCGCGCCGCAGTTGCTCGAACGGGGGCACGGCCCGCTCCGCGGGTCGCGTCGACCCGAGCAGGGCAGTGGCGCGCTCGAACAGCGCCCGCTCCTCGGCGAGCTGTGCCCGGCAGCTCGCGCACTGCGCGAGATGCGACTCGAGCGCGGCGCGCTCTCCGGAAGGCAGCTCGCCGTCGAGGTACGCGTGCAGCGTGCCCTCATCCACGTGCGACATGCTGTCCTCCTTCCTGTCCCCCGTCATAGGCTTCGACCAGTCTCCGGCGCGCGCGCGCCAACGTGGTTCCAATCGCGCCACGCGCGAGGCCGGTCTGCGTGGCGATCTCGTCGTATGACATTCCTGCATCCCACAACAGCAGCGCCTCGCGATCGCGCGGGGTCAGCTGCTCGAGCGCCACGCGGACCCGCTGCGCCTGCGTGCTGGCATCGATCGATTCCTCGGGCGCGACCTCGGTGGCATCCGGCTCGCTCTTGAGCAGCGTCAGGTGGCGTTTCTCGCGCAGCGCCTTCCGGGCTTCATCCCGCGCCATGTTCGCCGCGACGACGAACAACCAGCCGCGCGTATTCTCGGGGCGATGCACGAGCGCGCGCGCGAACGCCTCCTGCGCGAGATCCTCCGCGCGCTCGGCGTCCCAGACCTTGCGGTACAGGAAGCGCACGAGCGCGGGATAGGTGTTGCGGTACACTTCGGCGATGTCGTCGGGCATGCAATTCCTATCCCCGGAACTCCCTAACCAGGCGTTCCAATTCACCGGCACCCCACCGAGTCTTGCCACCTTCTGCAATCTTGATGCTGGCGCGGCGTCCGGCCACCAGCACCGCCGGCTCGAGCGCGGCGGCTTCGCGCAGGTCGGGCAGCGCCCGCAGCAGGGCGAAGTAGGCCTCGCTGTAGGGGGCGATGCTCACGACGTGCAATGAGTCGCCGTGCCCCAGGTCGGTCCACGTGCTGTCGCGCATGATGAAGAGCCGGCCGCCGACCCGCTGCGTCGGGTTCACACCCGAGCGGGGCCGATTTCCGTCAAAGCCCGTCACGTCGATTTCCTCCATGGCGGCCACGCTCGCCGCATCCGCCATCGACTTGTCGCGCGCGGCTCTCGCCACCGCGCCAGACCCTGCCCGGTTAGCCGGCGCCGCCGCGGGGGCGCGCATCAGACGATCTTCGCGTTCCTGCCGCAACGCCACATTCGGTTCCTGCACCAGGTATGACGTGTATTCGGTCAGAATCCCATAGCGCAGCGCGAGCTGCTTCAGCGCGTCCAGCGTCTCACGCGTCTGGCCGCGCAGCCGGATCTCGCGCGACAACGCCCCGGCCTTCCGCGCCGCCCACAATTGCTCGATGTAGCGCGCGTTGTCGTTGTCGCGATCGGCGAACGTCGTGCGGAACTCTTCCTGGCGGCCGTTGCGACGCCCGCGCACCGTCACCGACTGCTCCCCGCTCACGGCGCCCCGATAGCGGCCGAAGACCACCATCTCATCGCCCGCGAACAAATCGGGGAGGTTCCCCGGCTGCAGGTCGTACAGCTCGACGCCGGCGCCGTCGATCGACACGTCGGTCAGCACCGGACTCGCGACCTTGGCCGCGAGCGATCCCACCGCGTGCTCGATGTTCTCGCCCGGGCGCACGTACTCCGTCGTGCCGCGGGCGCGCTCGGTGAGCCGGTCGAGCAAGTACGTATTCACGTCGTCACCGATCCCGAACGAGAACACGCGGAATCGCCCGCGGCCCTGCTCGGCGCGCTCCGCAATGCGCTCAGGATCGGTCTCCCCCGTGCTCGCCTGGCCGTCGGTCAAGAACACGACCACGCCTAACGCCTCCTCAGCAGGCGCCTCGGCGAACGCCTCCGTGAGCGCGCCGGCGATGTTCGTCCCACCTTCGGCTTCGAGGCCGCGAATCCATCCTTCGGCGTCGCGACGCGCCTGAGCGCTGACGGTGGTCCAGCCCTGCGCATAGCGGCGCACGCCGCCGGAGAACGCGACCAGCCGGAATCGATCGCCCTCGCGCAGCGAGCCGAGCAGCTGAATGAGCGCGCTGCGGGCCTGCTGAATCTTCTCGCCCGACATCGAGCCGGACACGTCGATCACGGCCACGAGATCGCGGCGCAGCGCGGCGGCATCGGCCGCGCCGGGCGCGAGCAGCAGCATGAAATAGCCGTCTTCACCGGCCGGATGGTGAGGCAGGAGTGAGAGACCGACGAGCCCACGAGCCAGCGGCATGAGCAGCTCGAAATCGCCGCCCGCCGAGCCGTCCGCGAGTGTGATTTCGAGTCGATTGTCGCGCCGCGAGACCTGCACCTGATGCGTCGGCGAGTACGGATCACCGAAGCGGGCGGCACTATCGATCTCCATGTGGAAACTGCGCGGCGCGTTCTGACGACTCTTGTCGCCGATGTAGCGGAAGCGCCAGGCGTCGCCGGCGCGGTCGAGCAGCTGCGTGTACTTGAGGGTGATCTTGCGAGTCTCCCCGGGACCAATGGGGAACACACGCGCGCGAATCAATCCCTGGCCCGCCAGCTCGATCAACGCCGGATCGCGCTTTTGACGCACGATCGCCTCGTAGATCGACCGCGCCTGCGTGGCATCCATCGCCTCGCCGCGCAGCTCCTGGTCGCCTTGCCACAGCGAATAACTCGAGAACACCGCTTCGCCTGGAAGCGGGAAGTGATACATCCCCTCGTCCATGGTGGGGCCGTTGTTCCGGAACCACTCTTCGACCGTGACGCGCGCGACGCGGCCGCTCACGCTGACTTGAACGGCGCTGCGCAGGCGTTCGATACGCCCGGTGATGTTGGTCGGCGGGACGGGACGGACGGGATCGACCCACCCTTGTCCCGAGAGTGAAGTGGCAAGTGCGCTGGCCAGGAGGATGACGGCTCCCAGGAGGCGATGGCTCTGCATGGTGGTCTCTTGTTAAGGACGCCATGAGAGACGCCAGAGGAGACGCCAGTTGCACAGACGGCGAAGTGGTTTCCAGCTATGAGCTTACAGCTTGAGGCCTACCCCACCGCGCATTGATTCGGCCCTGATTCCAGCACTTCAGCATCAGCGTCCGACAGTTCCACCAGGCCGAGATTTGCTTCTTTTATAGTCCGATAAGCCTCGGGAAAGCTGGTCTGATGATCAGCGATCCACTTCAAAAACTCCCGTTCATCCTGAATCGCCACGACCGGATTGGTCGCCGCAATGACATCGAAGCGCGCGGCGACCGCCCGATCGGCGCGGCGCTCGGTTTCGCTGCTGTAGTGCGCCGGCAGAATCAACAGCTCTCCCGGCCACTCGCGCCGCGCGCGCTCGAGACTCTGCCACAGCAGCTTGGCCCATTCGCTCGAGCGGCCGGCGAGATCGGGCCGTCCGATGGACTGCACGAACAGAAAATCCCCCGTGAGCGCGAGCCCTTCGTCGGCGATCAGCGTGATGCTGCCGAGGGTATGGCCCGGCACGTGCACCGCCCGCAGCGTCGCGTGACCGAAGGCGATCGTGTCGCCGTCTCGCAGCGCTTGATTGGTGATCTTCCCCGGTCTCGAGTCGTACGGGGAAATCGCGTCGTCCGGATGCAGGAAGTACGGAATTTGCCAGCGCGCGGCGGCCGCCGCGGCCCCGCTCGCATAATCGGCATGCACATGCGTGTCGACCACGGCCGCGGGGGTCGCGCCGAGCTCGGTCAGTACGGCGTCGTAGCGCTCCAGATGCCGGCCCGGATCGACGATCACCGCGTCACCATCGCTCACGAGGATGTAGCTCAGCGCCCCCTTACCCACGCGATCGAGCTGCAGGACGTGCGAAAGCGACGCCGTGGGGGCCAACCGGCGCGCGACGTAGACGGACTCCCACGCCGCCATTCCGCCGATCACCGAATACGCCTCGTAGCCGCGCTCGCGCAGGAACGCCGTCGTCTTCTTGCTCGAATTCCCGTGATTGCAGACGACGGCGATGGGCCGCGACGCGTCCAGATGCAGGTCCTTCACGTCGGGCATGGCGAACAGCTGTGAATTCGGCTGGGCATGGAACTCGAGCTCCGGTCCGAGCGCGATATGGCCCCGAGCGACTTTCTCCGTCGCGCGCACGTCGAGCACCTGGAGCGCTTCTCCGCGATCCAGGCGCTCGGCGAGCTCCTGCGGCGGCATCTGGGGCAGTGTCGTGTCGGCCATAGGCAGTTAGTGTCGTCGCGACCCGCCCAAAACGCAACGGCCCCCGATAACCGGGGGCCGCGCGCATCGAAAAACATTGGAAATTATTTCAGGGGCATCGTCACGCCGAACATCAGCCCGAACGTATTGGTCGGGACGAGGCCCAGGTCGGTGTTCTTGCCGAACATGGTGTAGTTGGCCTCGAAGCGCCCGCCCAGCGCGGCGACCAGTGGGAAGCGATACCCCCAGCCCAGGTTCACGCCGGTCCGCGTCGCGGCACTGGCGCCGGTCTGCTTGATGTACTGGAGATTGCCGCCGAGCGCTCCGTACCAGCCTCCGTGGACGGCATAGTTCAGACGGGCCGCGACATTGCCGCTGAAGCTGGTCGTGCCGCTCTCCTGGAATCGATGAATATCGAGTGCGGGCTCGACCGCGATCTTGTTGCCGACGGGAATGATCGCGAAGATCGTCGGCGGGAGTGTCACCTCGGGGATCAAGGAGGCACTCAGCGCGCTGCCGTATCCCGGCAACGCCAGCGCCGCGAGCGTGCCCGTTCCAATGGCGGTCACGCTGGCATATCCGCCTGAGATGCCGAGTGCCGGTCGCCACGCGCGGTGCGCCGAGGCCGCCGAGCTGCTGCGCGCCGAACGCGGACGGCTGGTCACCGTCGACACGCCGAACAGCGCCGAATACGCGTTCACGGGCGCGGTGTTGTCGGTCTTGGCGTAGAACGTGGTCCGCGCCTCGAAGCGTCCATTGAGTGTGCGCGACAGCCCGAACCGATAACCGAGGCCGGCCTGCACACCCAGCTGCGTCGCGTTCGCGATCCCGTTGTTGTACGCGAGCGCGCCGCCGGCGGCGCCATACAGATGGCGCGTCACCGCGTAATCACCGCGCACGCCCAGCGTGAGCAGCGTCGCGGTCAATCCGGACGAAAACTGGGAAAACGCGACATCGGTTTCGACAGCGAGCTTGCGGCTCGCGGGGATCGTGAAATAGAGACCGGCCGCCGACGGAATGAGGCTGCCGAGGTTGAATCCGGGGAGACTGATCACATCCGTCGGATCGCCGCCGGCGCCGGCCAAGACGATTCGCGTGAACCCGCCCTGAATGCCGAACTCGTTTTGCCAGGAATTCTGCGCCTGAGCATTCGTCGCGAGACTCACGACCAAGGCGATCGCCACAAGACTGCTGCGCACGGGAGTCCTCCAAGAGGTTGAGTAGGCGGAAAAAGGCGCCCCAATATTGGAGTTAAGGCCTGAAACGCAATGCCTTTGGAGGCCTCCCGTTTTCGCGACCCCCCTCTATATTGCCCCGTGTTGTGAAACAGTTCACAAGCACACCCCTCCGGAGGACTCCAGCAATGCGCTTTGCTTTGCTCACGACCGTCGTTGCCATCGGCGCGCTCGCCTGTGGCGGCAAAAAGGGCGATCAGAATGAGTCTCAAATGAGCGCACCCCCCGCGGCGCCCGCGGCGAGCAATGCAGCGTCCGGCGCTGTCGTCGAAGTGAAGATGACCGGCAACGGCAGCACGCATGCCGCGTTCGAGCCGAGCTCGCTGAAAATCGCGCCGGGGACCACCGTGCGGTTCATCGACGTGTCGGGTGGCCCGCACAACATCGCGTTCTGGCAGGATTCGATCCCGTCCGGCGCCGCCGCGGTCCTCAACGCCAACATGAAGAACACCGTGGATAACCTCTCCGGCCCGTTCCTCACGAATGCCAACGAGACCTACGACGTGTCGTTCGCCAACGCCCCCAAGGGGACGTACAAGGGCTACTGCACGCCGCATCAGACGTTGGGCATGAAGATCGCCATCACCGTCGAGTAACGATGTCTTCGTCGAGCAAAACAGGTGGCCCCGGTGATCGCCGGGGCCGCTTTTCTTGCGTTAGATTCGGCAGCGCATGACGACGACGTCACGGGAAACGCTCGCGCAACGGCTCCGGCTCGGACCGCTGTCCTCGCGGGAGGCCACGCAGGTGTGCCGCGCACTTCTGGCGGTGCTCGAGACGCGGCCGAGCGCGCACGGCGCGATCAGCGCGGAGACCGTCGTCCTCGAGCAGGGGCGCGCGACGTTACTGCCGGCGGCCGGAGCTCATCCGGCGGCGTCTGCACCAGCGGATCTGTACGCGGTCGCGGGCGTGCTCTATCAATCCGTGACCGGCCGCGCCTGGGTGGCGGGCGCCGAGCCCGCAGCCGCCGACTGGACCGGTGTCCCGCGTCCGTTGAAGCGCGTGCTGATGCGCGCGCTCAGTCCCATCCCGGGACGCCGCTGGCGGGACGCCGCGGCCTTTCAGCGCGCGCTGTGGGCACCGCGGCCGTCGCATCAGATTTGGCCCGCCGTCGTCGTCATCCTGCTCGCCGCCGCGATCATCCTGGCGGCGGTCTTTTGCAGGCCCCTCGGGCTGTGCTGGGCACGATGACGCGAGCCGTGCTCGTGCTGATCGACGGCGCGCGCGTGGATGTGTTGCGCGCGCTGCTCGCGCGCGGCGAGCTGCCCAATCTCGCGCGCTGGGTGATCGAGCCCGGCGGCCTGAGCGCCGGCACGACCGTATTTCCCTCGACCACCGGCGTCGCGTACATCCCGTTCCTGTTCGGTCGCTACCCAGGCAGTGTCAATGTTCCCGGAATTCGCTGGCTCGACCGCCGGGAAGCCGCCGGCGATTGGCGCGCGCAATGGCGCGCGGCCCGCTCGTATTGTGGACCGCAGGCCGGATGGCTCAATAGCGATATCGCGCCTGCACCTTCCGTGTTCGATCTCGTGCCGGAGAGCATCGCGATCTGTAGCCCGCTCACGCGCGGGCTGCGCCCGGGCGCCAACCGGATCCCCGGGATGCGAGTGGCGCTCGGGGCCGCGGCCCATTACTTCGGGACCTACCAGGCGCTCGATCGCGCCGTCGCGAAAGCGTGGCTTGCGGCAGCCGACGAGTCGTGGCGTTTCCTCTTTGTCGTATTTCCAGGAATCGACGGCATCGCGCATCTTGAGGAGCCGCTGCATCCGGCGGTGCTCGAGAGCTACCGGCTGGTCGATCGCGCTCTCGGCGCCTTCATGGAGCGCGTCGCGCGGCGCGGCGAGCTTCCCGCCGTGTTCGTGGTTTCGGATCATGGCATGACGGTCATGCGCGAGCACCACGACGTCGCGATTCTGCTGGAGCAGGCGGGACTGCGGACATTGCGCCATCCCGCGCATGTGTGGCGACGGCAGCCACGGGTCGCGGCGATGGTTTCGGGCAATGCGAGTGTCCAGCTGTACGTCGAGCCGCGCTCCGGACGAGCGCAGCCGCGCACGGAATCCGAAATCCCCGAAGACCTGTTCGAGCGGTTGCTGCAGATGTCCGCGGTTCGATTGGCCGCGTGTCGCGCCGATGACGGCGGTGTCACGGTGCGAACGAGAGACGCGCGGGCGCGGCTGACGGACGACGGAGGAGGGCTAATTCGCTACACGCCCGAGGAGGGCGACCCGCTCGAGCTGAACGGTTACCTTGAGGTGGACGATCGAGACATGCTGATGCGCAGCCGCGAGACGAATTTGCCTGACGCGCCACGCCAACTGCTCCAGCTCTTTCAGGCCACGCGGGCAGGTGATATCGTGTTGGCAGCGCAGCCCGGCACCGATTTCCGCGGTCCCTGGGAGATCCCGGCGCATCAGTCCGGACACGGCAGTCTGATTGCGGAGCATATGGAAGTGCCGATCGCCTCGAGCGTGGCTCTTCCCGAAGTGCCGATCCGTACAGTAGATCTCATGCCGACTGTTTTGGAACGCCTCGGCGTGACCGTCCCGTCCGGCGTCACCCTCGACGGTGTTCCGTTTTCGAGACTCGCTGCTACAACTGAACCGCTGATTCGCTAAGGGAGCGTTCGATGCGCCCACGTTGGTTCGTGGTCCTGGCCGTCCTCCGCCTGGCCGTCGCCGGCTATGCCGGGGCCGCGCCCTCACACCGGCGCGGGCCAGCCGCCACTGACAATCATGATTTTTCGTCACTGGAGCGGACGACCATCACGGTGGGATCGAACCGGGGCGAGCTGCTCATGGAATTGCCGCCGGTCGATCTCCCCGCCGGCGGAATGGTGAAGCAGCCCGCTTCGCTCGCCGAGTTTCCAGTCGATGGATCGATCTATGCCGTGCGCGCCGAAATCGTCGATGTCCAGGGACGCCAGCTGCCGCTGGATCTGCTGCACCACATGAACGTCATGAATCCGAACGAGCGCGAGCTGTTCCTGCCGATCTCGCGCCGCATCCTCGCGTCGGGGCGTGAGACCGGAGAAATCCGGATGCCGTGGCTGCTGTTCGGCACCCCGATCCGCGCGCACGAGCCGATCCTCGCGAACGCGATGCTGCACAACCCGACCAACACCGATTACCATGGCGTGCGGGTCCGTCTCGTCCTCGCGTATGTGCCGAGCGGCCGGCCCTGGCCGCTGTTCTCCGTCCTCCCCTGGCAGCTCGACGTCGCGTTCCCCGTGGGCGACAAGACGTTCGATTTGCCGCCCGGCCACAGCGAGCGCGCGTATGAAGGAAGCCCCGCGGTCGCCGGCAAGCTCGTGGCCATCGGCGGTCACATGCACGTCTACGGAAAGGCGATCGAGTTCTGGGATGCCACGACAGGCGAGCGGCTGTGGCGCGGTGAGCCGGCGCCGGCGGCGCCGGGAGAGCCCGGGGCGGTGCCGATGGGCAAGTTCTACAGTCTGACGGGGATCGGCGTGCGGCTCAGGCCCGACCACCGCTATCGCGTGCGCGTGCTCTACGACAATCCGACGGGGAAGATGATTCCCGAGGGCGGGATGGGTGTGGTCGGTGGGCTATTCAGCCCGGAGCGCGACGCCGCATGGCCGAGCACCAATCCCGGCGACTCGCTCTATCGGAAAGACTTGAAGCACTTCATGGGCAAGAAGCAGCCGGCCGAGCCCATGCCGATGGACATGCACATGGAGCACTCACACGTCGGACACTAGACCCTGCGGGACCGATTCGGGCGCTTCCGCTTCCGCCGTCTGCATGATTCCCAGCATCAACGCCGCGACGATCAGGCCGCTCAGCGCGTCGATGGCGTAGTGGAATTGGCCGTACACCACGGCCATCACGAGCCCGATCGTGAAGGGCAGTAGAATCAATCCCAAGGCGCGCCAGTAGCGCAGCGCCATTCCCGTCGCGACGACCGACGCCGCGACGTGCGACGACGGAAACGCGGCGCCCCACGAATCGCCACGATCGAGCAGCCACGCCGCAGCCCGCGCGGGCCAGACGTCCGTCGCGCTG
>DATMZX010000312.1:0-8254 GCA_035573235.1 Gemmatimonadales bacterium
AGTGTGAACTGTTCGAAGGGGACGCGGCCGGTTTGCACCATCAGCAGCAGTAACAATGGTCCCATCAGGTCTCCGGAAAGAGCTTGAGCGCGTTGGTTTCGAGGATGGCGCGACGCTGCGCATCGGTGAGCGACAGCGCCAGAAATTGATCGATGTTCTGCCGCAGGTCTTTCACGCCCGGGCTGGGCCAGTCCGTGCCCCACAGTACGCGATCCAGGATCTCCGTCAGGCGGGGAAAGTACTCCAGCAGTTTCGAGGGCGGAATGCCCGACACGTCGAGCCTGACTTGGCCATGACGTCGCAGGATGAAAAACGCCTCGTCCATGTAGAGCGGCCGCCCGCCGTGCGCCATCACGAGCTTCAGCGCCGGAAAATCGATCGCGACGTCGTCGAGCTCCATTGGATTCCCGTACTTGGAGCGCGCCCCCGGAAAAATCGACGTGCCGGTGTGCACCATGACCGGCAGGCCGCGCTCCTCGCAGCGCCGGTAGATCTTGCCGAGCGCGTCCAGCCCGTCGGAATAGGCGTTGGCGGGGAAGTTCTGATGCGGCGGATGAATCTTGAGCAGCCGAATCCCCTGGTCGATCAGCCGGTCCACGTCGCCCGTGGGGTCCTTGGTGAAACGCGCGTGCACGCCGCCGTACGGCAGCAGCCGCTTGGGATCGGCGCTCGCGTACTTCGCCGCGAACGTATTGGTGGAGTCGTCGAATCCCATGATGTCGGGACTCGGATAATTGACGAGGCCGACGCGCCACACGCCGGACTTGTCCATGACCTCGAGCAGCGCCTTGGGATCGTCCATCAAGGAGATCAGGAACTCCCAGTGATCTTCCTTGCCCCTGCGCATCGCGTCCTGGACTTTGGGCTTGAGGTCGCGCCAGGGCTGGATGTGGATGTGGACGTCGGTGATGCGGCTCAGTCGCTCCAGGTGTAGAACCCCTTTCCCGATTTCCGGCCCAGCTCACCCTGCTTCACTTTGTCGCGCAGAATCTGCGGCGGCTCGTAGCGCGCGTCGCCGAGTGTGGCGTGCAGATACTCGGCGATGGCAAGCCGCACGTCGAGACCCACCAGATCGGTGAGCTTGAGCGGCCCCATCGGATGGTTGTAGCCGAGCTCCATCGCCTTGTCGATGTCTTCCGCGCTCGCGACGCCCTGCTCGAGCATCCGCATGGCCTCGAGGCCCAGCACCACGCCCAGGCGGCTCGACGCAAACCCGGGCGAGTCGCGCACCACGATCGGCTCTTTGCCCAGCGCGCGCGCGAATTCGATGGCGCGCTGCGCGACGTCGTTGTTGCCGTCGTGCGTCACGACTTCGACCAGCTTCATGGCGTGCACGGGGTTGAAGAAGTGCATTCCCACCAGGCGCCGCGGCTGGCGCAGGCCCTGGGCGATCCGCGCGATCGAAAGGGAAGAGGTGTTCGAGGCGAGGAGCGCTTCCGCCGGCGCCGCGCGCTCCACGTCGGCGAACAACCGCTGTTTGACGCTCAAATCCTCGACGACGGCCTCGATCACCACGTCAGCGCTGTGGACGGCGCCGTCGATCGTCTCATCTGCGTGCAATCGCTTTTCAGAATCTGCGTGATCTGCGGCCGAAAGCTTGCCGCGCTGCACGCCCTTCACAAACAGCTCGTCGATCGATCCCACCGCTCGATCGACAGCACCAGGTTGGGCATCGTGCAGACGGACTTCACACCCGGCCAACAGGGCGACGTAGGCGATCCCGCGCCCCATCGTGCCCGCGCCGATGACGGCGACCCGCTGCGTCATTTCCCTCGGCCGTCGACGATGGGGCGGGCGCGCTCCGGATGGTTGGTGCAGATCCCGTCGACACCCGCTTTCACCAGGCGTTCCATGTCGCTCGGATTGTCCACCGTCCACGCGATGATCTCGGCGCCGATGGCGTGCACGCTCGTGACCAGCGCCTCGTCGAGCGTCGACGTCTCCTGCCAGAGTGTCTGTGCCTTGGCGTCGCCCAGCGTCTGTTTCGGATGGCGGGTCTCGACCTCGGAGAGCACGCCGGTGGGCAGAGAGGGCCGTTTCTCGCGCAGCCGCCGCACGACATGAAACGCGAAGCTGTGCACGGCATACCCCGACGGATTCGGACCCTGATCGAGCACTTCCAGCAGGCGCTCGTCCCAGCGCGGATCGAGCACCTTCACCTCGACAAACACTTTCAGCTGATCCAGCGTCTCGAGCGCCTGCGCGAGGGTGGGCAGCGGCTCGCCATTGAGCAGCCGCAGCTGCGAGAGATCGCGCATTCGGGCTTGCGCGATCGGCAGGCCCATGATCGACGGATCGTGCAACACCACGATCTCGCCGTCGATGGTGGCGTGGACATCGAGCTCCACACCGTCGGCCCCCTGACCGGCCGCCGCGCGGAACGCGGCCAGCGTGTTCTCCAGCTCGATGCTGGAGGCGCCCCGGTGGGCGATGACGAGGGGCTTCGTCACTGATTCAGGCTGTCGGCTTTTTTCGGCTCGATCCAGTCCGGCTCGCGCTCGATGTCGTGCACGACGGCGATGTCTTCGGGCCGCGGCAGCACCGACTCGAGGTACGCTTGATACTTCGAGGCGTCGAGCGGCTGGCCGTCGACCGTGAACTTCTGATGCGCGTACATCCCGATCCGCCGGTTGAATTTTAGATCGGGCACTTTGAGCTGCCGCTCGCGCTCCGGAATGAACATGTTGAGCCGCTCGATCAGCTTCACGATCTCCTGCCGGTACAGATTGCGCGCCAGCTCGTTGAGCTTGCTCTTGTCGACCTCGGGGCCGCCGTTCGTGGGATTCTCGCGCTCGTCGTAGCGACCCTTCAGGCCCCACACGTACGCCCAGTGCGCCGAAGACGAGTTGTCGGTGCCGAACAGATCGAACGCCGTGGGAATCCACTTATAGAAGAAGCGCTGGATCACCTCGGGCGGCATCTTGCCGGCCTTCACGATGCGGAGCAGGCCGTTGTTGCCGGTGCCGAGGTGGAACGACTCCTCCTTCAGCATCGGCCCCATGGAGCGCGACAGCGGATCGAACGCCGAGACCGACAGCATCTTCAGCTGGAACTTGCCGTCGCGATCGATGAACTGGGTGTAGGTGAAGAAATCGAGCCAGTTGTCGACGATCTCGTTGAACGAGCCGAGCAGCCGCTCGCCTTCGTCGGCGCGGCGCTCGAGCAGCTTCGCGGCTTCACGCTTGCCTTCGTCGCCGAAGTGCTGGCACAGCAGGTACGACATCTGCCAGCCATGGCGCATCTCTTCGGTCATGACGCGCTGCAGCGAGAGCAGGTCGTAGTCCGAGGGCGCGTGGTGCAGCAGGTTGCGCTGCTGCTCGACCGACGCGAACTCCGTGTCGCCCTGGTAGACGATCAGGTTGAGCAGCGCGTCGCGGATGCGCTGATCGGGGATGTGCATCACGGTCGGCCATTTGCGCTGGCCCTTGTAATGGCCGAATTCGATGTGAGTCACTTCGGGTTCGCCGAACTTTGCCTCGAACCCGTACTTGCGAAGATCGCCCTGCGGCAGGCCGATCGAGTCCTGCCAGTATTTGAAGTAGTCGATCCAGTCGTCGAAGTTGTGAAGTTTGCGGACCATCAGCGGTTCCTTATGAGTTGACGGGCTTCGGGGGTGGCAAACAGCGCCTGTTGATCGTCGATCTCCACGTCGAGCATTTCGTCCAGCGTGCCGTGCAGCGAGCGATACAGCGCGGCTTTGGCCTTGCGCACCGCGAGGGGCGCCATACTCGACCACTGCTTCGCCAGCTTCGTCGCCTCGGCCATCAGCGCACCGCCAGCCACTACGCGATCGAACAGGCCCAGCTGCGCCGCCTCCGCCGCGGGCACTATGCGCGCGCTCCATACCAGCTCGAGCGCCTTCGAGACGCTGGTGAGGCGGGGCAGGAAATAGCTGCCGCCCCAGTCCGGCCCGAGGCCGAGCTTGTGGAATACCTGTCCAATCGAGGCTTGATCCGAGGCGATTCGATAGTCGCACGCGAGCGCGAGGTTAGCGCCACCGCCGGCCGCCGCCCCATTCACGGCCGCGAGTACCGGCTTGGGCGCGTTGCGGATCGTGAGCACGATGTCCTTGCCGGCTTTGACGAGCTGCTCGCCCTGGGTGCCGAGCACGCCGAGGTCTGCGCCCGCGCAGAAGGTCTTGCCGGCGCCGGTGATCACGATAACGCGCACCTGATCGGCGCTCGACACCATCCGCAGCGCTTCGAGCAGATCGTCGCACATGTCGGGATCGAACGCGTTGGCCTTCTCGGGCCGATTGAGCGTGACGGTCCCAATGTGGTCACTGATCTCGACGAGAATGCGATCGTACGCCGCCATCAGACGCGCTCGACGATCATCGCAATCCCTTGCCCAACGCCGATGCACATGGTGACGAGACCGAACTGCGTATTCCGGCGCGATAAGGCGTGGACCAGCGTGGTGAGGATCTTCGCACCGGTGCAGCCCAACGGATGACCCAACGAGATGCCACCGCCGTAGATGTTCACCTTCTCGGGGTCCAGCTTCAGCTCACGGATGCAAGCAATCGCCTGCGCCGCGAACGCCTCGTTCAGCTCGATCAGGCCAATGTCCTTGATCGATAGGCCCGCGCGCTTCAGCGCTTTCTGCGTGGCGGGAATCGGGCCGAGTCCCATGCAGCTTGGGTCGACACCCGCCACCGCCGTCGTCACGATTCTCGCGATCGCATTCGCTTTGTCGTTCGAGATCAGGAGAGCCGCCGCACCGTCGTTGATGCCGCTCGAGCTGGCCGCCGTGACCGTTCCGTCCTTCTTGAAGGCCGGCTTCAATTTCGCGACGGAGTCCATCGTGGTTCCGGCCCGCGGGTACTCATCCTTTGCGAAAACCGAGCCATCCGAGAGCGTAACAGGAACCAGCTCCTGCGTGAACACGCACTCCTTGAGCGCCTTCTCCGCGCGCCGCTGGCTCTCCACCGAAAACGCATCCTGGTCGGCCCGGCTGATCTTGTAACGCTCGGCGACGACCTCGGCCGTTTCGCCGAGCGAGATCGTCCATTCCTTCTTCATTCTTGGATTGACGAACCGCCAGCCGACGGTCGTGTCGGCCATCTCGGGAGTCTTCCGGCTGAAGGGCTCGCTCGGCTTGATCATCACGTACGGCGCGCGCGTCATGCTCTCGACGCCGCCGGCGATGAACGTCGCGCCTTCGCCGGCCTTGATCGCCTGCGCCGCGCTCGCGACGGCCTGCAGACCGGACCCGCACAGCCGGTTTACCGTCTGCCCGGGCACCTCGACGGGCAACCCCGCGAGGAGCAGGGCCATGCGCGCGACGTTGCGATTGTCTTCCCCCGCCTGGTTCGCGCATCCCAGGATGACGTCATCGATCGAGGAGGGATCGACTCCGGACCGCTCGACGACTGCTTTGATCGGAACTGCCGCCAGATCATCCGGCCGCACGTTGGCCAACGAGCCTCCATGCTTTCCGACGGGAGTCCTCACGGCCTGCACAACGTACGCCTCACTCACAAGCCAACCCAAACGGTCTTGGTCTCGAGGTAACCATCCAGAGCTTCGCGACCGAGATCCCGGCCAAATCCCGATGCCTTAAAACCACCGAACGGCGCGCCGGAGTCATAGAAGTTGTACGAATTGATCCAGACCGTCCCGGCGCGGATGGCCTTGGCGGCGCGATGCGCCTTCTGGATGTCTTTGGTCCAGATGCCGGCCGCGAGCCCGTAGATCGTGTTGTTGGCGAGCGTCACGCCTTGCTCGAAACCGTCGAACGTGAGCACCGCGAGGACGGGACCGAAGATCTCTTCGCGCGCGATCGTCATCTCGGGCTGCACGGCGTCGAACACCGTGGCCTCGACGTAGTAGCCCTTGCCGTTTGGCTTTGCCGCTTTGCCGCCGGCGACGAGCTGCGCGCCCTCGTCCAGGCCCTTCTTGATGTAGGAGAGGACCGTCTCCTGCTGCTTCTTCGAGACCAGCGCGCCGAGCCGCGTGTTCTTATCGAGCGGATCGCCGGGCGTCATCTTCTTCGCGCCCTCGGCGAGCTGTTCGATCACCTGCTGGTGCACCGATTTTTCGACGAGCAAGCGCGACCCCGCGGCGCAGACTTCACCTTTGCCGTAGAAGATTCCGGTTTGCGCGCCGCGCACCGCGGATTTCAGATCGGCATCGGCGAAGATGATGTTGGGGCTCTTGCCGCCCAGCTCCATGGTGACACGCTTGTTCGTCTCGGCGGCCATCTTCATCACCTGCCGGCCAACTTCAGTGGAACCGGTAAACGAGATCTTGTCGACGTCGGGATGGCGCACGAGCGCCGCGCCCGCGGTCGAGCCGCCCCCCGGCACCACATTGAACGCGCCCGCCGGAAACCCGGCTTCGAGCGCGATCTCGGCGAAGAGGAGGGCCGTGAGCGGCGTTTCGGACGCGGGCTTCAGGACGACGGTGCATCCGGCCGCGAGCGCCGGGGCAAATTTCCAGCTGGCGATGTTGAGCGGGAAATTCCACGGCACGATCGCCCCCACGACGCCGATCGGCTCGCGCAGTGTGTAGGTGAAGAAGGGGCCGTCCACCGGCAGCGTGTCGCCCACGATCTTGTCGGACCACCCTCCGTAATAGCGCAGGGTGTTGATCGTCATCCCGATTTCGATCTTGGACTCGAACAGCGTCTTGCCGTTTTGTGCCGTCTCGAGCCTGGCCATTTCATCGAGCCGCGCCTCGAGCAGATCGGCAGCCTTGAAAAGCAGCTTGCCTCTTTTGCGGCCCGACATGTCCCGCCACGCGGCCGATTCAAAACAGGTCTTCGCCGCACGCACCGCATTATCGATATCGGCGGCGTCCGCGGCCGCCACGTCGGCCAGGTTCTCTTCGGTGGCGGGATTCTCGACCGCAAAGCGCTTCCCGGAGCTCGCCGGCCGCCACTCGTTATTAATGAAGAGGTCGGTCTTCACTTCCCCTTGAACTCCGCCACCCGCTTCTCGTTGTAGGCGGCGATGCCTTCCTTGGCGTCCTCGCTCTGGAACAGCTGCTGCTGCAGCTCGCGCTCGATCGCGAGACCGTACTCGAACGGCACTTCGGCGCCCGACTGCACGGCGCGCTTGATCAGACCGACGGCCTTCGACGCCTTGTGCGGCGGGCAGAACTGCTTGGCATACAGCAGTACCTGGTCCCAGTAGGAGTCGGTGGGGAAGATCTCGTTGACGAGGCCGAGCTCCTTGGCGCGATCGAACGAGAACGTCTCGCCCTTCACCATCATCTCGATCGCGAGCGTCTTGCCCACGATGCGGGCGAGTCGCTGCGTGCCGCCCGTTCCCGGCAGCACGCCGAGGTTCACCTCGGGGAGCCCGATCTTGCCGGCGTTCTCCCTGGCGAGGCGGATGTCGCAGGCCATCGCGATCTCGAGCCCGCCGCCGACGCAGTGACCGTTGAGCGCGGCGATCGTGAGCTTGGGCGTCTGCTCGAGGCGGCTCAGCGTTTCGTTCGCGTGCAGGCAGAAGAAGTACTTGAACCGCGGCGTGACCTTGTTGAGCATCGCGATGTTCGCCCCGGCCGAGAAGAATTTCTCGCCGTGGCCGCGAATCACGATCACGTGCGCTGAGTCGTCGAAGCGCGCGCGCAGAATCGCCTCGTCCAACTGGCGCATCATCTCGTACGTATAGGTATTGGCCGGGGGATCGTCGAGCTCGATGATCGCGAGCCCGTCCTCGGCGCGGTACGTCACGAGGGCTTTCACCTGCGGTTCAGTCATAGTCGCCATGGATTTACTTAGCCTCCGAATGAGTCTCGACGAATCCGCCGAGGAAAATGCTCGCCATGAGATCGGCCAGCCGGTCGGGATCGATGGCCCCGGCTGGATCGTACCAGTTGTAGATCCAGTTCATCATGCCGAAGAGGATGTAGGTCGCGGCGCTCCGGTCCACCGCGTGATGCTCGGGCGCGGCTTCTTTCAGAATCGACTCGAGCAGATCGACGTAGCGCCGCTTGATTCCGCTCACCGCCCGCGGCGAGGCCTCGTGCGACAGCACTTTCATTTCCGCCATGTGCTGCGCGAAGAACGTCACGTGATGCCGGATGAAGGCGTGCAGCCGTTCGTGCGGATCGGCGGCTTTCGCCACGGCCTGCCTGGCGCCTTCCAGGACGCGGGTGAAGCAGCGCTCCTGGATCAGGGCGAGCAGGTCCTCCTTGCCCCGGACGTAGTAGTACATCCCCGCGAGCGACATCCCGCTGGCGGCGGAGAGGTCGCGCATGGTGGTGGGGTGGTAGCCCTTGTCGGCAAAGACGCGGGCCGCGCG
>DATMZX010000313.1:0-12916 GCA_035573235.1 Gemmatimonadales bacterium
CCCGGAGCGTCGACGGAGTCCAGAGCAGCTGGTCCTCATCCCGCGAGCGATGGTCCGCGTCGATGTCTTCGATGAGCTGGCGCAGGTCGTGCGCGATCGGTCGGAGCTCCGCAGGCGGCAGGGGCAACGGTCCCGCGCGCCCGGGAGCCTGGAACAAGGCCTCGCCCCGCATCAAGCCGCGCAGTCCCTGAATCCAGCCGCGCCAGGACAACTGC
Organism: Gemmatimonadales bacterium; assembly: GCA_035573235.1. Classification (GTDB taxonomy): domain Bacteria; phylum Gemmatimonadota; class Gemmatimonadetes; order Gemmatimonadales; family GWC2-71-9; genus 20CM-2-65-7. Next base: position 216 of record DATMZX010000313.1, read on the forward strand.
GCGATCACCACCGTGATGAGCGCGACAATCACGCCCAGCCCGACGAAGAAAAGGAACAGATACTCGCGCGTCTCCTGGCTGCGGCGCGCGACGAAGCTCATGTCGTGCACGAGCACGAGCCGGCCCAAGTTCGCGGCCAACATGGGCAGGGTGTCCGGGCCCTCCGGCGGCGCGGCGGCAAGCGGCCGCACTGAAACGTTCACCGGCCCTTTTTCCGTCTGCAGGATCCCGCCGTTCGAACTGGCAAAGCGGTCGAGCGTCGCGCACGTGACTTCCCTAGGGAAAGTCGCGGTCGCAATCGGCTCGCTGCCGTCCAGAGGGCAGAACCCGACCGCCAGTAAGCGCTCATCCTGGGTGATGCGCGTGAAGAACTGCTGGAGCCGACGGCGATTTCCCACGCGCAACAGATCCTGCAACGGCTCCTCGACCGCGTTTGCGACGAAGTTGGCGCGAATATCGAGGTCCCGGCTGAACCACCTGGCCGTGAGCTTGTCCACGAGCGGCACCACCGCGTACGCAAAGGCGCCGAGGGCCAGCAGTAACGGAATGACGAACCGGAGTGAGAGACGCATGGGTTTCTACATACCCATGTGATGCAATGAGTTCCGCGATTCGCTGGAATTCGGCGAACCAATCTCAAATATTGAAACGCCTCTTACCCCGGAGAGAACCATGCGCCACATCTCGCGCGGTCTCGCCCTGGCGACCGTCCTGCTGCTGCTCGGCACGACGGCGCTGTCGGCGCAAAAACCGCAAACCAGAAAAGGGTTTTGGATCGGGTTCGGGTTTGGCTGGGGCTCGTATGGGATTTCGTGCGACGGCTGCACTGGACTCGGTCGCGAGAGCTCCTACACGGGCAGCCTCAAGATGGGTGGCACAATCAACCCACACCTGCTGCTCGGTGGTGAGATGGTCGGCTGGTCGAAGTCGGAAGGCGGCGCCACGATTACCGCGGGCAACGTTTCGTTGAACGCCTACTACTATCCGAAACCCGCGGGCGGCCTGTTCCTGAACGGCGGCCTGGGCCTTTCGCGCGTCGAAGCGAGCCAAGGTGGCAGCAGCGATGGATCCACGGGACCGGGACTCTCGCTGGGCGCGGGCTACGATCTCCGCGTCGGCACGAATGTCTCGATCGTTCCGAATCTGCAATGGGTCTACGGTCATCCTGACAACGGCTTCAGCCACAACTTCTATCACTTCGGGCTGGGAGTGACCTTCCATTAGACGGTAGGACGGTAGGACGGTAGGACGGTAAAAGACTACCGTCCTACCGCCATACCGCCATACCGTCCTTATCTTTCCAGCATGTCCGTAGTCCGCATTGTCCTGTCCCAATTCCGGCCAACCAAGGGCGAGTACGCCGAGAACGTCGCGCGCATCGGCGCGGTCGTGAGCCAGGCGGTGAAGCTCGATCCGAAGCCGGACCTGATTGTCTTCCCCGAGACCGCGACCTCCGGCTACTTCGTCGAAGGTGGCGTGAAGGAGCTCGCGGTCACCGCGGGGACACTGGTGCGCGATCTCGCCGCCGCGTACAAGGGACCCACGATCGACGTCGTCGTCGGATTCTACGAACAGTTCCAGAATCACATTTACAATTCCGGCCTGTACGTGACGTTGGGGGACAAGACACCCGAGGTCCGTCACGTGCATCGCAAAGTGTTCTTGCCGACCTACGGCGTGTTCGACGAGGAGCGCTTCGTCGATCGCGGCCAGGAGGGCGTGCGCTCGTTCGACACCGGCTGGGGCGGCAAAGCCGCGATCCTGATCTGTGAAGATGCGTGGCACTCCCTGGCCGCGACCGTCGCCGCGCTTCAGGGTGCCCAGCTCCTGATCGTGCCGAGTGCTTCGCCCGCGCGCGGGCTCGGCGAGGAGCTGCCCACATCCGTGGTGCGGTGGGAGCGCATCGTTCAGGGCATCGCCGAGGAGCACGGCGTGTTCGTCGCGCTTGCGAACCTCGTCGGGTTCGAGGGCGGCAAAGGATTTCCCGGCGCCTCGGTGGTGATCGATCCGACCGGCCGTATCGTCGCGCGCGGGCCGCTGTTCGAAGAAGCCCTGCTCACCGCGGAGCTCGATCTCGATTCGCTGACAACCGCGCGGTCTGACTCGCCGCTGTTGTCCGATCTGCAGAGTGCGCTTCCCGTTCTCACGAAAAGCTTGAGCGGCGACAAGCATTCGCAAAAAGTGAAATTCGACCCTGCCCCTAACGGCAAGCCCACGCACGACGCACGACGCACGACGCACGTCGACATCGTCGCCCCGAAGATCTCCGAACCCGATCCACTCGCCATCGACCCCGAGCTCACGCGCCGCTGGTTGGTCAGCTTTCTCAAAGACGAGGTCGTGCGGCGCCGGGACTTCAAGAAGGGAGTCGTCGGCCTCTCGGGCGGCGTCGACTCGGCGCTCACGGCGTTTCTCGCGGTCGAAGCGCTCGGCAAGGAGAACGTGATCGGCGTGCGCATGCCGTATCGCACCTCGAGCGCCGAGAGCCTCGAGCACGCCCAGCTCGTCAGCGACCGGCTCGGCATCAGCACGGTGACGATCGACATCTCCGCCGCCGTCGACGGCTATCTGAAGCAGATCGACGGCGCCGATCCGCACCGGCTCGGCAACATCATGGCGCGCGAGCGCATGATCGTGCTGTTCGATCTTTCCGCGGCGCATAAAGCGCTGCCGCTCGGGACGAGCAACAAATCGGAGCGGCTGCTCGGCTATTTCACCTGGCATGGCGACGACGCGCCGCCCGTAAATCCGCTCGGCGACCTGTTCAAGAGCCAGGTGTGGGAACTGGCGCGGCATGTCGGGGTGCCGGACGAAATCGTCGGCAAACCGGCCACGGCCGACTTGATCAAGGGCCAGACCGACGAAGGCGATCTGGGCGTATCGTACGCCGTCGCGGACCGTATCCTCTATCACCTGATCCGCGGGGAAGAGCCGAACGGCTTCAGCAAGAAGGAAGTCGCAATCGTGCGCAAACGGCTCGACTCCACGCACTGGAAGCGCCGGCTGCCCACGGTGGCGGTGGTATCGCAGACGGCAATCGGGGAATTCTACCTGAGACCGGTGGACTACTGATGTCACAAAAGGGCCGTCACCCGCACGATTCCGAAGCGACGCTCACCGAGCTGATGATGCCGCATCACGCCAACATCATGGGCAACGTGTTCGGCGGGCACATCCTCGCCCTGGTGGACCGCGTCGCGGCGGTCGCGGCGATCCGCCACTCGCATCGCGCCTGTGTCACCGTGTCGGTGGACAAGGTCGATTTTCGCGAGCCCATTCATGTCGGCGAGCTGGTGACCGCGGTCGCCCGCGTCAACTTCGCCGGCCGGACCTCGATGGAGGTCGGTGTGAAGGTGCTCGCGGAGAACGTGCTGACGGGCGATCGCAAGCATACGAATTCCTGCTATGTCACCTACGTCGCGCTGGACGAGAACGGCAAGCCCACCGAGGTTCCCCCGATCGTGCCCGAGACCGCCGACGAAAAACGCCGTTACGATCGCGCCGCCAAGCGCCGCGCCAATCGCGTGATGGAGCGCCGCTACGATCAGGGGAAGGGTGAGTAAGGTCGTCCTCGTTTTATCGGGCGGCGGAGCGAAAGCGATCGCTCATGCCGGCGCGTATCGGGCGCTCGAGCAGGCCAATCTCGTTCCCAGTCACATCGTCGCGACTTCGATGGGCGGCGTCATCGGCGCGGCCATCGCCGCGGGCACCCCGTACGAAGAGATCCGGCGCCGCGCCATGAGCCTGCGGCGCAAAGACATCGCGCCGTTCGATCCGATGGTGCTCGTCAAAGGGCTGTTCACGCGCAGCCTGTTTCCGGCGACGGCGCTGCGCCGCGCGATCGCGCGCCTCGTTCCGAAGACGCACTTCGAGCACCTGCGCATCCCACTCACCGTGACCGCCGTGGACGTCGAAAGCGGGGAGCTGCTGCTGCTGGGCGGGCGCGAGCGGCGCGGGCACGAGTTCGACCGGCGCGGGCGCGACATCGAGCTCGAGGATGCGCTGTACGCGACCTGCGCGCTGCCGCTCTATTTCCCGCCGCTCGAAGCCGACGGCCGGCGCCTCGCCGACGGCGGTCTCCGCGCCGTCTTGCCCCTCAATGCCGCACGGCAGCTGGAGCCGGACGCCGACCTCTTCGTCGCGATTCACATTGGACCCGGTTTCGATGAGCACTCGGCGGAGGCCGGCAGTGCGGCGCAGCTCAAGATTCCCCGCGTCATTCGCACGCACGGCGAGGCGCTGTGGGCCATGATGGCCGATCAGACCGAGCGTGAGGTGGCGGCGTGGCCCAAGGACGGGCCGAAGCTGATCTACGTGCGCGCGGTGGTCGAGCGCGAGGCGACGTTCGCGGCGGACCGGGCGCAGGCCTACATGGAGATGGGTTTCCAGACGACCAAAAGAGCCTTAGGATAGGCTCAATGCGCGCTTCCGAGATCATGATCACCGACGTGATTGTCGCGGCCGCCGGCGCCACGTCGTCCGAAGTCGCCGCGCTGATGCGCGTCAAGAACATCTCCGTGGTGCCCGTCGTCGATAATCCGAAGGACCGCCGCTACCTCGGCACGATCTCCGATCGCGACATCGTGGCACGGTGCCTCGGCGCCGGCCACGACCCCACGGACTGCTCCGCCGCCGATCACGCGAGGACCGATACGCCCGTCGTGAAGCCGGAGACCGAGCTGAAGGGCTTCAAGGTCGCGAAGCAGATCGATCCCACCGATCATCACGTGCGCGCCACGATTGTCGTGCTCGATGGCGACAAGAAAGTCGTCGGCTTCATTCCGCATCCCGAAGAGGTGCAGGGAATCGTGTTCGCGTGAGCCGGAAGCTCTTCACACTCGCCGAAGCGAATCGCACGCTGCCGCTGGTCAAGCGCATCGTGCAGGACATCATGGTGGTCTACCCGCAGTGGAAGGACCTCGTCGCGCAGTACGAGCTCGTCGCGTCGAAGGCGCGTCCCGAGTGGGGCGAGTCGCAGGAGCAGCTCGATCTCAAAAACCAGATCGACGCGATGGCCGCGAAGATCAACGACTTCCTCGGCGAGCTCGAGCAGATCGGCTGCGAGTTCAAGGGCTTCGACGAAGGGCTCGTCGATTTCCACGGCTACCTCGAGGAGCGCGAGATCCTGTGGTGCTGGAAGTCCGGGGAAGAGCGGATCACGCATTGGCACGAGCTCGATGCCGGATTTGCCGGCCGTCAGCCGCTGCCGGAAGTGCTGATGCGCACATGAGAGGGTTGTGGCTGTTCGTTCATGTGATCGGATTCGCGGCCTGGCTCGGCGGCGGTCTCGCGGTCATGCTCAGCGGAATCACGGCGAAGTACTTCCCGCCCGAGCAACGGCTCGCGGCCTACCGGATCATGTCGATCGTCATGCGCAATCTGGTCGGCACGGGCGCGGTGCTGGTCGTGGTGAGCGGGTTCGTGCTGTCGGTCCCCTATTTCCGGGGCGCGACCGTTCCCACCTGGCTGATGGCGATGCAGATCTTCGGATTTCTCGGAGCACTCGTCGCGATCGCGATCGCCGTGCCGACGGCCGCGCGGCTCGGCCGGATCGATCTCGATCCGCGCGGCGAGCTACCGGAGAGCTTTGCGGGACTCCGCCGCAGGCAGGCGATTTTTTCGACGCTGGCCGGCGTGTTTGCGCTGCTGGCGCTCCTCGCCGGCACGCTGTTTCGATCCTAGCCGGCACTCCGCCCGCACCGGGCACTCAGGGCACTTCGGTTTTCGCGCGGGGCAGATCAGCGCTCCCAGTTCCATCAGCGCCTGATTGAACTTCCACGCCGTCTTGCCGTTCCTCGGCGTGATCGCGGCGGCGAACGCCCACACATCCTTCGGCTCGAACGCGCGCTCGAGTACACGCTTCACGTTCGTGTCCACGGTTGGAACCGGCTTCTCGTACGCAAAGCACGCGACGGCGCCCGCTGTGTACCGGCCCACACCGGGGAGCTTCTGAAGTTCAACAGGCTCCGCCGGTACCCGATACCCGCTACCCGATAGCTCTCGCGCCAGCGAATGAAGGTTGCGGGCGCGTGCGTAGTAACCCAGGCCCTCCCACGCCTCCATGACTGCCTTGGGCCGTGAGCGCGCCAAGTCGGCGAGCGTCGGGAATCGCTTCAAGAACTTCGGGTAGAACTCCAGAACGCGGCTGACCTGCGTCTGCTGCAGCATGAACTCCGAGACGAGGATGGCATAGGGATTGCGCGTAGCACGCCACGGTAAGTCGCGCGCCGCCCGGCGGTACCAGGCCAAGAGCTTGCGAATAAAGGGTTTTCGGCTTTCAGGGGTAGACGTGGTGGCCATGCCTACACAAGATACAAGCCCATGAGAGCACTCACCGCCGCCCTCGACCTGCGGCGATATGTCGGGCGGTGGTCACTGCGTAGCGCGAGCCACGCGGGGCGCTTCTGGTTCATGCTCGTCGATCTCGCGCGGGGGCTGGCCGAATGGCGCGTCTGGTTTCCCCGCGCGATCGACCAGACCTACGCCCTCGGGTACGGCAGCCTGTTCATCGTGACGCTCGTGGCAGGCTTCGCCGGGGCGGTGACCAGCCTGCAGGCCGGCTACCAGTTCACCGGACAATTGCCTCTGTACGTCGCGGGCGGGATCATTTCCGAATCAATGATTCTGGAGCTCGGCCCGGTGCTCACCGGTCTCATCCTCGCCGGCCGGATCGGGGCACGGTATGCGGCCGAGCTGGGGAGTATGCGCGTGACGGAGCAGATCGATGCGCTCGAGAGCCTGGGGCGCTCGCCGGTCACCCATCTCCTGCTGCCGCGCATCCTGGCCGGGATCGTCGCCATTCCGGTGCTGGTGATGCTCGCCAACGGGTTCGGGATTCTCGTCGGCTACATCACCGCGCAGTCGTCCCTGGGGCTGTCGTATGCCGACTTCGAATTCGGCGCGCGTTATTTCTTCAGACCGCTGGACCTGTACTACTCGATCGTGAAGTCGTTCGCGTTCGCCACCGCCGTCACCGTGATTCCGTGCTACATCGGATTCAACACCCAGCAGGGAGCCGAGGGGGTCGGACGCGCCACGACGCAGGCGGTGGTCGCCGCGTCGGTAACGGTGCTGATGCTCGACACGATTCTCACGAAGCTGATCCTGGGCACGGCGCAATGAGCATCGAGCTGAAGAACGTCTCCAAGCGCTTCGTCGACAACGTCGTGCTGGACGGCGTGAATTTCGAAGTGAAGGTCGGCGAGACGGTGGCGCTGCTCGGCCCTTCGGGTACCGGCAAGAGCGTCCTGCTCAAGCACATCATCGGCCTGATCAAGCCCGATTCAGGCGAGGTCTGGGTCGATGGCCTGCAGGTGCCGCTCCTGGGTCGCAAGGAGCTGTCGAAGCTGCGGAGCCGCATCGGCTACGTCTTCCAGAACGGCGCGCTGTTCGATTCGATGGACGTGTTCGAGAACATCCGCCTGGGCATCACGGACGAGGATCTGTACGCCGACAAGGACTACTGCATCCAGCGCGTGAAGGAGTGCCTGCGGCTCGTGAACCTGAATGACGACGTCGGCCGCAAGTATCCGTCCGAGCTGTCGGGGGGCATGCGCAAGCGGGTGGGCATTTCCCGTGCGATCGCCGGGAAACCGACATATTTGTTGTACGATGAGCCGACCTCGGGTCTCGATCCGGTGAACGCGGACGTGATCGATTCGCTGGTCGAGCGGCTGCAGCAGGAAATCGGCGTGACGAGCGTGGTCGTGACGCACGACGTGCGCGGCGCGTTCCGCGTCGCCGACCGGATCGCGCTGCTGTCGAAGGCGAAGGTCCGCGCCGTGGGCACCGCCGAGGAAATCATCGCGTCGAAGGATCCGATCGTGCAGCAATTCCTGGAGCGCGATCTGGAGATGGCGGTGATTCAGGCCGGTCAATTGACATTCGAGACTCCGGCGCGGAGACGCTCCGGAGGGTATGACATCAAGGGAGCCCGCTAGTGGACCTCTCGTACAAGCAGGAAGTCGGGGTCGGGGCGTTCGTGCTGGTCGGCGTCGCGGTGGTTCTGGTCGGCCTGTTCTGGCTGACCGGCCGGTCGATCCGCACCAGCGGCATCTCGATCGATGTCATGTTCGAAAGCGTCGCCGGTCTGAAGCAGGGCGATCCGGTGCTGGTCTCCGGCGTCAAGAAGGGCAGGGTGGCCAGCGTCTCGCTCGAGCGCGTGAAGAGCGTGCGCGTCAGGCTCGAGATCTCCAAGGACGTGTCGCCGCACATCGATGCCAGCGCCGCGGTCGGCTCGATGGATCTGTTCGGCGCCAAGTTCATCGACTACAACCCCGGCGCGCGGGAGGAAATGCTCGCCAAGGGCCGAGTGATCACGGGGACCAACGCGCCGGATATCACCGATGTGGCGCAGGGCGTCGCGACCCGCGCCAACGAGCTGATGGAAAACGCCGCCAACATCGTGTCGGACCGGCTGGGTGAGGACATCCACAACACGCTGGTGATGACGCAGCGCGCGATGAGCACGCTCTCGGGTATGCCGGACGGCCCGTTCGTGAAGCAGACGACGCGCACCCTGCAGGCCACCGAGAAGGTGATGCAGCGGGTCGACTCGATGCTCGGCTCGGGCACCGGTGCGAGCATCGATTCCGTCTCGCGCAACCTGGCCCGGCTGACCGATCGCCTGTCGCATACGACGACGCAGCTCGACACGCTGCTCACTCGCATGAATCGCGGCGAGGGGACGCTGGGCAAAATGGCGAGCGACAGCATGATGTACCGGAACCTCACCGATCTGTCGCGGGCACTCACGGAGCTGCTCACCGATCTCAAGGAACACCCCGACAAGTACATGAAGCCCGGTTTGGTGAGGGTGAAACTGTTCTAACCGTCACTTTCCTCGGTACGTCCGCGGCGCGCCCGACCGTCGAGCGCAATGTCTCGGGTCTTGCCATTCATCGTGAAGGCGAGACCCTTCTGTTTGAGTGCGGCGAGGGCACCCAGCGCCAGATGATGCGCTACGGGGTGAGCTTCGCGCTCTCCGAAATCTTCTTCACTCACTTTCACGCCGATCATTTCCTCGGCGTCATCGGACTGATCCGCACCCTCGGCCTGCAGGGCCGCCCCGAGCCGCTGTTCCTGTACGGACCCAAAGGCGCGAAGAAAGTGCTCGGCACGGCGCTGACGCTCGGCGTCGAGCGCGTGCCGTTTCCGGTCGAGATCTTCGAAGTCAAAGCCGGTGACACCGTGGGTGGGGAAGGGGGAAGAGGGACGGGTACGATGTGTGCGCGTTCCCGACAGAGCATGGTGGCGGGCCGTCGGTCGGATACGTGCTCCGGGAGCATGCGCGACGGGGGCGCTTCGACGTCGACAAAGCCCGCGCGATGGGAATCCCCGAAGGCCCGCTGTGGGGGAAGCTCACGAAAGGCGAGGACGTGCAACTGTCCGACGGTCAGACCGTCCGGCCGTCCGACCTCGTTGGCCCGGCGCGCCCCGGCCGGCTCGTCGCGTTCACCGGCGACACGCGGCCATGCGCCGCCACGGTCGATGCCGCGCAGGGCGCCGATCTTCTGATTCACGAGGCCACGTTCGGCGAGGAAGAGCGCGATCGCGCGCGCGACACCGGCCACGCGACCGCGAAGGAAGCCGCGCAGGTCGCGCTGGCCGCCAAGGCGAAGCGCCTCGTCCTGTCGCACGTCTCCGCCCGCTACTCGATCAGCGCCGACGAGCTGGTGCGCGAGGCGCGCGAAGTCTTTCCAAATGTGAGTGTTGCCCGGGATGGGCTGGAGGTCGATGTGCCGTTCGCCGAGTGAGTTATATTCTCCGCCCCATGGGTCCAGTGTCCTTCACGTACTCCGCCACCGTTCCGTCTCCGATCGACAAAGTCTTCGCTTTGATCGCCGATCCGATGCGCATGCCCGAATGGCTGCCGCGCTGCATCGGCGTCAAAGCGACGACCACCGAGCGCGCCGGCAAGGGCGCCCGCTTCAAGCTCACCTTTCAGCGCGACGACAACCGCCACGAGTCGGTCATCGAGATCATCGATTTCCAGGTGCCGCACACGTTCGGCTGGGTCGAGATCTACCATCGCGCGGGGTCGAAGACGTTTTTCGGCTTGAGCTTCGCGGGAGGATCGACGAAGGTCACGTTGAAGCACGTGTGGGTGCCGACGGGCTTTCGCTCGTGGCTCAACGGGCAGTTCTACCGGCGCCGCAACTCGCGCCGGATGTTCGACGGGCTGATCAACAATTTGAGAAAGGCGTTAGGGCGGTAGGGTCCCTTTCACCGAGCCCGAAGCATCGACTGTAACCCGTACCGCGCCATCATAATCAGCCAGAGCGTCGTGCGTGAGCGCAGATACCACTGGCCCCACCGCGCGGAGAGACGGAGCGTCGAGAGTAAGAGTGAGAGCACCGGTTGATCCTCCAGTAAGGTGAATCGATACACCCCATCGTAGACCGGTAATACCCAGCCAACTGCACGGATCTATAGACGCCTGGGACTAGATCGTGAGGCTGACGCAGCGGCTTTTCGCGGGGTAGTAATTCCATGCCGTCGAATCGCTCCCCGTTATCGATCCAACTCATCGCGGGCGTTGTCGTGATCGCCGCGCTCGCGCTCGGCCACGAGTTTTTCATTCCCATCGCGCTGGCGCTGTGCTTTCACGCGCTGCTGCGACCCGTGGTGCGCTTTCTCGAGGGACTTCACGTTCCCACCGCGCTCGGCGCCGCGCTGGTCTCACTGACCGCGCTGGGACTGATCGTGGTCGCCGGGTTCGGCTTGTCCGGACCGATCGGGGGCTTCATGGAGCGCGCGCCGGAAAGCATCGCGAAGGCGCGCGTGAAGATCCACGAGATGGGAACGCCGTTTCGCCGCGTGAGCGAAGCGGCGGCGGGACGCGACTCGACCGCGCAGCAGCCCGACTCCACGCATCGCAAGCCTGCGCCGGCACCGGCATCTCCACCGGCATCCCCGCCGTCGGGCGGCGGGGGGGTGGTTGGCGGCTCCTTTGTCGCGACGGTGCTCGGGCAAGGCACTGCGTTTCTCGCCGGCCTGATCGAGGTCCTGGTATTGCTCTATCTGATGCTGGCCGCGGGCAACACGCTGTTTCGCAAGTTGATCAAGGTCGTCCCCGGCCCCGACGAGAAACGCACCGCGAGCGACGTGCTGCATCAGACGGAGTCGATCGTCGCGCGCTATCTCGTGGTGACGGCGTTGATCAATTTTGTCCAGGCCATCGGCGTCGGCCTGGCGATGTGGTGGATCGGCATGCCCGATCCCCTGATGTGGGGGGTGCTCACGTTCGCGCTCGAGTTCATCCCCTACGTGGGCGGCGCGATCAACGTGGCACTGCTGCTGGTGACCGGATTCACAGCGTTCTCGGGCACGGGCAAGATCCTGCTCGGGCCCGCGCTCTATCTCGTGATCACCACGCTGCAGAACAACGTGATCTCCCCCTACGCCTATGGCGACCGGCTCAAGCTCAACCCGCTCGCGGTGATGATCTGCGTGATGTTCTTCTGGTTTATCTGGGGAATTCCGGGCGTCTTCCTTTCTATACCCATCGCCGCCACGTTGAAGGTGCTCGGCGACCAGGTGCCGCGGTTCAGCGCGCTGGGAGAGTTGCTTGGAGAATAGATGTAGGGGGGTTATTTTCCGGGCCCGTCGTTCGGGGCTGTAGCTCAGCTGGGAGAGCGCCTGGATCGCACCCAGGAGGTCAGGGGTTCGAGCCCCCTCAGCTCCACTCGCATTGCTGCCCCTTGGTGTAACTGGCAACACGCCTGACTCTGGATCAGGAGAGTCCTGGTTCGATCCCAGGAGGGGCAACTAGGTCCCGAGTGCTCGCTTAGCGAGCGCGAGGGATCTGTTTTTTTCTTGCCCCTCCCGATCCCATGCCCCAAGGTCTAGTAACCGAGTCCTCCCGCGCTTCCTACGCTGAGATCGCGATGATCACTTCGACGGAGGGTCAGATGCGAGTGCTCGTTTTCGTACCACTGCTGGCGATCGGCAGCTCGATCGCGTTCTCACAGGTGCCTGCGACGGCAAGAGGCAGCGCTCTGCCGACGATCGTGGTGCTCGCGACCGGCGGGACCATTGCCGGCGCGGCCTCGAGTGACGTGCAAGCCGGCTACACCAGCGGTCAGGTCGGCGTCGAGCAGCTGCTCGCGGCCGTGCCGCAGGCCAAGAAACTCGCCAACCTGCGCGGCGAGCAGGTCGCGAATATCGGCTCGCAGGATATGAACGACTCGGTCTGGATCAAGCTGGCGACGCGGATCAACGCGCTGCTGGCGCAGCCAGACGTCGCCGGCGTCGTCATCACGCACGGGACGGACACCATCGAGGAAACGGCGTACTTCCTCAACCTCGTCGTGAAATCGACCAAGCCGGTGGTGCTGACCGGTTCCATGCGCCCCTCCACGGCGCTCTCGGCCGACGGTCCGCTCAATTTCTATAATGCAGTCGGCGTCGCCGCGAGCCCGCAGGCAGCAGGTCGCGGCGTACTCGTGGTGGTCAATGATTGGATCCACGGCGCGGGCTCACTCACCAAAACCAGCACGACGGCGGTACAGACCTTTCTTTCCCCGATCTCGGGTCTGATCGGCACCGTCTCGTACGGGCAGCCCGAGTTCTACCGTGGGCCGGTGGGCAAGAACACGACCACGTCAGAGTTCTCCGTCGACAACAACACCGCGTTGCCGCGTGTGGAGATCATCATGGCCTCTGAGAACATGGACGGGGCGATGATCAACGCGGCCGTG